>NZ_AP024871.1:1264081-1580101 GCF_024346875.1 Vibrio gallicus
CAATGACACAAAATTTCCTATCGAGACCCAATATGAGTGCATCAATTACCCTAGCTAAAGGACGTGACAAATCCGTTCGTCGTCGTCATCCGTGGATATTTTCTCGCGGAATCGACAGCGTCAAAGGCGAACCCGAGTTAGGAGAAACCGTTGATGTATATGCAAATAACGGGCAGTGGCTTGCTAAAGCGGCTTATTCACCTAATTCCCAAATCCGAGCTCGAGTTTGGACCTTTACTAAACAAAATATCGACAAAGCCTTCTTTGTTTCTCGTATTAAAAGTGCTATTTTAATTCGAGAAGCGTTTATTGAACAAGGTGGATTAACGGGTTACCGTCTGATTGCTGCTGAATCCGATTCCATGCCAGGCGTGACTATCGATAAGTATCAAGATTACCTAGTATGCCAATTTCTAAGTGCTGGTTCAGAGTTTCATAAACAGAATATCGTTGATGCGCTGATTGAATGCTTCCCTGAGTGCACAGTTTACGAGCGCTCAGATGTGGCAGTGCGTAAAAAAGAAGGTTTGCAAGAAACCACTGGCGTGCTACATGGTAATGCCCCAACCGAACCGATTATCATTGAAGAAAATGGTATAAAAATCCAAGTTGATATCTTGTCTGGGCATAAAACTGGCTTCTATCTCGACCAGCGTGACAGTCGCTTACAGTCAATGAAATACGTCAAAGGCAAACAAGTTCTCAATTGCTTTAGCTATACGGGTGGTTTTGGGTTATACGCTCAAAAAGGTGGTGCAGAGCGGGTCATCAATATCGATGTTTCACAACCGGCACTGGATATCGCAAAACAGAACTCAGAAATTAATGGATTTGCTCCCAAACAAGCGGTGTTTTTAAACGCAGATGTGTTTAAAATATTACGTGAATATCGTGACCAAAAAACCAAGTTCGATGTTGTGATAATGGATCCACCAAAGATGGTGAGCTCTAAATCCAACCTCACCAGTGGAGCCCGCGGTTATAAAGACCTCAATATGCTAGCGATGCAGATCCTTAAACCTGGTGGTACCCTTCTTACCTATTCTTGTTCTGGGTTAATGGAAAGCAACCTCTTTCAAAAGATAATTGCTGACGCCGCACTTGATGCAGGACGTGAAGTGAAGTTTGTTGAAAGCTTCACTCAAGCCCAAGACCACATCATAGATAGCGCCTACCCTGAAGGCTTATACCTCAAAGGCTTTGCTGCCAAAGTACTATAAATATAATATAAGGCTCGCAATCGCGAGCCTTATTCATTTATTCACTCTTAACTATCAGCTGGTTTAACAGTTCACTCGAATCAAACACACCGCCATCACTGATACTGTCACCAAATTGCCCCCTAACATCTTGGATAATAATGGTTTGAGTGCCTGTTTGATGCTCAATTTCTAGGGCAATATCTTGCTCAGTAACTGACACTTCAACATTAGAAAGCAGTTCATCTAGATCTGAACTATCAGTGGCATTTAATAGCTCATCAAAGTTCAGTAAATCTTCACCTACAGAGAAATTAGTTACAATGTCAGTACCGCTATCTAATGCAACTTCGGTCCAAATAAACGTATCAGATTGCTCACTACCAGTGAGGACATCATCACCGAGTTGTGCTAACAGTTGTTGAGTTTGTCCCACATCTAGCATGAGGCTATCTACATTGAGAGCATCTTCGATTTGGATATTAACCTCATCTTGCGATCCTTTCGGAGCACCGATATTCACATCCACTAACTGTGCGGTAAAGGTCTCAATACCTTCGTTATCAGCGTCAACATTGGCCTCGATAATAATCGAGATCAAATCACCATCAGAATTCCCCGGTCGAACCGTTTTGTCCGCGCCAGAAATATTAGTCACCGTTACCACATGACCGCTATCCGTTGCGTAAGAAGAGGCTATGTAATCAGACGTAGTTTCCAACCTAATGCCGTAGTCGTCAGATGACGCGGTTGCAGTCGCCGCAGCGGTGACAAAGGTAAAGATAAGACTACCACCATCTCGAATTACAACCTTACCGCCTTCTAATAGTTTAACCGCAATTGCTTTGTTAGCATCTTGGCCTTCAATCACCGATACCAAAGACTTGGGTGTCAATCCCCACGCCGCATCATTTTCTGTAGAAAGCTCTATATTGACACTAGCCTCATCCACCTCTCCACTGGGATCTGAGACTTTAAGGGCTAGCTGATGCACTCCTGAATCACTATCGCGTAAGTCCGTATTTAGGGAGATCTCCCCTGTATCTGGGTCAATATCGAACACCCCATAACTTAAACTGCCATCACTAAATGAATAGGAAAGTGGATCGTTATCCGTATCATACGCCGTTACGGTATTGATGATATCTCCTGAACCAAACTCACTGGCTTTAATCACGCCAAAGTCATACACATCATCGTTTATAGGGCTATCTTGGGTGTCTGACCCTGACAGAAACTCTGGGGCGTGATTGCTTTGACCATTATCAATGATGATCAATGGCAGTTCGATAGATTTACTGGCTGTATCACCATTACTCGTTTCGGTACTAATTGCAGTAACCGTCACGTTATATTCACCCGCAATTGGTACGTTTGCCTTTAAGCTAGCAAGATCTAAATCAGTAACGTCAGCAATACCATCAGCCCCCACCACGAGCTCTTTACCATCACTATCTTTAATAATTGTCCCCTGTGGTAGCCCAGACATAACCACATTTAGAGTTTCACTATCATCAATATCAGTTAAGGCTGCACCGAGGTCCCAAAGGTCGACAAAGCTACCTTCGAGCCCTTTCGCATCTGATGATTCTAAGACTAAGTTATCGACAATAGCACCATAACTATTTGCATCTGTAGATTGAAGAATCAGTCGATAGTTACCTTCCGTATCTGAAGGTAAGGTAATCTGAATATCTCGCTCCCAAGAGTTATCATTCGGCCTAAATTGATACAGAGTTTCGGCTTCCTCCATAATCGGATTTCCTTGGTCGTCGAGTCTTACCCAGATTACATTTAAGTCACTATCGCCATTTTGCCAACGTCGCGCAGCAGCATCAAAACTGAAGCTATAATAACGCCCCTCTTCAACGCTGAGATCGGTATAGATAGAGTTATCTCCTCGGTCTCCTTCAACCTCTAGTACAAGATTATCTTTACTCGCACCACTGCGATAGACAGATTCTCGGCCAATCTCTACCTTGTTATCATCATTTGCATACCAAGTACCAAGAGTATTCCCTCCTAGTACTTGGCTAACATCAATATTTGAGCTCCAGTTTCTATTTTCACCTAGCAACGGCCCTGCATCTTGGAAATCAATCAATGCGACTTTTTGTTCATTGACTACCCACAGCTTGGGCTCATCAGCTATCGCTGAAATATCTATAGTAACCGTCTGTTGATTGCTTTCTGAGTTGCCATCTGACACTGAGTATTCAAAACTCGCATAGCTCTGCTTTTGGTCTCCTAAACCTGCATCATCAAATTCATCATCACCAGATGCGTTAAGCTCTGGTATGAAAATAAGATTGCCTGCTGCTATATCAAGTTGTGAGATAACATCACCAGTCTCTACTGATGTCCAAACCCCATCAATGAGTAGTTGCAATTCCCCTTCTATAGGAAGCGACGTAATTACGATTGAAAGTTCATTATCCGCTGTATCTTGATCGCTAGTATTAAATTGCGCCCAATTGAATGCTAGAGCAGTATCTTCCATCCCCGACACATTAAATGATTCGCTCGTTGGCGTATCATTCACCAAGTCAACTGTAGGCGTGCCTTGGTCGCTACCAGAGAGCCCACCTTCTTTATTCTCAGTCACAGTCAGGTCAATCTCAGGCAGTGCATTACCGCCATTCACCCAATCTGCGCCTTTATCGGTCAGCACTACCTTGCCGCCTTGCAGCTGGTAGTAGCCATCCGAGTTGGACTCACCGGTAAAGTTCACAGTGACCGCATCGCCTTCTTCATCAAAGGTGCTGTAGGTGGCAACTTCACTGCCTTCAACAACATCGTCTTCGGTAACGCTACCGGCCACAATGTCAATGCTCGGCGCATCGTTTACCAAGTCAACTGTAGGCGTACCTTGATCGCTACCAGAGAGCCCACCTTCTTTATTCTCAGTCACAGTCAGGTCAATCTCAGGCAGTGCATTACCGCCATTCACCCAATCTGCGCCTTTATCGGTCAGCACTACCTTGCCGCCTTGCAGCTGGTAGTAGCCATCCGAGTTGGACTCACCGGTAAAGTTCACAGTGACCGCATCGCCTTCTTCATCAAAGGTGCTGTAGGTGGCAACTTCACTGCCTTCAACAACATCGTCTTCGGTAACGCTACCGGCCACAATGTCAATGCTCGGCGCATCGTTTACCAAGTCAACTGTAGGCGTACCTTGATCGCTACCAGAGAGCCCACCTTCTTTATTCTCAGTCACAGTCAGGTCAATCTCAGGCAGTGCATTACCGCCATTCACCCAATCTGCGCCTTTATCGGTCAGCACTACCTTGCCGCCTTGCAGCTGGTAGTAGCCATCCGAGTTGGACTCACCGGTAAAGTTCACAGTGACCGCATCGCCTTCTTCATCAAAGGTGCTGTAGGTGGCAACTTCACTGCCTTCAACAACATCGTCTTCGGTAACGCTACCGGCCACAATGTCAATGCTCGGCGCATCATTCACCAAGTCAACTGTAGGCGTGCCTTGGTCGCTACCAGAGAGCCCACCTTCTTTATTCTCAGTCACAGTCAGGTCAATCTCAGGCAGTGCATTGCCGCCATTCACCCACTCGGCGCCTTTATCGGTCAGCACTACCTTGCCGCCTTGCAGCTGGTAGTAGCCATCCGAATTGGACTCACCGGTAAAGTTTACAGTTACAGCGTCACCTTCTTTGTCCCATGTTTCATACGTGGCGACGCTGTCGCTCTCATCAACCTCACCTTCGTAAACAGTTAGCGGAGTAATTTCAATAGTTGGCGCATCATTTGCTCCAGTAACAACTATGGTAATGGTTTTGACATCACTTGAAGCGCCATCGTCATCCACTGCGTTGTAATCAAAGCTTACTTCCCTAGTATCACCAGAAGAAAGATCATCAAACTGCCCTTGGGGATCAAAGCTAAAACTGCCGTCTGATTCAAAAATTAGTCTGCCACTTTCAACGTCTTTAACCAATTCATAGCCAACGATCTCTCCATCGCTATCATCTGCAACTGGGACTGCACCAGCAAACGTACTATCTTCATTGGTCTCAAAGATAGCGTCGCCTGCTTGAGGAGGTGTATTAACTAACTCAACTGTTTCACTAATAAACTGAAAAATAATACTTTGCTGTTGTGGGGTTATCAGCACATCATCAAGGCCAAAGGTATCGAATACGGTTTGCGCGATGGTTTCTGCCCCATCTCTTTGTATGGCCGCCGAGGTAGTGAGGCTTGAACCTTCATCTCGGTCTTGTGATTGAATATCTTCTTCATCATCACTTAATGTTTGAATAACCCGACCTACACTAGCAGTGACATCAACAGATTGAATCTGTAGATCAGTAACTACGTCAACGCGCAACTGAGATACAACATCCTCAGGGACAATCATCGGGCCATCACCTACAGATAATATGACTTCACCTGGTGAGGTTGGATAATTAGGGGGGACTATTTTGAGGTTGCCTTCAGCGTCGACAATGATCCATCCATCGCCAAATACAACGTCTTGTGCTAATGAGATACCTTCCATGCTTTCTCCTTAGGTATAACCTGAATAAATGACACTCATTCCCTGAGTCAATAATTCAATACCACGCTCAATACATATAGGTTCACTCTACCTTAAAATAATAGGTCATTCCTACAATATTTATTAGCCAAGTTGCATAGGTTGTTGTTGAAATAAAAAAATAGCAAAACTATTATGAACTTATAGAAAGTATTTTATGTAGCCTTGTAATAAGAGGGTTATATGTTTAGGTCAGTGTAAAGGATTACAGGAGACGACCTTGAATAAATTCAAGCTAACAGCGCTTGCGATAGCCAGTGTATTGTCAACACCAGTATCGGCTCAATCATTAGAGCAAGCGATATCATACACGCTGCAAACTAACCCTGAAGTCAAAGCCTCATACAATGACTTCATGTCTTACGTTTATGACAACAAAGCCGCAGTACGAGAGTATTACCCTAAAGTGGACTTAATTGCAGGCGTAGGTTGGGAAAACTATCAAGCAGATCGAACTAACCGTGATGACGACTACACCGCTGTCGACGCTTCAATAAAGTTGACCCAGTTGTTGTGGGATGGTTCAGGGACACTGCACAATATGGACCGCACCGCGGCTGAGGCTGAATCATTGCGTTATAAGGTACTAAGTGATGCTTCAGATAAAGCCCTAGATGTTGTTAAGGTTTATCTAGATGCACTAAAAGCGTATGAGGTCCTTGCCCTATCAGAGAGTAACCTTGCCACTCATAAAAAGATTTTCCAAGACATTAAAAAACGCACAGAATCAGGTATAGGTTCCACCGCAGACCTGTCTCAAGTACAGGCACGCATTGCCAAAGCGCACGGAAACCTATTAGCTGCGCAAAACAACCTATTTGATTCACATACTCAATTTACGCGTCTGGTTGGTCAAACCCCTCAAGGGCTTGTATTTCCAAGAGCAGATGACACCAAAATACCATTGACGATTACTGAAGCGATTGACTTGGCGGTAACCAAACACCCAGTGATCAAGACCGCCCAAGTCGATGTAGATGCGGCAAAGTTCCAATATAAGCAATCAAACAGTCCAAATCTGCCTACCTTCACCGTAGAGGCGGGATATGATTATTTTGACGATGCGGAAGGGGTCGCAGGACGACGTGATGAGATGAATGCCACCTTGCGTATGCGTTATAACCTGTTTAATGGCGGTGTAGACTCAGCCAACAAAGACCGCTCTGCCTATCAGATGAATAAAGCTAAAGATCTGCGCGACCGTGCATTTCGCTCAGTTGAAGAAGGGTTACGCTTGTCATGGAGTGCCCATGACCTAACCTTGCAAGAAAAAGAGTTTCTTGCGGATCACGTCGATGCCGCATCAGATACAGTTGTTGCATATGGTAAGCAGTACCGCATTGGCCGTCGCACCCTATTAGACTTACTTAATACAGAAAACGAATTATTTGAATCGCGCAAAGGCTATGTCGACTCCCTATATGCAGAACAATACGCTAAATATCGCATATTGAACGCAACCGGCACCCTGCTTGAATCCTTACTGGTCGATATTCCCGAAGAATGGAATACAGCGGTGGAGTACTAATTATGAAAAAAGTCCTAATTATCTCATTGACGAGCTTATTGCTTTTCGGCTGTGCCAACGATACTGAAACATACATGGAAACGCCTCTTCCCGAGCAGCAAGCGGATCTGCGCGATTTCGACAACGACGGCGTCATCAATGCTAGGGATAAGTGTCCCGGCACCCCTCGAGGCGCAGAAGTCAGCAACGATGGATGCGAAGAATATTATGAAGTAACCCAGCAACAAACACTCAAGATACTGTTCCAGAATAACTCCACCGAAGTAAATCCTGTGTTTGGCAGCCAGATTGAAGGAATGGCTGAGTTTCTCAAGGAATACCCTGAAACCTCCGTTGAGCTTAAAGGGTTTGCGAGTACACCTGGGAGCAATACCTACAACATAGAATTATCTCGTAATCGAGCCATAGTGGTACAAGATAAGATCATCTCATTTGGGGTAGACCCAAACCGCATCGCTATCGTAGGTTTTGGTGAGGAAGAAAGCACTTCGGACGATCCGACAACTGAAGCACTAGACCGCCGAGTTGAAGCTACTGTCGTTGGTTTTAAAGGTGATTTTATTAAGCAGTGGACCATATTTACCAAACTGCCTAAATAGACACCCTATGCCGTTACATAAGCCGGGATTTTCCCGGCTTTTTTATGTCTATTTGTTTCAGCTTCAAAGGGTTAAGCATGATACACTGAAATAAATCACTTCTGAGGATACAAAGTATGAGTCAATTAACCGATAACCTAGAGCTGAATCTAGAGCTTTTCATCGAAGAATGCACCAACACTAAGCTAGTTTGGGGTTTAAAAAACGAAGATGGTTGGCTAGCCGTTGATTCCACAGAGTTTGAAGAAAGTGAAGTTATGCCATTTTGGTCAAATAGCCAAGATGCTGCAGCTCACAATGTCGAAGAGTGGTCAGATTTTGAAGTACAAGAAATTCCACTCGATATCTTTGTAGAAGACTGGCTTATCACTCTATCTGAAGATGGTGTTTTAGTTGGCACTAACTGGAATGCGCAGCTTGAAGGCAAAGAGATCGAGCCGCAGACACTCGCTAAGCTGTTTGTAAAATAATCGCGGTGTAAAAATGTATAAACTTATTGCTATTGATATGGATGGTACGCTATTAGACGGCGATAAAGTCATCTCTGAACGTAATAAACGCGCTATTGAGCAAGCGCGCTCTGCAGGTGTCACTGTGGTGTTAGCATCAGGTCGTCCCTATGAAGGGATGCAAGATTATCTGGCTGAACTCAATATGGACAGTAGTCAGGATTACGTGCTGTGTTATAACGCAGCAAAAATCATGAACCTTGGTACAGGTGAAGTGATTCGCGAAATCTTAACCACGGGTAAAGACGCCAAGCAGTTGGCTAAGCTTGCCAGACAACATGGCTGCAACTTCCATGCATTTAGTTCAATTATGGGCTTAATTGCAGAAAAAGACAGTCACTACACCCAGCATGAAGCAAGCATCAATGGCCTTGATATTACGCTACAAAGCTTTGATGATTTGGATGACGACCACCCTATTGTGAAAACAATGTTGGTTGACCCACCAGAAATCTTAGAGCTCGCTATCGCGGCACTTCCACCGAAGATGTATCAAGACTTCAGTATTGTTCGAAGTGCACCTTTCTTTTTAGAGTTCGGTAACCCTGAAGGAAACAAAGGTGCTGGTGTCAAAGCTCTTGCTGAACATCTTGGTATCAAGCAAAGTGAAGTAATGTGTATTGGTGATGCTGGCAACGACCATGACATGTTAAAATATGCAGGTCTTGGGGTTGCAATGCAAAATGCAGATGACGCAACCAAAGCTCTAGCTAATGCGATAACAGACACCAATAATAACTCTGGTGTCGGTCAAGCTATTGAGAAATACGTTCTAGCTAAATAAGGCGCTTTTGTAGACAATGGATGTGCGCTCGATACCCTTTCTTTTGATAGTGTCGTAGCGCATCCTGATTAAACGCCCACACCTCTACCATTACCTGTTTGACGCCAAAATCTACGAAGCCTTTTTCTATTCTGGCTAATAAAGCCTGACCAATCCCACCTTTACGATGAGCCTCATCAACGTACCAATGATCTAAGCTTCCTATAGTGTAGGTTGGTCGAAGTGGTGATTCTATCTGCGACAACTGCCCTGCTACAAACCCTACGATCTGATGTTGTTCAATCGCGACAAAGATCAGACTTTCTGGATGGGTTAGATAATCGTTTAGCAGTGACTCAATCTCATTTTGATCAATTTCCCCACCACTATGTTGCACATGCATCTGATATAGAGCCAACCAATGCCTTAGCAAGGGTGCGCTATCCGTTGCCGTGGCAGCCCTAACTTGCAAAGTATCCAACATTTTGCCATACCACTCTAACCGCTAATATAATAAGTATTACACCTGAAATCTGATCGATTAACTTACCCCGTGAACGCAGTCGTTCAATCAGTAAAGGCGACGATAATAAAAATGTTATAATGCTATACCATAGCCCATCAACCAACAGTGGCGTGGCGACAACGATCACCTTGCCTGACACCCCTTCTCCAGCCGCAATAAATTGGCTAAACAGTGCAATAAAGAACAGACCAATTTTAGGATTGAATAGGGAGATCATCAGTCCTTCTTTGGCGGCTTGTAACGGAGTTTGTGCTTTACCTATGATCAGGGTTTTGGCAATCCCCCCCCGTGAACTCAGTGATTTCCAGCCTAAATAAGCAAGATACAGTGCGCCGATACACGAGATTAGTACGAACAAAAGCTCTGATTTGTGCAGTAAAACCGCAAGACCTGTGACCGTAATTAAGGCATAAAAGCCTACCCCAAGCGAATGAGCCCATGATGTAGCTAGACCATTAACACGCCCCCCTGCCAAGGTATGTTTAGTAACCGTGGCAAGGCTCGGGCCGGGAGACATTGCCCCAAGTAGGCAAACTAAAAATAGGGAAAACCACACATCAAATGTCATGGTAAATAAACTCAGTTATAACAAAGCGCTTATGCTAAGGATTCAAGCTACAAAGCTCAAGATAATATTACAATCCCAGCATATCAGTCGTGGAGTCGATAGCGACAACCTTCTTTTGGTTTGCATCTATCTGTTCATCGATTCTCTTTAATTTATCTGACGCTTTCTGTTTCCGGTCACAGGCATCGGATTTTGCATCCCAACTTTTTCCTTCATTGAATAATTGACATTGCTGTACCAATTTATTGAGGATGGGGATCAGTTTAGCGCGCTCTTTATTTAATTCGACTTGCTTGTGCTGCAAGGTTAACTGACTTTGAAAAAACTGCTTCGATTGTTCTAGTACTTGCTTTTGTTGTGTGGATTTTTGCTGCAAGGCGACAAGCTCTGCTTGGTTAGATGTTAACTTTTTAGCTTGCTGTGCTTGAAGTTGTTGTACCTGCTTATACTGTTGTTTAAGTGCTTTTAATTGCTCCGCTTGTTGAGCTGTCTGAGCTTGAGACTCTTCCAATTGAGTTTTTAGTTCATCCACTGACGTATTGGCAGTATGCGCACTCTTTGATTTGGCCTCGAGCTCAAGCTGCAAGGTTTTATTTTGCGTATCGAGCACTTCCATATCAGATTTTAACTGGGTTTGTGTACTCATTTGCGCTTCATTTAACGAGAAAAAATGAGCATAAACCGCAGCCGTTGAAAGCGCTATACCAATAGCGACCCCTCCTAAAGCGTATTTAACTTTCAGTGCTGTTGTATCTGTAGGTGTACTCAAAATAAATCCAACTTACCTGGCTAATTCGGTAATCATTAGTATCACCGCGTAGAGTGCAATAAGACTGCTGAGCCCTATCACCACCCACCGCTGTAATTTCTCGTTTGTATTGTATCTTACAAATAGCACAGCTACGGCTATCAGTACTACAATGGCAATCAATCGGGTCATGTTATCCCTTGTGCATAATATATATATCAATATTACGTTAAACTAGAAGCTAAGTTTATAATAATCCGACAATTTTAAGATTAATTTTCTATTTGTCCGCAATTCACATTGATAAGCACCAATATGCACTGACGAAAAAAAACAACAATTTACATCTTGTAATGACTTTTCGTTGTGATAAATTACGCAGCCGTAAGTAAGTTACTTACACACCTAGCATTTATGCTAGTTCCGATGAAGACTGCAGGAGAGTGACGCAATTTAGCGTCTACCGAAGAAGTAAATCTTTCAGGTTCTTGTTTATACATTATATGTATACGAGTGAGGACTGCAGTTGGAGGAATCTCTGGAGAGTGTCGTTTAATCGACCGCCGAAGGAGCAAACCCATTATGGGTGAAACTCTCAGGCAAAAGGACAGAGGAGTGAAAAGCGAAAAATTCACAGCCAAACTGTATTGAGAGATCACTTAGATCAATACCAGCCTAACTGGACCTCGTGTTCACTCTTCTCCTTATGTTGTTTTTTTAAGGGGAAACCATGCAACTTTCACAACAATCAATTCATTCATTTTTACAATCTGTAGATAGCTTTATCTGGGGACCACCACTACTCATTCTACTAGTGGGAACCGGTATCTATTTCACCTTTAGTCTTGGACTTATTCAGTTTAAACATCTACCTACTGCCCTAAAGATGGTCTTTAGCAAATCCGACAGTGCCAACAAGCAAGGTGACGTTTCAAGCTTTGCCGCTTTATGTACTGCCCTATCTGCAACCATAGGTACAGGTAACATCGTTGGTGTAGCAACTGCGATAAAACTGGGTGGACCTGGCGCTCTTTTCTGGATGTGGCTGGCAGCCCTATTTGGTATGGCTACCAAATACGCTGAATGCCTATTGGCGGTTAAATATCGCACCACAGATGATAAAGGAGGTATGCTTGGCGGACCAATGTACTACCTGCGTGATGGTGTAAAATCTCCTTTGCTTGCAACACTTTTTGCAACCTTCGCTCTCGGTGTCGCGCTATTTGGTATAGGTACCTTCCCACAAGTTAACGCCATCTTAGATGCATCAGAACTCACCTTAGGGGCTGATCGCACTATTGCAGGTATCGTATTAACGTTACTCGTGGCAGCAGTAACCCTTGGCGGTATCAAATCTATCTCACGCGTTGCGGGTAAAGTTGTACCAACCATGGCAGTTATCTATGTGCTTTCATGTTTGGCCATCTTAATTAACAACAGTGGCGAAGTATTGGGCGCTATCAAACTTGTTGTTGTCTCTGCCTTTACTCCTACAGCTGCAACCGGTGGTTTCTTTGGTGCGAGCGTCATGCTTGCAATCCAGTCCGGTATTGCTCGTGGTGTATTCTCTAATGAATCAGGACTTGGTAGCGCGCCTATGGCTGCCGCGGCTGCGAAAACCGACTCAGCAGCGCGCCAAGGTCTTATCTCAATGACAGGTACCTTTTTCGATACCTTGATTATCTGTACTATGACAGGCCTTGCGTTAATCATTACCGATGCATGGCAGAGTGATTTTGCCGGCGCAATGATGACAACCCATGCATTTGCAGTAGGCTTAAACGCAGATACATTTGGTCCTATCCTCGTCTCGGTCGGTTTACTATTCTTTGCCTTTACCACCATCTTAGGTTGGAACTACTACGGTGAACGTTGTGTCGTGTATCTATTTGGTACCAAAGCTATCCTACCTTACAAGCTGGTATTCTTGGCATTAGTCTTCTCTGGCGCTTATCTACACCTAGATATGATTTGGATAATTGCAGATATTGTTAATGGCTTAATGGCAGTGCCAAACCTCATCGGTCTTATTGCATTGCGTCAGGTGGTCATTTCAGAAACGCGCTTGTTTTTTGACAACTTTACCCCTCGTGCGCCAAAAACAACCACATCATAGTGTCAGCTGATACTTAACACTAAAAACCCCGATAGAACTCGCTTCTATCGGGGTTTTTAATAATCTACAATTTAATGGGTAAGATATTTGGATTGCCAGTTTGAGAGTTATAGGTCACCGCAACATTATTTGGGTATAACGCTTCAAGATTATGCTTAGTTAATACCTGCTTAGGTGCACCAGTGGCCACAACCTTTCCTTGATTTAGTAACACCAGACGACTACAAAACTCTGCAGCCGTATTTAGATTATGTAGCGCTACAGCGATAGACTTTCCTTGACTGGCTTGCAAGGCGAGTAGATTCATTAATTGCGCTTCATGCCCAATATCTAAACTTGAGCAAGGCTCATCAAGTAGCATAATTGACGTTTCTTGTGCCAGAATACGCGCAATATGCACTAGCTGCTGCTCTCCGCCAGATAATGCATTTATTTGCCTATGTTCAAGATGAACAATACCCAATTGTTGTAAACTCGCTCTTATCGCTGCTACTTTTTCATTGCGCGTAAATGCGCGATGTTGCGTCAAACCTAAGCTAACGACTTCACTCACAGAGTAAGGAAACTCAACTCGACTTACTTGAGGCAGATAAGCAATTTTTGTTGCTCGCTCCTCACCTTTGATCTGTTGTAAAGAGCGAGTGCCAAGTAGAACTTCTCCTTGTGTAGGAGATGCAAAGCCAGACAACAGCCTAATCAAAGAGGATTTCCCAGCTCCATTTGGACCAATAATACCAATCAACTCTCCCTGCTTAATCTGCAGGTCTAAAGGCGCAATGATCACCCGCTCATTTTGTTCAAATGATACGTTGCAAGCACTAAGACGACTCATATTAGTCTTCCCTTTTGCTGTACTCTCACAATCAGCATCACGAAATATAAACCACCTACCACTGAAATAATAATCCCTGCTTTAATTTCATATGGAGCAATAAGGTAGCGGCCCGCCAAATCACACACCAAGAGTAATATAGCGCCAAACATAGCACTAATCGGTAGTAGGGTTTTATGATTAGCACCAAACAGTAAACGGACTAAATGGGGAACCATCAAACCGATAAAACCTATAGGGCCGGCAATAGCAATTGACATAGCGGTTAATAGCGTTGCGATCATCAGCAAGGTGACCCTCGCTCGGGGCACATTTAAGCCCAATCCATGCGCGGCTTCATTGCCAAGAGATAATAGGTTGAGCCAATGGGCTTTTGATAATGCCAGCCCAGCAACAATAAGAATAATTGGTAGTGGCCACAACACATGTTGCCACATGCGCCCCTCAAGCCCACCCATGGTCCAAAAGACGAACTGATTGAGTTGATATTGCTTAGCAAATAGCAATATTCCCATGGTCATCCCGCCGAGCAGCGAAGATAACGCAAGGCCTGCTAGAATCAGATACAAGGTCTGCCCATCGTGACTCTTCTTTGCCAATAGATAGACAAAAAAGGCACAAATCAACGCGCCAATGGCGGCAGCAAATGGCGTAGCTAGGGGGCTAGTCAGTGCAAAGCCAAAGCTAATTGCTACCACGGCGCCAAAGCTACTACCCGCACTCACCCCAAGAATATCCGGACTGGCCAGAGGATTTCTAAATAGCCCTTGGGTACATACCCCAGCAATAGCCAGCGCACCACCGGCAACAATGGCAGCCACAACGCGTGGTAAACGGATCTGAAATACAATCGCATACAGTGATGGATAGTGTTGCTGTGCACTGAGCAAACTGTCACTAATGGCGATGACGCAAAAGTGCACCACGTCACTGATTGGCGTAGAAACAGCCCCTAAACTCAATGCCAGTAGTGAACAAAAAAATAAAGCGGCACCACTTAAAATGAGGGTTATCGCTTGACTGCGCCGGCTTATCATTAAGGCGCGGCCTCGCCTAATACTGCGTGGTTAACATATATAATCGAATCCACAATATATTGGCTATAGGTTCCTCTAAGAGACTCTGGCATTTGAAAAACATCGCCCTTTTCAATTGCAGTGATGCCCTTTAAAGAGGGATCATCTAATACGTTTTCAAGAAATTTGTCCGCAGCTTCATCGTTCCCATAAACCCAGGATGGTAAAAACATGACATCTGGGTTAAGTGCAATAAGCATCTCTTTAGAGAGTGGCGTTTGACCGTATTTATCACCTTCAAAGGATTCGGTGGCATTTTTAAAGCCCGCTTCATCTATAATGAGTTGCCACGTAGAGTGCTTGGTACTTGAGCTTCCCCAATTATTGTAATCAATAACACGTATTGGTTTACGAGCTGGAATTAAAAAGCGCTGTAAGTTTTCTTGCATCCCTATCACTATGGTCTCTGCTTTATCCTCTTCACCAACGATATCACCGACTAACTCAATAAGGTCTTCTATCTGATCTAGCGTATTGGGAGTGGGTAAAATAAACACCGTGATTCCGGCCGCTCTTAATTGCGCAACCTTACTAGGGTCACTCCAGTTTGCAGCAAACACGACATCAGGTTTATTAACTAGAATACGTTCTACATTCATATCCATACGTGGGATATCGTTTGGATAGTGGTGAGCGACGTTTGAAAAGTTTGGATTGTCCACCAGGTTAGTGACTGAAGTCAGACGCTGGTACGCGACCAGTTCGTTCAACACTTCGTCACTAAACAAGGTCTTAGATGAAATTCGTTGCGGCTTTTTAGCGATAGTCACTGCTGTACCATTGCCGTCCGTTACTGTTAATGGGTAGTGCGCCCATGCCACAGAAGAAAATAACCCAACTAATAGTAATCCAAAGCGCTTCATCTTATAAACCTGTACAATAAGAACCAGTTACGGAACAGGATTGAAGCATTGACTAGGCACTCTGTCAAATGCTATAGAACAATAAAACTAAGTTACTGATTAATCTCGCCATTCACCTATCGATTTTTCAAAGGAATATTCATGAAATTTAGTGGCAACATCGATGAACTCGCTTACCCTTTCATCTTCGAAGAAAGCCCTCTTTGTGATTTTGAGATCCTAACTGATGAGCTATGCACACTAGTGGGACTTGCTTTAACCAACATAGATAATAGCGAAATAAAAGCGTCCCTTGAGTCACTGCAACCTAAAGTATTTCATCTCAACGGATCAATACGCGGTAAAAACGGGATCTTTGAGCAAGACATCCAAGATCTCACTCATGAGTATCACCATTTTCGTGCCATTGTGGAAGACGATGCCAAACGCTTCGTGCTGCCACGTGGTACAGGCCCTGTGATTACCCTACATCAATGTCGAAGCCTATCTAAAAAGGTTGTTAGGCAACTGGTACTTGTAGAAAAATTTGGCAAAAAAGTACCTGAAACCCTACCAAGATTTGCAAACCTATTGGTTAACTATTTTTTTGCTCTGACTCGGGTATTAAATCAAGAAATGGGTATCGAAGAGCCGGAATATAACAGTATCAATTACCCCAATAAACGCTAACTATCAACTCGATTCCTAACCCTAATAGCATAAGGCTGGTAGCACACTGTAAACGGAAATTTATCTTATCATTAGATAGCCAATTCTTTGCTTTTTCCAAAGTCATGGCAAGCCCGCCTTGCCATGCCATTGCTAATCCAAAATGAATCGATGCCAATAACATAGACTGCAGCCAGATAGAATACTGCTGGTTTATAAATTGAGGCAAGAAAGCCAAATAAAAAATAGCAGTTTTAGGATTCAATACATTGGAAAGAAAGCCCTCCTTTAACGAACGCCTCCATGACACCTGTTGTTGCTTGGTATCCTTCGCTATTAGACCAGCTCCGCTGCGCAAAGCCCTTAATCCGCAAACGCCCAAATAAACAAGATAAAGCGCACCTAGAGTTTTTAATCCAGCAAATAGCGAAGGTGAGTGACTAATTATCGCGGCAACACCAATCGCAGACCATGTTGCATGTACGTATAAACCTAAACATATGCCAAGGCTGGTGATCAAACCATCTCTTATCCCGCCGCGTGTGGTATTTCTTATAACCAATAAGGTGTCCAAGCCTGGAGTAATGGTTAACAATGACATTGCGATAATAAAGGCTGGCAAATTGGAAAGCATAGGGTAACTCACTAGCGTAGCTGTGTTTTATTGAGAATTTTGGTAGTCTAAACCACCTCACCCGTTCCAAGGAAGAATTATGTCTGCATTCGACAATCTAAATCAGCACTTCCAGCAAATTGCTAATTTTAATCACCTCGCCGCCATCTGTGGTTGGGACGCTTCGGCAATGATGCCAAGCGGAGGCAATGATGCCCGCTCAAACGCTATGGCTGAGCTTTCGGTACATATTCATAAACTGAGTACCGCACCACAACTCGAAGAGTGGTTCGACCAAGCGCAACAAAGTAATCTAGACGATAATCAGGCAGCCCAAGTTCGTGAAATGCGTCGCGTTTGGCAACTCTCCACTGCACTACCCGCTAAACTGGTGGAAGCTAAATCACTGGCCGGTTCAAAATGTGAGCATGCATGGCGTACTCAACGCGGTGCAAATGACTGGCAAGGCTTTGCTAAAAACTGGCAACCTGTTGTAGAGCTCAGCATCGAAGAAGCGCAAATACGCGCCGACATTCTTGGTTCTACACCTTATGACGCCATGCTTGATCTCTATGAACCTGGGGTCAATCAAGCGCAATTAACAACCCTATTTGATGATGTAAAGAGCTGGCTTCCGAACCTTATCGATGCGGCAATCGACAAACAAAAATCTCAAACCATCATAGCCCCAACTGGTACCTTCTCGACTCAAAGCCAAAAAGCACTCGGCTTAGACATTATGAAACTGCTACAGTTTGATTTTGAACATGGCCGCCTTGATGAAAGTGTACATCCATTCTGTGGCGGTGTGCCCCAAGATGTCCGATTGACCACTCGCTACAATGAGCAAGAATTCACCCAATCATTAATGGGGATTGTTCATGAAACAGGCCATGCTCGCTACGAGCAAGGATTGCCTAAATCGATAACCGGACTGCCTGCAGGCGAAGCGCGTTCAATGGGTATCCATGAATCTCAGTCTTTATTCTTTGAAATGCAATTAGGCCGCAGCCAAGAGTTTATCGAACACCTAAGCCGCCTATCTAAAACCCATTTTGCTGAACATGACGCTAAAATTTTCGAACCTCTTAACCTAAGTAATATCTATACCCAGGTTAAGAAGGACTTTATTCGTGTTGATGCCGATGAGCTTACCTATCCCGCGCACGTTATCTTACGCTTTGAGATTGAGCGTGATTTGATCAATGGCGATATTAGCTATAAAGATGTACCTGAAATCTGGAACGCCAAGATGCAATCCTATCTAGGCCTTTCCACTGAAGGTAACTTCACTAACGGCTGCATGCAGGATATGCACTGGTCTGATGGAAGCTTTGGTTACTTCCCAAGCTATACGTTGGGGGCGATGTACGCAGCTCAATTTAAATCAGTAATGAGTCAAACAGTCGATGTGGAAGGCGCTGTTCGCAGTGGCGATCTTTCTCCAATCTTCAGCTGGCTAGAACACAATATCTGGAGTAAAGGCAGCTTACTTACTACCAATGAGTTGGTTAAACAGGCGACGGGTGAAGAGTTAAACCCTGAGCATTTCAAACAGCATTTGATGAGTCGCTACCTATAACGGATAACAATTAAGCAATGCATTTGCTTGGTACGCCTATTACTGCGGCGTATCAAGCTTTCTCTAGCAACTAGATCTTAAAACTATATTTTGAAACTATATCTTGAAACTATAGTGCAATACTCATCACACTATGCTTTGGCTCACTTTCTATATCAACCACTGACCAGCCTAATGACAGGTATAACTGAGCAACATTGGTATATACATACAGTCTACTTTGCGGAGAGTTTGCTACTTGACGAACCCCATGATTAATCAACTCACTTGCGATCCCTCGACCACGCCATTGTGGTGATACAAATACGGCATTCAACCAAATCACGCTCGCGTTGGTATGCGGCTCTTGAAACCATGAATATGCCAACCCACCAATAACCTCACTGCCTTGTAGAGCAACAACAATAGGTGGTAATTGCACATCTGGCGTGTAGGTATCCGCCAATAACAGATCAGGCCATACACTTTGAAATAGCCGTTCAACCGATCCCCAATAATGGCTATTATGATCACAAGTTCGAAATACTATTTTATTCATATTACAGCGTTCCTTGGCATCACTCTTACCTAGTGTTCATTGATATTGAGCGCCTTATCGGCTGAATCTAAGGATTCGTTGTTTTTGTTGAGTGTTATCGTTCCAGTACACTTCTTTAAACAGTACCCTTTCCCACCATTTTCTTTTTATGCGGTATTTCATATCACCTCATCTCATAGCTTCAACATAACTCAGAGCAGCCTCATAGTGAACTACTCAGCGACAGCATAGCTGATCACTGAGCTTCTAAGGCAGTTAAGCAAACTGCCTTTTCTGTTTCCTCAGCTCCCAAAGACAACTTTGCCAATGCAAAGACTTTCGTTTTAACGCCTGATTTCTGCTGAGTGCTGGTTGATCTAGTCAACCTGACGACAGTTCCATTCGCCATTAAATCAGATTCACCTATCCGTTGTACTGCTATTGCAGAGGAATAGTCTCGATCACTAAAAGTGCCGCAACTAATGCAGGTGAAATGTCTGTCTTTCAACGTCAATCTATTATGTTGACCGCAGTGTGAGCACACACCCGTTGTGCGTTCAAACCGACCAATCTCATGATGTATACCACCTCTCAGCTCAATTTTGTATTTCGCTAAGTCAGATATAAGCCCCATAATGTTGTCAGCAATCATCCTGCCGTTGAATTTTTGCATACCCGCCACATTTAGGTCTTCAAACACTACAATATCGCTTTCGTTGGCTATCCGATGAGCGGTTTTATGTGCGAAGTCCATTCGTTTTCTAGCGATTGAACCGTGAAGATTATTTAGACGGGATTTTGTTTTCTTCCAGCGAGCAGAACCTTTCTTTTTTCTAGAAAGCTGTCGCTGTAATCTAGTTAGTTTCTGCTTTGCTTGTTTTAAGTATTTCGGGTTATCAACCGTTAAACCATTAGATCCGACAACGGTTTGCTTTGAGTTGATGTCGTATCCCGCAATGCTTTTTAGTACCTTCTTCGCTTCGTCACACACCACTTCTTGTGTAAGGCTAACCTCCCACTTCCCGTGTCGGTATTGGACTGTCGCTGTTTTAATTGAGCTAACTAACTTACGGTGCAAGACAATAGGAACAGCCCCAACTTTTGGCAAAGTAATAGTGCCGTTCTCAACTCTAATGCAGTTGTTATTATTTACTGAGCGGTAGCTGTCATTGTGTTGCTTCTTAACTCGATAGCTAACCTTAAACTTTGGGAAGTGTTGGTGGGACTTCTTTGATGTTCCATTTTTTAACGCTGCGTCTAGGTCTCTGGCGACTTGCTGTGCCGCCCCTGAGTCAAGTGCTTTAACCCATGAAAACTCAGGCAACTTCTTAATTTCCTTAATCTTCGAAGCCATTTCATTGTAGAAAGAAAATGTCTTATCGACTTCGTATTGACGCTGATTCTCAGACAACAGGAAGTTCCATAAACCACGGGCATATGAGCCAAACTCGACGAGTTTTAACTCTTGCTATGGGCTAGGTTTTAACCTGAAATTGTATCTAAGCGTCTTTTTCATATACTGTATATTAATACAGCACATAAAGGTGTCAAGTATGGAGTATCAACGAAATTCGCACTGTAAGTTTCTAATAGCTATTCATCTCATTTTGGTGGTTAAATATAGGAAGAAACTACTCAAAGGAGGGTTAGGCTTGGTGATGAAGAACTCTCTAATGTCACTCTCTCAAAATTCTGAGTTCGAAATTGAGCAAATGGAAGTAGATCAAGATCATTTACATATCTTAATGACTATCTCTCCACGATACTCCGTAAGTCAGCACGTTAGAAGAATTAAGCAACACACAACTAGAGTTGTGTGGCAACTGCATCCTAAGTTAAAGCGGCAATTCTGGAAGGAGAAAACATTCTGGTCTGATGGTTACTTCGCTTGCTCAGTTGGAAACGCCAGTGCTGAAACTGTTAGGAAATACATTCAAGATCAGGGCTAGGCGATTCATCCCAGCGACAGCAGAGCTTATCACTGGGTTTTCTCGCTCAAAACGCTATAAAAAAACCGCCTTGCGGCGGTTAATACATATTGATTAAGCAATGTACACTTATAGGAAGTGGAAGGTTGCGTTCAATGTCCATGAATCAATATTGGTTTTATCAAACTCAAAGTTTTGATAACCCACACCGACAGATAGCATATCGATAACGAAATATTCGACACCCGCACCGTACATGATATCTACGCCATCATCTTTACCATCGTAAGTTCCCGGCGCATCAACTGAATATGTGTGAGCACCTAGACGACCGTAGATATGGAAAGGCCCGAGATCGACACTTGGTTTCATTGCGGCATAAAAAGATTGGAAATCATAATCTTCATTATTGACCTTGAAGCTACCATGGTTCCAGTAACCCGCCTCTAAACCAATGATAGGAAGGATACCTGTACCTACGTGAAAGCCAAAGGTAGAAGTGTTGTCATGATCAAACGACGACGAACCGACCGAGCCACCAGCATACAGCCATGAATCTGCCATTGCAGATGATGAAGCAGCTAATAGGCCAATAGCCAGTGCAGTTTTAACAAATTTCATTCTAACTTCCTGTTGTATATTATTATTGTGCAAAATTATGCATCATAAAACGAAGGATTGCCTAACAATTTGTTGTTAGGGTTTAGCAATTTTCTATCGCATTTCGAATGCGTTTATCGGAAACCGGATAAGGAGTCCCAAGTTGTTGTGCAAAATAACTGACTCGAAGCTCTTGTAGCATCCAACGGATCTCTTTGACCGACTCTGGCACTACAACCCCTTTCGGGATCTTATTCCTAAGTTCTTGATACTCTTTAGTAATAGCCTCTATTTTGAGTATTTGCAGCCTATCTTTATTAGGGTCGATAGGCAGTTTCTCCATACGACGCTCAATAGCACGCATATAACGCAAAATATCGGGTAAGCGTTTCCACCCACAATCGGTTGCAAAGCCATGATAAATAAGCCCTTCTAGCTGAGCTTTGATATCAGATAATGCAAATGCCATACTCAAATCAACGCGCCCTTTTAGCTTTTTATTAATACCAAAAGCGGTTGTCAAAATTGTTTCTACTTGTTTAGCAATCTCAACGACCGTGTCACCAAGCTCGGCTCGAACATGCTCTTTGAGGCTTTCAAATTCATCTCCCCCCCAAGCAAGACCGCCATGCTCTTCAATTAATTTATCAACACCACACGCAATACAGTCATCAATTAAGTCTAGTACCTTTCCATATTGGTTGAAGTACAAACCAAGTTTAGATTTATTAGGCAGGTTTTGGTGTAGATACTTAATAGGAGAAGGCACGTTAAGCAGTATCAAGCGGCGCTGACCCGCTTGCATCGCTTGCTGTTGTTCGTACTCGGTCTCAAATAGTTTTATTTCAACGCTCTGTTTAGCATCAACGATGGCAGGAAACGCTTTAACCTGATATCCGCCCCGCTTCTGCTGGTATACGCGTGGCAATTCACCAAAGCTCCACGTTTTTAGATCTTGGCGCTCAATATCATCATCAGCCACCTTAGACAGTGTCTGTTGAACCTTTTCTTTTAGGCTCTCCTTAAGCTCATACAGATCGTGGTGTTCTTTTAGTTTACGATTACGATGGTCCACCGCGCGATAAGTGACCTTTAAGTGCTCAGGTATCTGCTCTAGCTTCCAATCTTCACGCAGCACCTCAACCCCGGTCATACGACGCAGTTCTTTCTCTAAGCTATCTAGTAACGGCGCTTCAAACGGCGTTACTCTCGCTAAGAATGCATCCGCGTAGTTGGGCGCAGGTACAAAGTTACGGCGCAATGTTTTAGGCAGAGACTTAATAAGACTAACCACTAATTCAAGGCGCAATCCGGGGATCTGCCAGTCAAAGCCTTGTGGCGTCACCTGATTTAATACCGGTAACGGCAGATGCACAGTGACACCGTCACTATCCTCCCCCGGTTCAAACTGATAGCTTAGCTTTAACTTCAAGCCTTCTTGGTGCCAGAAGTTAGGATAATCGAGGTCGGTAACATGCGATGCATCATTACGAAACAGCATAGCTTTTTCAAAGTTGAGTAACTCTGGATTACTTTTAAGCTCTTGCTTCCACCAGCTATCAAAATGGCGCCCTGAAACGGCATCCGTTGATACTCTCTGATCATAAAAATCAAACAGTTCATCGTCATCGACTAGAATATCTCGGCGGCGAGATTTATGTTCTAGCTCTTCTACCTCTCTAAGCAGTTTTCTATTTTGCTTAAAGAACGTATGACGGGTTTCCCAATCACCTTCAACCATGGCACTGCGGATAAATATCTCTCGACATAAAGCAGGCTCAATCGTGCTGTAGTTTATCTGACGCTTTGGAATAATTGGGATTCCATAGAGTGTAACCCTTTCAAAAGCTTGTACTGCGGCCTGTTTTTTAGACCAGTGCGGTTCACTATAGCTACGCTTGATCAGGTGTTTTGCTAATGGCTCTATCCATTCAGGTTGGATCTTGGCAACAATCCTCCCCCAAAGTTTTGATGTCTCGACCAGTTCGGCAGACATAATCCACTTAGGCTGTTTTTTGAACTGCCCAGAAGCCGGAAAGATATGAAAACGGGCATTACGAGCGCCTTGATATTCACTCTTTTCTTGGTCTTTCATACCAACATGCGACAGCATGCCACTTAATAGCGCACAATGTATTGACTGATAATCGGCTGCATTTTGATTTGGCCTAATATCCATATCTTTAAGTGCTTCGTTGATCTGGAAATACAGGTCTTGCCACTCACGCACTCGCAAGTAGTTCAGAAAATCTTGCTTACATTGCCTGCGGAACTGATTGCTAGATAGCTGTTTTTGCTGCTCTTGTACATAATCCCATAAGTTAACAAAGGTCATAAAATCCGATTCTTTGTCGAAAAAGCGTCGGTGTTTATCATCTGACGATTGCTGCTTATCAGAAGGTCGCTCTCTGGGATCTTGAATTGATAACGCTGAGGCAATAATCATCACCTCTTTTAGGCACCCCATTTTAGGCGCTTCAATAACCATACGCGCAAGGCGCGGGTCGATAGGCAATCTAGCCAGTTTGCGACCAATTCCTGTTAGGCGTTTGCGCGGATCAGTGGCCGCGGCGTTTATAGCGCCCAACTCTTCTAGAAGGCGCACACCATCTTGAATATTACGGCGATCAGGCTTTTCTACGAATGGAAACGCTTCAATATCACCTAACCCTAACGCGGTCATCTGTAAGATCACCGAGGCAAGGTTGGTTCTTAGTATTTCAGGGTCGGTAAATTCAGTTCGATTTAAAAAATCCTCTTCTGAATAGAGTCGAATACAGATACCTTCCGCAACACGACCACAACGCCCTTTACGCTGATTGGCACTTGCCTGAGAAATAGGCTCAATTGGCAGTCTCTGTACCTTAGTACGATATGAATAGCGGCTAATACGCGCAGTTCCTGGGTCAATAACATAACGAATACCCGGAACCGTTAATGATGTTTCGGCAACGTTAGTTGCCAACACAATTCTTCGCCCAGTATGAGACTGGAAGATGCGGTTTTGCTCTGCGGCAGACAAACGCGCGTATAGCGGGACTATTTCGGTTTCTTTAAGCTTTCTCTTACTTAATGCTTCAGCGGTATCACGAATTTCGCGTTCACCATTCATAAAGATAAGGATATCACCCAGACCTTCGTCACACAGTTCATCGACAGCGTCAAAGATACCGTCCATCTGGTCTCTGTCAGCGTCATCATCGCCAGACAGTGGACGATAACGCGTATCTACCGGATAGGTGCGCCCTGAAACTTCTATAATCGGCGCATTGCGAAAATGCTTTGAAAATCGCTCAGGATCTATGGTCGCAGAGGTAATAATTAGCTTAAGATCTGGACGCTTTGGCAGAATATTCTTCAGATACCCTAAAATAAAGTCAATATTTAGACTGCGCTCATGGGCCTCATCAATAATGATGGTGTCATACTGATTTAGGTATCTATCATGCTGGATTTCCGCTAATAAAATACCATCAGTCATTAACTTAACTTGGGTGTTATCACTTATTTTGTCGTTAAATCGTACCTTATAACCTACATACTCACCTAAAGGAGTGTGCATCTCTTCGGCAATCCGACTGCCAACCGAACGTGCAGCTAAACGCCTTGGCTGGGTATGCCCAATAACGCCAAATTTACCCCGACCAATCTCAGCGCAAATCTTCGGTAACTGGGTGGTTTTACCTGAGCCTGTCTCACCTGCAACTATCACAACCTGATTTTCTAGGATTGCTTTAGCTATATCCTCACGCTTTTGACTAACCGGTAATATTTCTGGGTATTCGATAAGCGGCACATTTTGCTGACGCTGTGCAACCCTCATCATCGAGGTTGCAATATCTAAAGCGATCTCATCAAATACCGCGGTGCGAGCATTCTCGTTTTTAATTCGGCTTGCGCCTTGGATTCGTTTGTTGAGACGAAAACGATCCCTGAGCATACAGTCTTTAAGCGCCGCTTTTAGGGAATGCGCGGAGTTTACATTTTTAGGTGGTTGAGCTTGAGTCAAAACGGCTCCGATACTTGAATTAATTTTTGCGGCGAGATTGTAGCACAACTGGCGCAAGTGTGATGTCTATCCAGAGATAACAGCTAGGATAATTATACAGATAGAACAAAAACCTAGCAAAACCAAGCAGCGACAAAAAGGCCTAGCGTTTGCTAGGCCTTGTCATTTAAAAATCAAACTGCAAATAAACCGTATTGTAGTTCGAGCCGCCTTTTATCCGCCCATACTGGGAAGATTTTTCAAAAATAGCGGAGCGGTGGTGTATCGCGTAACCCAACCATACGCCATCCATTGAGCGCGCATTGAACATAGAGCCAAGGTTTACATCTATCGAAAAATCCAAATAGTTGAGGAAATTATTTGGTTCATAGCCCTTTTCTTTAAACTCCTCTTTTTCTAGCGAGTTTATCTTGGTGGTATACGACATACCTTCTGCGACCCCAAGACGCCAATCAAATGGCCAACTAATCGTGTAATAGGCTTTGATTGCCAATATATATTCTTGATTCGATGCTTGGTTGTCATTACTCCAGTGCCAACCAAAGCCAGGGGTTAAATAGATATCTAATGGCAAACCAAACAGCTCATCTGTTAAAGGGTGGCCATAAAACAGGGTTGTTATCTGGCTGTCATACGGATCGTCTTCAATATCCCCCCCTAAGATATCCCCCAAATTCGAAGGCGTCCCCCAACCATGAGAAACGCGGATATACGGTTTATTGCTTAATGCGGTTTTTAGCGGTTTGTCACGGTCATTAAAGAACCCAATCCCAACATAAAAATCGTTTTGCAACGAATCGGTAATAATCGAGGCATCCTTGGCACTACCGTCTAAAATCTGTAGATTGGCTGCACCTAATAAATAAAGGTTCGATACCAGATGGTAGCTCGCCCTAACCCCGACAAAATAATCTACTCCAGCATCCACTTTTTCTAGGTCAAGACCATAATAGAGGGTGTTAAAGTCTTTACTCTTATAGCGAAGTGATGCATGCGGTTGTAGCTGTAGGCCGCCAAATTGATATTCCCCTTCCGTACCGAGATTAACATGCCAGTTACCACTTTTATCCGACATGATTTCTGAATATCCATACCAATGTTTGGCGTATGAATACTCCGAGCGCAGGCCAAAATCAGCAGCATCAGCGCCTATCTTGTTTTGATAGTCCGCTGGTATATCAACAAAGCGCAATCGGGTTAAGGCAGATACGTTCCAATCACTTTGCGCCGGATTATATAGATAGCCACCTAAGGTTAATCCTTTAACATAGACATACTCATTTTCAAAATAGAGCATAGGTATGAAAGTGTTTACTCGGTCAGAGTCACTAAACTCATCAATTCCAGAATATGGCACCGACGCACTGCGCATAACACCTGCAAGCCCCCAAGTTGCCTCAGGGATTTCGCTTTGTGTCTGTGTAGCTGGCTGAGTTTGCTTTAAATGCGGTTTGTCAGAATCTTCTGCAAAAACGGGGCTACAAAAAGCCGATAGCGTGTACAGGCTTAATAGTCTGGGGGTTAATTTATCCATAGATTCCTTTCATGATAAATTACTAAGGTCTGTGACCTGAGATTAAAATTCAATAGGAATTATAGACTTAGATGTATATCACTGTGCAAGTTATTAGTAACAAGTTGCACTTAAGCGCTCTAAAAATGCACACTATGTAAGATTGCGGTAACGCCACTCACCGAACACATTAATAAAGAAGTGCGATGCATCCATACACGAGGAATATAAGGCATTAGTTTAGTTGCTGACCAATATCCAAAAAATGCAGCTGGAATCAAAGGCAAAGAGAGCAACAAATGCTTGTAACTCATAGCCCCAATAAACATCAAAACAATGAGCGATATAATTGAACTAAACACAAAAAACGCCGATAGATTGGCTCTCAGATTATTTGCTTCTTGATGTTGTAATAATAGAGCCATCGGAGGCCCGCCAATCGATGAGCTGGTACCCATAAATCCGGCTAGAAACCCCGCACTAAACATACGCCTAGGCGTTGGCTCGATACGAAAAGGGAGCAGGCTAATAACAACAGCAATCAGTACAAAAATGCCCAGCGTAAACGAAATCGTTGCTGGAGAGACATACAACAAAATAGCCCCACCCAGAATAGACCCTGGTATCCGCCCGTATACGGCAAGCTTCAAACCACCAATTGCAATATTGCTACGGTGTTTGAAAGAACTCAGCATTGAGATGAACAGTGCCACCAACACAATCGGCCCCGGCACATAGTCAACCGAGATCTGAAACAACAGTGGCGCGGACACAATCGCTAATCCAAAGCCAATTGAGGTTTGAACAAATGCCCCTAAAAAAATCAGTCCCATGGCTGCAAAAACGCCCATTGAGAAAGTGATACCTAAGATTTCCAATATTGCATGCCTATAAATTTAATTGACCCATTGACAGATATAGGGGTCATACTCCATATAAAGGGTATTATTCTTTGGAGTTACGTTAGATGTTTAATAAGATCCAATCTCTATTTAAAGAGTTACTTGAAGGTCAGGACCTAGCAAGCCATGCCAAAACTGAGCCAAAACTTGCGATGGCCGCGTTATTGTGTGAAGTGTCTAAAGCAGACCATACCCTGACTGATGAAGAAGCGCAGGCTGAACTCAGCATGCTAAAAAGTTTGCTTGAAATAGAATCAGAGGAAGCAAGGCTACTCCTCCAGCAAGCACGTGACAAGTCTGAACAATCTGCCTCATTGTACGACTTTACTTCTCAGCTGCGTGAACTTGCTCCATCAGAGCGCTTTAATCTCATCAAAAGTATGTGGGTGGTAGCATTTGCCGATGGCGTGCTAGACCCTATAGAAGAGTCCATTATCAGAAAGGTTTCTGAGCTTATCTATCTCGACCACCATGAGTTTATTCGGGCCAAGCTTGAAGCTAGCCCGAAATAACATTTTTAGAACTCAGCTAGCTATAGCATACGCAAAGCAAGTTTCGCCAAGTTATAAGCGTCAACATATCCAGAATGCTGACGCCCTTCCCACTCAATCCCTAGCGCTTGCTGAGCGGCTCTGTGGCCTATCCGTTTATCTTTCAAACGATGCTGAACTCGATATAAAGTAGCCAGATTAATGAACTCGACAAATGGTAAATCGATACCTTTGGCTCTACATTCCTCAATCAATATAAGGTCATCTCGTCCCCAACTGGCGTAGATTTTATTTACCCCGCCAAAGTTCTTCACCATAGATTGAATAACACTGCTCAGCGCACGACCTTGTTTTGCTACCTTACGCGGGGTGATTCCGGTTAACTCGCTACAAAATAACGAAACCTCATCAACTTCTGGCTTCACATAGTACTGAGCTCGTTTCACTATCTGTTGCTTAGGAAGGTCAATCTCAGCTAAGCCCACTTCGATGATTTCACCAGTACTGCCCTTGCCGTCCACATTCCAACAGCACATTTCTAGGTCAAAACAGACCACTCGATTAAAATTCATGTAACCTATTTAATCTCATCTTATATCTTGTAGTTAGTTTAACTGATTGAGCATAGATCCCCCAAGCAAATGATTTTGTCTGTTTTTTTCTTGAAATTTGTGCATCGCGCCCGCATCTTATACCCAGTTACTATATCTAATGAGAACTGATCATGATTATCGACCTTTCTTCGGTACCCCAAACCTTTGATATGCTCCACGCAGGGCTTGCCGTTTCAAGTATCGCCTTACTTGCCATTGCAGTGGCAAGAAAACCTAAAACCGTCGAGAAAATCGTTGAGAAACCAGTAGAGAAGATCGTCGAAGTCGAGAAACCGATTGAGAAAATCGTCGAAGTCGAAAAGATTGTTGAAGTTGAAAAAATCGTAGAAAAAGTTGTAGAGGTTGAGTCCAAACTGAAAACAGCCTCCACTGACAGTGCCCTACAACTACTATCTCTTATGCAGCAAGAAGCGCGCCTAATTGACTTCCTAAACGAAGACGTTAGCGCATTTAGCGACGAAGAAGTTGGTGCGGCAGCGCGAGTGATTCACAGTGGTGGTAAAAAAGTACTGGATGAGTACTTAACCCTGACTCCTATCCAAAATGCAGAAGAAGAAACTCAAATTACACTACCTGAAGGGTTTGATGCCCAGCAGGTACGCTTAGTCGGCAACGTAACAGGCAGCGCTCCTTTCACGGGTACCTTGATTCATAAAGGTTGGAAAGTTAATAACATCACCCTTCCTAAACTTTCTGAAAACTATGACGCAACTATCATTGCCCCAGCAGAGGTAGAGCTGTAATGACTGAATCTGCAAAATTTATCTTAGGTATAGACTTAGGTACTACGCATAGCGTGCTCTCATACACCGAGAAACACATTGAAAATGCCCCAGTCAATATTATGCCTATTGCGCAACTAACCGCTCCGGGACAAGTTGAAAGTTTAGATCAGTTAGGCTCGTTTATTTATCAAGCCAGTGAGCATGAAATGGGTGAAGGCTCCCGCAGCCTACCATGGACTACAACGCCAGAGGCATTGGTTGGCGCTGTGGCACGTAAACTTGGTAGCAAAACGCCGCTACGCCTGATTGCAAGTGCTAAGTCTTGGTTATGTCATTCTAAAGTAAACCGCCGCGAAGCATTCTTACCTGCTGGCAGTCCTGAAGAAGTAGAAAAGATATCCCCGCTGCGAGCAACTGAGCTGTATCTAGCCCACCTAAAACAGGCTTGGGACCATCAAAACCCCGAACACCTGTTGGTAGACCAAGATATTACAATTACTGTGCCTGCGTCATTTGACCCTGCAGCGCGCGACCTTACCGCTGAAGCTGCGCGCAACCTTGGCATCCAACACCTAACGTTACTCGAAGAGCCGCAAGCTGCACTATATAACTGGATTGAAAAAACCGGTGATGACTGGCGTAATCAACTCAATGTTGGCGATGTTGTACTAGTGGTCGATGTGGGTGGCGGCACCACCGATTTATCATTAGTGGCAGTGACGGAACAAGAAGGTAATTTGACCCTTGAGCGTGTCGCTGTTGGCGAACATATTCTGCTCGGTGGCGACAACATGGATCTTGCGTTGGCCTATCGCCTTAAAATGAAACTTGCTCAGCAAGGTAAAGAGCTTGCCCCATGGCAGATCCAAGCCATTACCCACGCCTGTCGTGATGCAAAAGAAGCCCTGCTTAAAGACCAAGATTTACAATCCGTGCCGATCGTCGTCCCAAGTCGTGGCTCTAAGCTACTTGGTAGTACCTTAAAAACCGAGCTCACAGCCAGCGAAGTCAAAGAATCTCTAGTCGATGGTTTTTTCCCGGTGGTTGATATTGACGAACATCCAGTTCAGCGCTCTCGTGGTGCATTAACCCAAATGGGGCTCCCATATGCCCAAGATGCGGGGGTAACTCGCCACATTGCTGCATTTTTAACCAAGCAATCCGATTCCACTCAGAACGTATTCGGTGGCATGTTTGGTAATGAAAAACCGGACTTTATCAAACCCACCGCCGTCCTATTTAACGGTGGCGTACTCAAAGCAGAAGCGCTTTCTGAGCGCCTATTTGAGGTGATAAACCTATGGTTGGGCGATGCAAAGGCACCGCTAGCTAAGCAGCTGCAAGGTTCTGACCTTGATTTGGCCGTCGCATCTGGCGCCGCTTATTACGGTCAAGTAAGAGAAGGAAAAGGCGTTCGGATCCGTGGTGGTATTGCCTCAAGCTATTATGTTGGCATTGAAAGTGCGATGCCTGCTATTCCAGGTATGGCACCACCAATGGAAGCGCTGTGCGTCGCACCCTTTGGCATGGAAGAAGGCTCTAGCGTTGAGGTTAACGACCGTGAGTTTGGGCTTATCATAGGCCAGCCGGTTCACTTTCAATTCTATGGCTCTAACATTCGCCGTGATGATACAGCGGGCACACACTTAGACTACTGGCGTGATGAAGAACTAGAAGAGCTGCCTGAAATTCAGGTAACACTCGACGCGACCCAAGGTCGAGAAGTCGGTGATGTGGTGGCAGTGACCTTAGCGTCACGCGTTACCGAGCTTGGTACATTGTATCTGGAGGCGATTGCCAAAGACAATGGACAAAAATGGCATGTCGAGTTCGACGTGCGTAACGACGCTACCACCGCTTAATATATAAAGCACTGCAATCGCAGTGCTTTTCCTTTTTTAGACGAGGAATAACATGGCCTCAAATAACAAAGCCCGCTATTTAGTCGGCATTGACCTTGGCACAACCAATACTGTTGTGGCATTTTGTGAAAATACGACGCCACTTATCGATGCAAAGATCGAACTATTTCACATCGACCAACTCGTCGGACAAGGCGAAGTGGCCAGACGACCACAACTGCCCTCTTTTCGATTTCATCCAGCCGCGAATCAATTTGACCCTATGAGTCTTCACTTGCCATGGGAACATCAACATGTTGACGGTGATCTTGGTAGTCTAATTATCGGTGAATGGGCACGCGAGCTTGGTTCAAGCGTTGAAGGACGACAAGTATCTAGTGCTAAGAGTTGGCTATCTCATCAGCAAGTTGATCGCAAAGCCAATATTTTACCTTGGACAGGAGGTGAAGATGTTGAAAAAGTCTCGCCTTTGATTGCCAGCGCGAGCTACCTCAACCATATTCGTCAAAGCTGGAACCATCATAATCCAATTAACCGCCTTGAACAGCAAGAAGTGGTGGTAACCGTTCCCGCCTCTTTCGATGAAACAGCACGTAACCTGACGCTGCAAGCGGCCAAGCTTGCCGGCCTTAACGATGTATTGCTTCTAGAAGAACCGCAAGCTGCATGTTATGACTGGTATGGTCGCCATCAAGATAAAGATCTATCAAGCCTACCGCTAATGCTCATATGCGACGTTGGCGGGGGAACAACTGACCTCAGCCTAATTCAAGCCAGTTATCAACAAAGCCAACTAACGCTTAATCGGATAGGTGTTGGAGAACACCTTATGTTAGGCGGTGATAACATCGACCTCGCCCTTGCACATATGAGTGAACGCCAACTCAATGGCAATAAGCCGATGAAGGCGCAAGCACTTGGTAAGTTAATACAACAAACCCGCCGCGTAAAAGAGTCACTGCTTGCCGTCGATGCCCCAACCCAAGGCAAGGTTACCTTGTTGGGCGGTGGTTCACGCCTTATTGGTGGCAGTCGTAGCGTGCACCTTAGTAAAGAGCAGGTACAACAGGTGGGTCTGGACGGCTTTTTCCCGAAAACGGACCTACAAACCCTACCGGATACAAAACGCAGTGCGATGGTTGAATTTGGGCTCCCTTATGTTTCCGACCCTGCGGTTACTAAACACATAGCGCAGTTCCTGTCACAGCATAGGGCTTCTTGCCAACAAGCACTAAACGAACAGGGCAATGCTGTTCCGGTAGCGTTATTGGTTAATGGTGGCGCATTCAACAGTGAACTCATCAAGCAGCGACTGGTTGAGGTAATGGAAGGCTGGCGTGGCGAACCCATTACATTACTTGATAACCCCCACCCCGATTATGCCGTTGCTTATGGGGCCGTCGCCTATTGTAAAGCAAGACGTGGTGCTCAATTAAAAATTGGTGGCGGTAGTCCGCGCTCTTACTTTTTACACCTGCAAGGTAAAAACAAGAAGTCGCAAGCACTGTGCTTGTTGCAAAAAGGGGCTGAAGAAGAACAAGAAATCCGCTTAACCGGACGTCGCTTTGCGCTTACTTTAGATCAGCCGGTGCGTTTTAATCTGCTCACAACCACTATTGATGTACTAAATGATGGAACACCAATTCAAAATGGGTCGTTGCATCCGGTAGACGAAGAGCAAATGCGACCATTACCGCCTTATGTCGCATCTCTATCTAGTCAACAGCAGCCCGTTATTCTCAATCAAAAACATAAGCAAGAGGTTCAGCTCAGTTGCCGATTAACCGAAGTCGGTACCCTAAAGCTTGAATGCGTGAGTGATGACGATCAGCGTTGGCAAGTCGAATTTGAGGTTCGCCATAGTAAAGAGCATCAACAACAAACCCTATCACCTAAGGTGAAGCAAGCCTGTGACTTGATATCGTCACTGTATAGCGGAAATAAAAAACAAGTTGATACTAAGGCGATTAAGCTGCTCAATAAACAGCTTGAACAAACACTGGGTAAACGTGACCTGTGGGATTTAGCCACCTCAAGAGCAATATTTGATACCTTTGCTCTTGGCCGAAAACGACGCCGTCGCTCTGAACAGCATGAAAAAAATTGGTTTCGTATCGGTGGCTATGCACTACGTCCTGGTTTTGGTGATGCGGTCGATAGCTGGAGAATTGATCAAGTCTGGCCACTGTACGAACAAGGCCTACAGTTTAAAAATCAGCAAGGCTGGAGTGATTGGTGGATTTTCTGGCGCCGAATAAGTGGCGGTTTAACCCAGGAACAGCAAGAAACCATTCTTGCCGATATCGCAAAGTATTTGCATCCGGGCATGCTGAAAAACCCAAAATCGGCGCAAACAGCGCACCAAACAGGTTATGAGGCTATGGTGCGCCTTGCCGCATCTCTAGAGCACTTACATTACGATGATAAGACCTTACTGGCTACTTGGTTTATGTCTAAAGCAATCAATATTGACAGCTATAAAGACGCACACTGGTGGGCATTGGCCCGCCTAGGCAGTCGTAGACCTTTATATGGCAGTCAGCATAACGTCATACCAGCATCGACGGTAGAACCGTGGATTGAGGCTATTATTGAATTAGATTGGAATCAATCGAGTATGGCAGGCTTTGCCGCAGTAATGATGGCTGCGCGAACCGGAGATCGCGCGATCGATATAAACGACGAGCTTAGGCAGCGAATATCAGAAAAATTAAGCCGCAACAAAATGCCACAATCGTGGGTCTCTATTTTGGTCGATTCTGCTAACCTTAAACAAGAACAAGCTTCAAAGGCGTTTGGTGACTCATTACCTGCTGGGTTGCATCTAATATAACCACACTCCCCCTTATGGGGGGAGCTCTCTATCTATATTCACTGCTACGTATAACAAAAATGCTCAGTTGGTGAAATTTAATTGGTTAAACCTCTTTCATATAAATCAAGAGCTACGAGTCGAGGTGATATATGAAGGGCTTCTATAAATTATTAATTGTACTGGGTATCGCATCTCCCATCGCTTGGATGATACCCACCGATACTAACGCCGAATCTGACATGCCAACACATTCAGACCAAACAGCAGTGGCAACCCTAGCTGGCGGGTGTTTTTGGTGCACTGAATCAGACCTTGAAAAACTGCCCGGAGTGATTGATGTTGTTTCTGGTTACTCGGGAGGGAGTGAGCCGAATCCGACCTATAAACAAGTCGCTTCAGGAAAGACCCATCACATTGAGGCGATTCAAGTCACGTATGACCCTACACAGGTCACTTATATTGAAGTATTGGATCAATTCTTTCGACATATAGACCCAACCGATGACCAAGGCTCGTTTGCCGACCGAGGCGCTCACTATCGCCCTGCGGTTTTTTATCATGATAATCAACAACTCCAGATTACTCAGAGCTTCATGCAAGATATTGATAATCTTGGTGTGTTCAACAAACCATTAAAAACCGAACTGATCGCATATAGCAAATTCTGGGTGGCAGAGGATTACCATCAGGATTACTACAAAAAGAACCCGATTCGTTATAACTATTATCGACGAGGCTCAGGCAGAGACCGCTATCTCGATAGTATCTTTGGTAAGGATCGAGACAGCAACGGGCAAACCTTAATCTCAATGATTGAAAGCCACAAAGCGCAACACAACAGTGGCTATACAAAGCCGACACCCGAACAGATAAAGGCCCAGCTTAGTCAGTTACAATATTATGTAACCCAACAAGACGGCACCGAGCGGCCTTTCCAGAATCTATATTGGGATAATAACGACCAAGGTATCTATGTCGATATCGTGTCAGGAGAGCCTCTATTTAGTTCAACGGATAAATACAAATCCGGTACTGGCTGGCCAAGCTTTACTAAACCCATCGACAATAACTTCATTACCGAACATAAAGACAGTAAATTGTTCTACACCCGCATTGAGGTACGCAGTCGTGTTGGCGATTCGCACCTTGGACACGTATTCAACGATGGACCTAAGCCCAGCGGACTGCGTTATTGCATAAATTCCGCCGCATTGAAGTTTATTGCTAAGGAAGAATTACAACAGCAAGGGTACGGACAATACCTCACTCTTTTCTAATTTAAGCGCCGATTCCCTGCCCACAACAAAGGCGGTACCGCCTTTGTTAACTCGCCACCGCCTTAGTTGTGGTGTCTATTTTTTAATCACATCAGGTTGCACTAATTCCAAATCTTGCCTAATAATTTAGAGTCCACAGGGAATGAGGAGTCGGTAATGTTAGGTAAATCTACACTTGGATTTAGTGCATTAATGATCTGTTTAATCCAAAACACCTTGGCTGAAGAAAGCAACGATGTCACCCTTACTGTCAGCGATGTCATTGATAAAAGAGGCGTTTTATCTCCAAAAGGCACATGGTCTGTAGAGGGATCACTTAGCTTTACTCAGAACTCATCTAACCGTGTATCTGTAGTCGGCTATACGGTACTTCCCACTCTTATCATTGGCCGTATCGAAGTGAGTGATGCAGATTATGTCACGACCACCTTGGGGTTGACTGCGCGGTTAGGATTAACCAATGCGACGGAATTTGAACTGCGCCTACCTTATGTCTACCGCAATGATCAGGTATTGGTTCGCCCCATCGAAACCGGCTCACAAGATACTATAATCAATCGCTCCACCAGCGGTGGCGCTGTTGGTGATTTAGAGTTTGCCCTTCGACATCAATTTAACTTTGATTCGACGCCTTATTGGATTGGGGGGTTACGGGTTAAAACTCGCACTGGGCGCTCCCCTTATGATATTGATATAGATGAAACCACTAATACCTTGGAAGATGTATCAACGGGAACCGGTTTTTGGAGCGTAGAACCGAGCTTAACCATGCTATACCCGTCTGATCCTGCGGTATTATTTGTCAATATTGGATATATTTTTAATATTGAAGATAGCGTCGAACTAAACGGTCAAGAAACTAAGGTCGCACTAGGGGATACAATTTCATTAGGCGGCGGGATGGGATTTGCAGTAAACCCAGACCTCTCATTCTCTCTTGGGGTAAACCACCGAACCATTTTAAAGAGTAAGATTAATGGTGGTGAAGCCAATGACGCAAAACTGCTTCACTTAGACTCTTTAACTATGGGGGTCAATCTAAGGATGAACGACCGCTCATCCCTTAATATTAGTGCGCAAGCCGGACTCACCGAAGACAGTCCCGACTTCCAACTGACAATGCGAGTACCCTACTATTTTTAGAGCATAGCCTGTTAGGTTTTAGGTAATAGCCTGTTAAGCTCTAATTGATCACAATCACTCATTAGTGGCTGTGATTGAGTAAGGCATCTTTCAGGCGAAGATCGGCTTGGATCTGTTTATTTAAGCTATCGACTTGAGCATCTACATCCACAATTGTGTTTAACCCAATCACACTATTGTCTAAGGTATTTTGTATAATATTAATCACACTTGACCCAGTTGCTCCCGGTTGCCCCGAAATATTTTGCGGCTCTTCAATAACGTTACCGCCCCCTACCTGCACAACATTCACTAGATTTTCTTGTTGCGGCGTACTTCCAATACTCGCCCTTGACTTAGCGGTTAAGGTGCCGTTTTTAAATACCAAACTAGCAATCGTACTCCGGTAGATATTTTCACCATTTACCGCAGCACTGATACTAATTCCGATATCCACAACATAATCATTAGCAAGCCGAAATCCGCCTCTAAGCGTTGATAACGTTTGATTATCAAGTTTATAGGCATCAGATAAGTCCAACTCACTTGCATGAGTTGGGCTAACCAGCAGATATGCCGATAGTAGCGTTACGGACAGTTTACTAACTAGCATGAACCCCCCTAATAATCACCTGATTGAGGCAATGTAATACTAAACACACCTAATGAATCTCGCGAAACCCCCGCATCCAGTGGAGACGCTTGATAGAGTGAAAAGTTATCATCTTTAATAAAGCTTGCTCGACCGACATCGGCCTCATTACGCACCAGCAGTACTAATCCTCGGTAATACTGCTCAAACTCCGCAGTCGGCATAATCATTGTTCCTCGCGAAGGATCACCAAGAATGACACTGTTGTTACTCACCCCTCTGATCACCACAAAGTGCATATAGCCATCAAAGTTAACCAGAGTGATCCCAGGTACACTGAGTTCACGTAACTTTTCAAGGCTGATCCTAAATCCGTCTGCTTTAAGCCCTTTTGACTCTAAATAAAGCTTCATATCTAGCAAAGAGAAGCCTTTTTTGTTTATGACGGATTTGTCCCCTTTACTGTACATTTCATCAAATATTTGTTGCTCTTTAACCGGCCTTTGATAATGAAAATGCAACAGCGATGCTAGCGCAGCAGAACCACAACTAAAATCAAACTGTTGGCGGTACACATCTCCAAAAATCAATTCTTTGTAGCTTTGTACTGGAACTGAGTAATTGGCTCGATGTGGTAAAAAGTCGATAGCAAAGGTGGATGTCGACAGTGTCAGCATCCACCCTATAACGCTCAATTTAATAACTGTCATAACGTTACTTAATTGTCAGGTTTACAACGGTTGAGTTCTGTATCAGAACATTATTACCTGTGTTTTGAATAACACTCGAAATACCTGAACTATCCGCAAAGGCACCTGAAGACAGGATATTACTACCATTGACTGTATTTTTAGCCACGTTACCCGTACTTATGCCATCGACGTCAGAAGCCAAACTGGTGAAGTCTAAATCTAAGTGTTGCTTCCCCCTAGATTGCTCCATGACGTCGATAGTTACAGCCGAATCAGGCAACGCGATCTCTTCACCGTACACAGAAAAGGTAACTAACAAACTGATAGTACACAGTGTCGAACGCATCGCTCTCTCCTAATGGTAACCCTAGTCAGTATGCAGACTAGCATTGGTATTTACAGATTGCTGAACTAAGGAATTAGCCCCTGAGTTCTGTGCAACAGTAGTAATACCTGACACATTATCCATACCATTCAAGGTATTCGAAGCACTCAGCCCCATTCCAGCGCCACTAGATTTTTGACCGCGTTTGTAGCCTTGTCCCGCAGAGCCTAGGTCAATATCGTTATCATCTACCTCACCGTTGAGCTCGGAATTCGCCACAACAAAGTTTGCTTCAACATCTAAATCAAAGGTGGTTTCATGTCGGCTATCGTGATTAAAGCTATCTTTAATATCAACATTTTTACTTGAATCAGAATCAATATTGAAGCTATCTTTAACATCAAGATTTTTACTCGAATCAGATTCTATATCGAGATTCTTACTTGAATCAGAGGTGATATCAGAATCAATATTAAAGCTATCATCAACGCTCGCAGTGGTACTCTGGTCTGAGTTATCACTACTGTCTGAGCTATCGTTGTAGCTGCCTTGTGCATTAGCGCTATCTGACCATTGTTTATTGCTATTACCATCATCAACATAGTTTTCCACTTCGGTACTTGAAGGGTCGCTTGAGCCCCCTTTTTTATAATCGGCCAAGACGCTGCCACTGAATAAAAACGCTGCTGATAATGCGATAGCTATACCTGTTTTATTAAAAGTCATTGCATTTACCCCTTTGTGCCTAGCTAGTTCAGTTGAATAAATCATACAAACTCATTCGTCCCCCTTCGTTCATTAGGGAACAGTCGACAGTATAGGTCGATTAAAACAACAATTTTTGCTCTGAACATTCGGCCAAAGGCGCATAGCCCAATGGCTAGGGTAAACGGTGAATTTTTACCTTATTATTCAACAGGTTAAACGTGGGATCTATTGATGTTTATATGAGTATGATATTAGTACCTAAAGCCGTATGACGAAGGTTGATTCAAGGCTCTGCTTCATTAGCTCACCAGTTGCTGATTGTCAGCACAGCTTGGGCCATTTTCCATACAAATTTCAATCGTTTGCCAATAACAAGGCTGAAAAAAGGTTGAATTTTAGCAAATAAAAGTCTGTGAAATTTCCCTATTATGTACTCTCTTTGAGGCTGTTCTAATACAGCTAGGTAGGTAGGAATCCATTATTGAACTATATTTTATGCATAATAATTTTTTAATGGCTAGGTTTGGTAACGAAGCTAAAATCCTTCGTTCGGTGTACCGAACAAATTATATTATGGAAACACGACACCTTTTGATCCTTGCAGAGAAGAGTATGCAAACAGGTCTACTAGAGCAGCAGGTTTCTACCATACCTCATCTTGAAGTACGCGTTTTGTTGCCCGTAGAGGCGGTATTTAAAAGCCATAACCTGCTCACCGATTTAGTTTTGATCGATTACGACTATCTAATCGAGCTTGAAAGGCGCGCATTAGTCCCTGATTTCGATATGCTAGATTGGCCTTTATTGATACACAACGTGCCATGCGAACGCTACGATCAAAAACTACTACGTTGGAAAATCCTAAAAGGCTTACTTTTACAAACAGCAAACCTTGAGCATATTAACGAGAGTATTGAGTATATTTTCGAGGGGGGATTATGGCTTCCAAGGCCATTTATGGAAACCTTACTGCGTCATTATCGTACTTCCGGTGAGTCGGAGACTGCAACGCACTCCGAGCTAACCTTTAGAGAGAAGCAAGTGCTAGAACTATTGGCCTATGGTATCTCTAATCAAAAAATCGCCAGCCAGTTATTTTTATCAGAAAGCACCGTCAAGAGCCATATCTATAAACTATATCGAAAGCTAGGGGTGCACTCTCGACAAGACGCAATAAAGTACGCTCGTAGAAATGGGTACTAACCACCCCTGAACGAAAACCAAATCGCAACAATAAACACCCATTGCATTAAAAAAAACTAAACATATACCGCTAAGTGTGTAATATAGAAGATGAAATTCGATTATTTTTGGAGCTTGAAAGGGAAATCAGCCAATGAAAAAAATCCTTCTAACCTTGCCACTGGTATTTGCAACATCAACCATAGCCCACGCTGCTGACAACGCCACCTTCTCTCATTTTTACGGTGGCCTAAAATTAGGTTCTTCGAGCTTTGGAGACTTGGGATCTGGTGTTACTGACGTCACTGATGTCGATGATAGCGCCTTCTCTTGGGGGGTATTTGCCGGTATTCAGGCACTGCCTTGGCTTGCATTTGAACTCGGTTATCACAACTTAGGTGAGATAGATCTTAAAGATGTGTCGGGCAGTTATGATGCTCAAGCATTAACCTTCACTGCTAAGGCATCTTATGAGGTTGCAGAAAAGGTGTCTATCTTCGGTAAAATGGGGACTCAGGCATATGAGTGGAATGCAAATGGTGACAATGTACGTGAAGACGAAAAAAATTGGTCACCACATTTAGGCGCTGGTCTAGAATACCAGTTTGCCAATAATTGGTCTGGTACATTTGAATACACATGGTATGACGATATTGGCGGGCCAGACGTTAATTACTTTGGTATCTCGGCTATCTATCACTGGAAATAATACCTTAATCTTAGCGCCCAATTGGGCGCTAATTTATGTTAACGATAGCTCGCTTCCGAACCCGCTTATGGACGCAGTCCAAGCATCACCTTACCATCCGACTTAAACCATAGTGCTTGCTTGCGACGACGACCGAGTAAAATGGGGCCATCATCAAAGAATAGAAAGTTTTTCCAGTGACGCTTGAATACGCCCCAAGACGTTTGTACGACATTATATTTTTCGTAGCAAAAATAAACCGTGACGTCATCTTGCCAATCTATATGCTGCACAATTTCAGCTGGCATATCTGCACTGTCTGCATCCCAACACTGCATCCAATCAATCGTGTTTTTCCAAGACGAGGATTGCGCTGGCCAATCTTTGCTGCTCAATCGCTCTGCATCTGGGCTTAGCTTACTGACACTTTCCTTCCAAAACTCAGCACTACGCGCTTGAGTCATTGGTTTTATCATCGTCAAGTCTTGTTCAGGTATTGGTAAAGAATTATGAGTAAAAATCCATTTACGTGAGTATTCGTTTATCGATAAATAAGCCATATTAGTCGTCTTTTAACCAGCCGTTTTGTACGGCTTCATTGATCATCTGTAGTGCTTTGTTCCACAATGTTTTTGAGCCTTGTTCTATACGCCCATTGATTGCAATAACCTGACTGCGCTTGACGCCATGCTCTACCCAGCTTTGACCGTTATTGTGGTAGTTCAATAGCATAGGAATAAACCGATCTAGGGCTTTGGCAAATTTGGCATTTTCCGTTTCCGCCGCTTCAAACTCATCCCAGACAGCGCGTAAAGTCTGACTTTGATCTTTAGGCAATAAGCCAAACAATCGGTCGGCGGCTTGTAATTCATTTTGCTGTTGCTGTTGCGATGCGACTGTGTCGTATACAAAGGTATCGCCCGCATCGATCTCTACAATATCGTGCAGAAGTAACATCTTAAGCACCGTTGCTATATCCACTTCAGAATTAGCATGCTCTTGAATAAGCAGCGCCATGGTTGCCACATGCCAACTGTGCTCAGCACTGTTCTCTTCTCGACCATTTGCACTTTTCACTCGCGTACGGCGAAGTACACTTTTAAGTTGATCTAGCTCCATCAACATAGAAAGTTGTTGGTCTAGTCGGTTTTCAGGTGACATCATGATTTCTTAGTCCAATTCTGATCAACCAAAGAGGTTAACACGTGGTCTTGCCACTTCCCATCGATTAATAGGTAATCTTTAGCAAAGCCTTCTTGCTCAAATCCTAATCCGTATAACACACGTTGGCTTTTGGTATTATGTGGCATAAATGCAGCTTGTATACGATGAACATTCCGTTGTTCAAAGACATACTGCAATGCCCTAGTCAACGCCTGCTTCATAATCCCCTTTCCTTGCCATTGTTCATCCAATGAATAACCTAGGTTGCAAGCATGAAATGGGTAGCCACAAATATTACTAAAAGAAATAATACCAAGCACTTGTTGCTCTGTTTCATCAAGGATCATGAAGTAAAGGCTTTGCGATAACTTCTCTAATTCAACCAAATGATGAATTTTAAACTTCCAACCTGATTCAGTATAGAAACTCTCATCGCGCACAGGATCCCAAGGCTTAAGGAATGCACGATTACGTTGGAAGTACGCAGCAAGTATATCTGCATCATTTTTCCGTGCTGAACGAACTGTATAGGGAAATTCATCATTCGCACTATGCACAACAATGGCCTTAGTCGTAAACAGCATTATTTTTTTCCAATTCCGTAATCACGCAGCTTATTAGCTATAGAAGTATGAGAAACCGACAGTCGCTTGGCCAGCTTGCGGCTTGATGGAAAGGCTTGATATAACTTATCCAATACCGCTGATTCATGTCGCTTCATGATCTGATCAAGTGACCCTTCTAAATCAAACTTAGTCTCAGATACCGATAAGCTCTCAATATTAGGTAGATTGAAATGATCAGTCTTTAACACCTTACCATCAAGTTGGGTAAGTGCTCGCAGCACCGCATTGTCAAATTCACGAATATTACCCGGCCATGGATAGCTGGCTAAGGTTTCAACTACATTGCTATCGACCACAGGCTTTTCAAGTCCAAGTTGCGTTGCGTACTTAGCCACAAACATATCCAATAAAGCGTCAATATCAGAGAGACGCTCGCGCAGCGGTGGAATATGCAGGTTTAGAACGTTTAATCTAAAATAGAGGTCTTCGCGAAAACGCCCTGACTCTATCAGCTGCTCTAAGGTATGTTTTGTCGAAGCGATGACTCGTACGTTGACATGCACCTCTTCATCTTCACCAACACGTCTAAAGGTTCCATCTTGCAAAAACCTTAGTAGCTTACTCTGTAATAGCGGTGACATCTCGCCAATTTCGTCGAGAAATACAGTCCCTCCATCCGCCGTTTCAAAGATCCCCTTCGGTGGGTTAGCACTATTTGAAGATGATACTCGCCCAAACAATTCAGATTCAGCCACATCATCAGGTATCGACGCACAACTCAATACGATAAAAGGTTTCTGGGCGCGGCTAGAGCGAGCGTGGCACGCCCGTGCCAGCATCTCCTTACCAGTACCCGTGTCTCCTTCAATCAATAGAGGCTGGTCGAGCAAGGCCAATTTCTTTGCTTGGATAATTAACGCTTTATGACGATTAGATATACCAACAAAATGCTCAAAACCAAGCGGGTTATCTGTCGAAGATAGATCTAGTGCACCTAACTTTATATTCGATTGACTAAGCTGCAATACAGCACTTGCTAAGATTGGGGATTGTTGATGGCCTTCAACATATACAGGAATTATCTCTAGCTGATAATCTATGCCTCTAACAACGGTCCGATGCTTTTCCCGCTGACATTGGCTGCCAACCCATTGTTCATAATGAAACTTGGGCAGCACCGTATTCACAGAAACATCCAACAACTCATCTTCTGCAACATTAAATAACTGACAGGCCGACTGATTAGCCATGTCGACATGGCCGCGATTATTGACCGACAATAGTGGCTCAGAAAGAGAATTAAACAGAGCGGTAAGCTCGGTGCTTTTACGCTCAGAAGGCATAAACGGGATGCGTCTAACATCTTCAACGCCATCAATCCGCCTGATCTGAGCCATTATATTACTGAAAGACTCAAATTCTAATTCTGGAAAGTTGAGGTAGATGATCCCTATCGTATCAATTTCTATACCGCGCAAATCGATATTTTGTGTAGTGAGGATATCAAGTAGCTCTTGAGTCAGGCCGATGCGGTCTTCACACTGTACTTCTAGGCGCACGCTAACCCCTTTTGGGTGTCTAATTATTTTTACACCAGTGTCTTAAATGCATCGCCTAGCGTCAAGAAATTTAAGTAAAAGTCAGACCTTATCGTGATTTTTGGTAATCGATAGTTGTAAACGTTGCTTAACAGCACCTAATATGCGGTTGCGCACATGCGAAAGTTTAAGCTGGTTTTTGGGTGTAAATGAAATAGGCCTAGTTAATTCGGCTGTCTTGATGCCGAGCCTAGCGGTCAATAGTCCGACCCCTATCCCCTGTGCAGCGCGTGAAGATAATTTAGCGGTCATATCCATAGATAAAAAATCTATCCCAGCATCAATCACCAGTTCACTTCCTCCGGCGGCAGCCATATTAATAAATATGGAGCGCAGCAGCTTTATCCGCGACCAATAACCTAGCTCAACCCCATAGGATTTAGAGATGGCACTCACCATAGCCAAACTTCTCCATACCACCAAAGCCATATCTGCAATTGCAATAGGACTGACAGCTACCATAACCGCCGCCTCTGAAGAGTACTTGGCAATCAGGCGACTTACTCTTGAATCAATCGGCTCAAGCACGCTGGCTTGGTATAGGTCTAAGATGTCATTATCGCTATGAGTAGGGAGGACTTGTGCTTCAAATTTCTCCACCATTGGCGTTTCAACATTATTAGCAAACAACCCTTTGTTTAACTGTTCACAAAAGGGTAAAGCCTGCCCATAGCCATTTTGCTTAGCGATGACTTGAGATTGCTGCTGTAGATCAGCCTGCCCTTTTAGCCTGCGTAACTTAATGAGCTCTCGAATAAGTGCGCCAAGACCAATACAACTAATGATGCTCCACAACGCTATCCACGCTAGAGCAAGGTAATCGGCACTATCTAATGCCTCTATAAACGAATCAACCAATTGCCACACCAACAATCCGCCAAACAAGAGCGCTAGCATTCGTAGGCGTAGTTTCTTAGGCTGCGGTTTTAGCGCCTGTTCTATATCGGTTTCAATATCAGATCCATCGCTAACTAGGGTGGCATCTTGTGTAACAAAATCGCTAGAATCAAAGGTTTGCTTTTTCTGCAACTCTTCAGCATCTTGCTGTGATTGAGTCTGATGAAACACGTGTTTTTGTTTGTAGTTATCCATCTATCATCTCAACTTATCACCAATTAAAAACTCAATAGCCTTGTCCATCGCAATATGCGGTAATGCCTCACCTTCACCACAAGATTTCGGTTGAAAACTGCTAAACTCAAAGCCAGAGTTTTTCCAAAAATGAGCATTAGGGAGTGTGGCTGGTACCTCGCCAGGATACAGTGTGATTTTCTCACCATTGTCTAATGTACCGCTAATCGCCGGTTGCGCTTTACCTTTACTCTCTACGTAGCCCGCCTCAGTTGCCGATATGGATGCGACAGGCAAGCACTCCATTTCAACATTCTCAAATGATACGTATTGCCAGATTGGTTGCACTAAATGGCGAAGCAATAGCGCAAGATTCGAATGTTGATCTGGCGTGACATGATCCGCTTTGGTCGCAGCAAACAATAATTTATCGGTGCGAGGTGCAAACAGACGACGTAAAATCGAATTATTGCCGTAGCTGAAGCTTTTCATAATATCTGAAATTGCCCACTGCATATCATTAAACGCATGTGGCCCTTGATTCAGCGAAGAAAGAACATCAACTAATACTATCTGGCGGTCAAATTCTGAGAAATAACGCTTATAAAAGGGCTTAATTACTTGATTTTGATATTCTCGATAGCGTTTATCCAACAGCTCCAGAGCGCTGCCTTTAATCAGTTTAGCTTCTGCGACATATGGGAAAAACGACAACACCGGCGCGTGGGCAAGCTCACCGGGTAATACGAATCGACCCGGCTGAATATGATGATAGCCGTGAGACTTTAACAGCAGCAATAATTGGGTATAGTCATTGGATATTTGATTAATTAATCCATCACCCTTGTCTTGATTTAGCTTGAGGTCGACAACAGACTGCAGCCATTTTTTTACCTCTGGTAGTGGGATCTGCTCTAAGTGCTGTAATTGATTGGCTGACCATGTAGCAAAGTCCATTTCCAACATTGGTAAATCAAGTAACCACTCTCCTGGATAATCGACAATGTCTAGATACAAGGTGGCGGTGCGTGACAATAACTTACGAGTTCGGCTATTGGGCTTGTATTTAATCGCCAATCGAATCTCACTGACATCACGAGTAGGTTGCGGCCATTGCGGAGGGGTTGAACTCAATGATTTGATGCTTGCGTCCAGATTAAATCTAGGGGTCAGTAGGTTTTTTTGCGGTACTCTTCTCGCGCCTAGTAAGCGCTGTTGTTGCTGAACTCTTAATAAAGGAAGATTATCGTTGGTTGCACTTGATATTAATTGATTAACTAACGAAGTAATAAATGCCGTTTTCCCAGCACGAGAAAGCCCCGTCACACCAATACGGATATGGGTGTCGAGGCCTCGATTTATTAAGTTTTTGGTTTGTCTTGTGATCTTCATATGTCTCTCCGACCCTTAAAATATTAGATAAAATGCTTTATTTCCAGCATCGGAGGGGATCATCAACACAGTTTAGTCGTCAACGATAAGCTTATAGATGACAAATAGTGCCAATTCTAGAGACAAGGTCAACGCAATAGTAATCGTTATATATTTCTCTTGAAAGATAGAGATCCCATCTAAGATAAGATCGTATGCAAGCGTGCCACCAATCAGCACTGCGATGATAATCTGTAGAATTTTAATGAAACGAGCCATCCACTTTCCTTGTAATTAAATAAATCAGTAAGGTGCATTGCAAAAAACCAACACAATTGCGCAATAATCACTATTACCCTAGCTACATATCACTGAAAATTAAAGGAAAAGCGCGACAAGTGTCGCACTTTTATTCGTTATGCATCATCTAGTTGCGCAATATTTACCTTCCATGTGTCAGGACCAAGCTGATGAGCATTGGCACCCGTAGCATCCACAGCGACCGTAACCGGCATGTCTTCTACATCAAATTCGTAGATGGCTTCCATCCCAAGCTCTTCAAATGCGATAACCTTGGCACTCTTCACTGCCTTAGATACAAGATAAGCCGCGCCCCCAACCGCCATCAAATAGACCGCCTTATTTTGCTTAATTAGCTCGACTGTTTGCGCCCCGCGCTCGGCCTTTCCTATCATGCCAGCGATACCGGTTTGAGTAAGCATCATCTCGCTAAACTTATCCATACGAGTGGATGTGGTCGGTCCCGCTGGACCTACGGCTTCATCACCCACCGCATCCACAGGACCCACGTAGTAGATAAACTTGCCTTTGAAATCCACGCCATCGGGAAGCCCTTGTCCACTTTCCAATAGTTGCTGAATACGTTTATGTGCTGCATCACGTCCCGTGAGCATCTTGCCAGATAAGAGTAAGGTTTCACCCATTTTCCAGCTCTCGATATCAGCTTGAGTGATAGTATCTAGGTTCACTCTACGTGCGGTGTCACCCGCCTCCCATGTCACTTCAGGCCAATCCTCTAGCTTAGGGGCTTCTAATTGTGCAGGCCCCGAACCATCAAGAGTGAAGTGCACATGGCGCGTTGCAGCGCAGTTAGGAATCATACACACCGGCTTAGATGCAGCATGCGTTGGTGCGGTCTTGATCTTCACATCAAGTACGGTAGTCAAACCCCCTAGACCTTGCGCGCCAATACCGGTTTTGTTGGCCCTATCAAAGATATCTAGCCGCAGTTTTTCCTCAGTCGTACTTGCGCCGCGCGCTTTTAATTCATGGATATCAACCGCTTCCATTAGAGACTCTTTTGCCAATACCGCAGCTTTTTCCGCCGTGCCTCCAATCCCTATGCCTAGCATACCCGGTGGACACCATCCTGCCCCCATTGTCGGTAGTGTTTCTTCAACCCATTGCGCAACATCATCTGAAGGGTTTAGCATTACCATTTTGGCTTTATTTTCAGAACCGCCGCCTTTAGCCGCAATCTGAATTTCGACCTTATCTCCCGCCACCATATTGATGTGCACAACTGCAGGAGTATTGTCTTTACTATTAATACGTTTACCTGCTGGATCTAACAAAATGGATGCTCGCAGCGGATTTTGCGGATTGGTATACGCCTTACGCACGCCTTCGTCCACCATCTGTTGCACAGTCATGTCCGTATCATCCCATTGCACGGCCATGCCTATATTAACAAAGCAGGTAACTATCCCAGTATCTTGACAGATCGGGCGATGACCTTGTGCCGACATGCGAGAATTTATTAGTATTTGTGCAATAGCATCCTTTGCCGCACTACTTTGCTCAGCATGGTACGCCTTTTCCAGTGCTTGAATAAAATCAAGAGGATGATAATAAGAGATATATTGAAGTGCGTCAGCAACGCTATCGATGACGTCTTGCTTACGAATTACAGCCATTCGTATTGCCCCTTTTAGTGTCTTTTGAATTCCATTTACGCCGGTAAACGCCACGACGCTCTAACTTTAGTAATAACTATGATACCCTTGGCACGATTATCAAACCATACTCACCATTGTGGTGTTGTCACAATTCATACAAATTGATTCATGTTTGTTCATAAACCAAAAATAACTGAAATACCTTATGAGGCAAAACTCGCTCATACAATATTCGAAGCTTGTCATCACCTACCGTGGGCAATGCTTTTAAGTTCAGCCGATAGCTGTCACGCAAATAGTCGTTTTGATATTGTGGCACTCAAGCCATTGATAACGGTTGAGACCTGCGGTGCAAACAGTGAAATTTCACAGCAAGGCAAAGTTACTCATTCAACAACAGATCCTTTCACTCTGCTAAGAGAATTACAAGCAGAGCACTTACCCTACTCTCCAGAGATGGAAGATATCCCGTTTTGTGGCGGTTGGTTAGGATATTTTGGATACGACTTAGGCCGTCAGATAGAAAATATTCCTAATATTGCCAAGCACGACATAGATGCCCCAGATCTTGCCGTAGGCTTGTATGAGTCAGCACTGATAATTGATCACAAACTAAAACAAGCCTATTGGGTTGGTGAGGTTCCAAACATTGAGAGTGAGACCAGAATAAGTAAAGGCCCATTCAAGCTGACCTCTCAATGGCAACCCAATATGTCTAAAGCCGCCTATATTGAAAAGTTTGACCGAGTGCAAGAGTACCTCTCTTCTGGTGATTGCTATCAGATAAATCTTGCTCAACGCTTTAAAGCGCAGTTTGTTGGGGATGAGTGGCAAGCGTATAAAACATTAGAGCATGAAAATTGCGCCCCATTTTCGGCCTTCATTCGCCTTAGTGAGCACGCTATTATTAGTATCTCACCAGAGCGTTTTCTACAATGTCATCGCAATCAAGTAGAAACCAAACCGATTAAGGGCACCAGGCCAAGGTTTAAAGACCCCTCTCTAGATCAAGCGCAGATTGATGACCTTAAAACCGCATCTAAAGATCAAGCGGAAAACTTAATGATAGTGGACCTATTACGGAATGATATTGGCCGAGTATGCGCGCCCGGAACGGTAAAAGTGCCAACGCTATTTGATATCGAGAGCTTTCCAGCTGTGCATCATCTAGTAAGCACTATTACCGGTGAACTAGACCAAAATTATGATGTATACGACCTTATTCGAGCATGCTTTCCCGGCGGTTCAATCACTGGTGCGCCTAAAGTCAGAGCAATGCAGATTATCGAAGAGCTCGAGCCACATCGACGGAACGTTTATTGTGGAAGCATCGGCTATATCAGTCGTTGTGGCAATATCGATACCAGTATCACGATTCGAACCCTGATCTCCCAACAAGGTACCTTATACGCTTGGGCTGGCGGTGGTTTGGTTGCAGATAGCCAAGCAGATGCCGAATATCAAGAAACACTGGATAAATTGGGGAAAATTCTGCCAATATTAAGCTAACAACAGCACACATAAGGAAGTAACTCTCAGTGAACCGCAATCAATTTATGAGGCGTTTTAATTTTTCGAGCCCGCAAGCATATGACTCGATCAGTTTACAGCGTTTACTTCCTATTCAAACCGAGACCTTACGCCCTGCCGCCGTATTAATAGGTCTTGTTGAGCGTAGCAACGGCCTGCACGTTCTATTGACAAAACGGGCTGCACATTTAAAGCACCACCCAGGACAGATTAGCTTTCCTGGAGGGAAATATGAGCCACAAGATGGCCAGCTACGCCACACTGCAACCCGAGAAACATGTGAAGAAGTGGGCTTAGAGCCACATCAAATTAAGATTATCGGTGCACTGCCTCCAATACCTACGGTTAGTCAATTTGCCGTCTCGCCTTTTGTGGCATTAATTGACAGCAACTATAGCACCTCACTTGACCACAATGAGGTTGAAGAAGCCTTCGAAGTACCGGCCGCTTTCCTGTTTTCTCCTAAAAACACCTACTCCAACCATTTTGAATTAAGGCACAGCCAACATAAAATCTTTGCTATTTCCTATCAGAGACACTTCATTTGGGGGGTAACCGCACAGATTATTGAGGCGATACAGCGTCAACTTGCTTGAATATCCACCGCTTATTAAAAAAAGCGCACTAAAACCTTGAAGCTCACATTTAGCTAAGTAAACTGAGAGGTTCTATTTCTATTTTGTTTTCTCAATAGCATCTATTGGAGAGTTTTATCTAATGACTTACGCGCCTGTAACAGACGTACTTGGCGGAAAGCTTGCGATCGACAGTGAAGTTACTGTTCGCGGCTGGATCCGTTCACGTCGTGATTCCAAAGCTGGAATCTCTTTTCTTGCCATCTATGACGGCTCTTGTTTCGACCCGATTCAGGCCGTGGTCCCTAATAATTTAAACAATTATGAAGACGAAGTACTAAAGCTAACCACTGGCTGCTCTGTTGAAGTAACGGGTACCATTGTAGAATCACCGGCCAAAGGCCAAGACTTTGAGCTTGCAGCGACAAACGTTAAAGTTGTCGGCTGGGTTGAAGATGCTGATACCTACCCAATGGCTAAAACTCGTCACTCTATCGAGTACTTACGTGAAGTAGCGCATCTGCGTCCACGTACTAACGTGATTGGCGCTGTAGCGCGCGTACGTAACTGCTTATCGCAAGCTATTCATCGCTTCTACCACGAGCAAGGCTTCTTCTGGACGTCAGCGCCGTTAATCACCGCATCTGATGCTGAAGGTGCAGGTGAGATGTTCCGCGTTTCGACACTAGACCTAGAAAACCTGCCTCGCACAGACAAAGGTAATGTAGATTACAACGAAGACTTCTTTGGTAAAGAGACCTTCCTTACCGTATCTGGTCAGCTAAACGCAGAAGCGTATGCATGCGCCCTGAGTAAGGTTTACACCTTTGGACCGACATTCCGCGCTGAAAACTCAAACACCAGCCGCCACTTAGCAGAGTTCTGGATGGTTGAACCAGAGATCGCCTTTGCCGATCTTGATGACGCTGCAAAATTGGCTGAAGACATGCTTAAGTATGTATTTAAAGCTGTTCTTGCCGAGCGTCGTGATGACCTTGAGTTCTTTGCTCAGCGTATCGACAAACAAGCCATTACTCGTCTAGAACAGTTTGTAGACGCTGACTTTGCTCAAGTAGACTATACCGACGCAATCCAAATCCTACTCGATTCTGGTCGTAAGTTTGAATTTGATGTGGAATGGGGTATCGATATGTCATCAGAGCATGAACGTTACCTTGCAGAGGAGCATTTCAAGGCTCCTGTTATCGTTAAGAACTACCCGAAAGACATCAAAGCTTTCTATATGCGCTTAAATGACGATGGCAAAACCGTAGCGGCTATGGATGTTCTAGCACCTGGCATAGGTGAAATCATCGGTGGTGCTCAACGTGAAGAGCGTCTTGACGTACTTGATGAGCGCATGATTGCTATGGGCATCGACCCTGAGCACATGAGCTGGTATCGCGATCTACGTAAATACGGCACCGTACCACATGCAGGTTTTGGTCTTGGTTTCGAGCGTCTAGTATCTTACGTAACTGGTATGGGGAATGTGCGAGACGTAATTCCATTCCCACGCACACCACGTAGTGCAAACTTCTAGATTACGCATTGTTATTTAAACCGCCTACGGGCGGTTTTTTTGTATCCAAATTACAAAAAAAATTGATATTAGACAGGTGTTACTGCTTACATTGTTAAATTAATTACAAAGCTATTGTTTTGCCGTTTTTGTACAGGTATAAAAGAAGATAGTCACAATCCATTAATTCACTTTAACACGGACGATCCTCATGTTTGAAAAAGTAGTAGCAGCTCCTGCCGACCCTATCTTAGGTTTAACTGAAGAGTTTAAAAAAGATACTCGCGATACCAAAATTAATCTCGGTGTGGGTATCTATAAGAACGAGCAAGGTACAACCCCTGTTCTAGCCACTGTAAAAAAAGCAGAACAAGCAATTCTTGAGACTGAAACTACTAAATCTTACTTAACCATTGAAGGTACAGCGGAATACGCACTAGCGGTACAGAAACTGCTATTTGGTGACAATAGCACTATTGTTTCAAGCAAGCGTGCTAAGACAGCTCAAGCGCCTGGTGGCACCGGTGCTCTGCGCGTTGCCGGCGAGTTTATAAAACGCCATCTAAGCGGCGCTAAGATCTGGATCAGCAACCCTACATGGGCAAACCATAAAGGTGTATTTACTGCAGCAGGAATCGAACTGGCAGAATACCGTTACTATGACGCACAGACAAAAGCCAAAGATTTTGACGCTATGCTTGCCGATTTAGAGCAAGCTAAAGAAGGCGATATCGTCCTTCTACACGGTTGCTGTCACAACCCTACGGGGATTGACCCAACGGCTGAAGAGTGGCAAACCCTTGCTAAATTAGCCTCTGACAAGAAACTGATCCCATTGTTTGATTTCGCTTATCAAGGTTTTGGTAACGGTGTTGAAGAAGACGCCGCAGGTCTACGCGCTTTCGCTGACCACAATAGTGAAATCCTAGTTGCTAGTTCTTTCTCTAAAAACTTTGGCCTATATAACGAACGTGTTGGGGCATTTACCTTAGTGGCAAAAGATAATGATGTAGCAGTACAGGCGTTTTCTCAGGTTAAAGCTATTATCCGCTCTATCTACTCAAACCCACCTGCTCACGGCTCTGCAGTTGTGACGCATATCCTCAATAATCCTGGCCTACGCGCAGAATGGGAAGCGGAAGTAAAAGAGATGCGTGATCGCATTCAACAGATGCGTACTCTGTTTGTTGAAACGCTAAAGGCTCAAGGCGTCACTGATGACTTTAGCTTTATTGAGCGTCAAAACGGTATGTTCTCTTTCTCTGGTTTGAGCAAAGAACAAGTAGGCCGTCTAAAAGAAGAGTTTGCGATTTACATCGTAGGTTCAGGTCGTATTAGTGTAGCGGGTATGACTAAAGACAATATGCTTCCTCTTTGTAAAGGCATTGCCGCTGTTCTATAAGCTCTAGTTTACTGGAATTAACAGCAAAAACCTCAGCTATTTAGCTGAGGTTTTTTATTGGTGTGCTCACAAGATTAAGTATCTAAAATACAGTATATAACTGCCCTAAAGTTACCATCGTAACTTAGCTATGACCCCGCCTTGATTTAGATTCAAGTCATTATTCCACGTCGTTCTTCCATATACGCCGAAAGCTAAATTATCGAATAGATAATAATCCGCACTCAGTTCAAATGACGCTTCATGTGTCACATCGTAGTCCAGATATTCCAAGCTTGCCTTTAGTGCTATATCTTGAGAAAGGCCATAGTTTAATGCCCCATAGCCACCTAAGATAAAGTCCTTTTCTGATAGCAAGGTCGACCCATTTTGATTACGCAGTTTTAATTTTGAACCACCTAACCTGATCCCAGCTTCGAGGTCTAACGACTCACATAAGGCAAAACGACGCCCAGCAGAAACAATTAGATAATCGGCTCTATCATTTTGCTCATCGAAATGGGTAAAACGAGCTTTATATTCAAGGTTGACGACATATAACTCACTGAGCACCCATTGCAGATTGAAGCGGCTAACTGTGACACTGTCTCTATCAACTAATACATCGGAATCAAGGTCTCCACCACCAATTGAAGCACTAAAATACGAGTAATCCACCGCAGGACTCGACCGCTGCGCAGCTTCTAGCGACGGACTTAACAGCAACATACTTATTAAACCAAGGGGAATGAATTTCTGCAATCGACGCTCCTTTCGATAGCTTTTAAAACACAACAGTTTGAGTTTAGTACAATTAATTGCCTATATGGTGCTACTAAAACCGACAAATCGTCATTTAAATTTCAACAGCTTAGTGACTATTCGTTGATTTCGTTCCAAAATGGGGTAGAGATCTTGGAACAGGTATAATCATGGAAGCGGAACTACTCGAAATACAACAATTCTTAGCGCAATATCCCCCATTTAACCAACTGCCTGAAGAGGTGTTGGCCGAGGTGACTCGCAATACTGAAATTTCTTATGTAAGAGAAAACAAAAGCGTCGTTGAACTAGGTCAAACCATTGAAGAGTTTTTTGTCATTCGCAGTGGCGTTATTGAAATTAGCAAACGAAACGGTCAACTATACAACCGCTTGGACGAAGGCGCCGTGTTCGGTCAGATGGCGCTATTAAGTAACGGTCGAGTACAATTTCCCGCCAAAGCAATAGAAGACTCACTTATCTACTGCATTCCAGGCGAAACCTTCCAATATCTTTATGATAATTTTGATAGCTTCGCTGACTTTGTTGCCGCTGAGAACAATATTCGTTTACGCCGTGCCATCGCCAATAACAATGACGAAAATGACCTAACCACAGTTAAGGTACGTGAACTTATATCGCGACCAGTCTATACCATCTTTGATAATGAAAGCATCAAGCAAGCTGCTATTATTATGGATGAAGAAAATACCTCCTGCCTATTGGTTATCTCAGAAGAAGAGCACCTGCAAGATGAAGTACAAGGCATCCTTACTGACCGTGATCTCTGTACTCGAGCCCTTGCTCGGGGCGTAGATACCGATGCCCCCCTAAGCTCAGTGATGACCAAAGAGGTTATTACATTAGACAGTAATGCTTATGTATATGAAGCCATGTTAACCATGTTGCGATATAACGTGCATCACCTGCCTATAATGCGCAAAGGGCAAGCACTTGGCGTTATTGAAGCAACCGATATTGTTCGCTACGAGTCTCAAAACTCCTTATTGTTAGTAAGCTCTATCTTCCAACAAAACACCATCGAAGAACTGGTGGTACTTTCCGAACAAGTAAGAGAAAGCTTTGTTCGATTTGTTAATGAAGATGCCAATTCACATATGATTGGCAGCGCGATGTCGGTTATTGGTCAAAGCTTTAAACAGCGTATTATTGAGCTTGGCGAAGAAGAACTTGGCCCTGCGCCTATCCCCTACTGCTTCCTTGCATTAGGCTCGATGGCAAGAGATGAGCAGCTTATTGTCACCGATCAAGACAACGCCATCATTTTGTCCAACAGCTTTGAAAAAGAAAAACATGACCAGTACTTTAGTGAACTTGCAAAATGGGTCAGTGATGGCTTGGACAAATGTGGTTATCCCTACTGTACCGGTGACATTATGGCAACCAACCCAATATGGCGCATGACTCAAACTGAATGGGAGGAATGCTTCTCCGATTGGATCGATAATCCAAACCCTAAAGCATTACTCAATGCCTCTATCTTTTTTGACCTTGTAGGAGTACACGGCCAACTCAAGTGGGCGGATCAACTTAATCGCTTTATAACCAAGCGCGCCCGTAAAAGCCCTAAGTTTTTAGCCCTGATGGCACGTAATGCCCTCAATAGAACCCCACCACTTGGCTTCTTTAAAAGTTTTGTGATGGAGAAAGATGGTAAGCATAGAAAATCAATCAACCTTAAACGACGCGGTACAGCACCATTAGCGGATCTAATACGTGTTCATGCTCTAGCGATTGGTTCGACCCAGCAAAACTCATTTGAGCGTTTAGATGATATCTTGGAAAGTGCTCTATTACCGAAAGGCAAAGCGCAAGATCTCAAGGATGCCCTTGAGTTTATCTCAATGGTTCGTATTCGACATCAAGCTATAGATATCGAACAAGGTAATGAGCCTGATAATAATATTGAACCTGATAACCTGTCCGAATTTGAACGTCGTAACCTTAAAGATGCTTTCCAAATCTTAAGCAACGCGCAAAACTTCCTCAAGTTTCGTCACCAAGGAAATACATTTAGATAGTTATGAGTAAACAAAATTTAGATTGGTTTGAGCAGCATCAGCATCAAGCACACAACGCTATAAATCCTTGGTTGAAGAGCTTTTTTCAAACGGCACTTCCCCAATCAGGCACCTTATTAAAAGATACACAGTTGTTGGCTTTGGATTTTGAAACCACTGGATTAGATGCCAAAAAAGATGAGATCATATCAATTGGACTTGTCCCTTTTGATATGAATCGTATTTATCTAAAGCAGAGTAGAAGTTGGTTAATTAAGCCAAAGAAAAAATTAAATACAGATTCTGTGGTAATCCATGGCATTACACACTCTGATCTTGAAGATGCGCCGGACCTAAATAAAATATTACCCGAGTTTCTTGAGACCATAGCTGGCAAGATATGCGTAGTGCATTATCGTCAAATTGAGCGGGATTTTTTGAATGCGACCTTTAAACGCCGGTTTGGCGAAGGGATTGTATTTCCGGTCATTGATACGCTACAGATTGAGTGGGAACAACAGAGAAAGATCAGTAGTGGAGTTTGGAATAGACTTAAAGGTAAGCGGCCTGCTTCAGTAAGATTAGGGGCAAGTCGTACTAGGTACAACCTGCCAGCCTATACTCCGCACGATGCCTTGGTTGACGCCATTGCAACAGCAGAACTTTTGCAAGCACAAGTCTCACACCTTTACAGTGATGAGACCCTGCTTGAAGAGCTATGGGTTTAACGCTCTTCCGTCGCCATACCCATTAATAAACTAATGCACATGGCAAGTAGAATAAAGGTAAATGGTAGCGCGGTTGAGATTGCACCTGCTTGCAGTGCCTGAACCGCCTCCGATCCACCTACCCACAACATTGCAACAGCAATTGCACCTTCGATAAATGCCCAGAAGATACGCTGTGGAACTGGCGCATCGAGCTTACCACCAGCAGTGATACTATCGATTACCAACGAACCTGAATCCGATGAAGTCACGAAGAACACCATGACTAGAATAATACCGATGATAGACAGAACGTTACCCATTGGCATCGCATCAAACATCTCAAACATTGCAAGAGATACGTCTGTTAGACCCTTATCACCTAGAATACCAACATGATTAATCACTTGGTCGATAGCCAAACCACCAAAGGTAGACATCCAAACTAGGGTTACTGCTGCCGGAACAAGTAGTACAGCTGTGATGAATTCACGTACAGTACGACCTTTAGAAACGCGAGCGATAAACATACCAACAAATGGGGACCATGAAATCCACCATGCCCAATAGAATACAGTCCAGCCTTGGAACCAAGCTTCATCTTCACGACCATGCGGGTTACTTAGCGGAATAATATTCTCAACATAAGACATTAAAGTAGTAGAAATACTGCTAAATGTTACGTGGTAACCAATAATCATTACTAGAGTTAGTAAAACAAACGCCACGATCATATTGATATTTGATACGACTTTCACACCGCCATCAATACCACGCACTACCGAAATAATGGCCAACAACGTAACAAAGGCGATTACGCCAACTTGCAAGCCAAATCCAGATGTAATCCCAAATACATGGTTAATACCACTAGCAGCCTGTTGTGCACCTAAACCAAGAGATGTTGCTAAACCAAACAAGGTTGCAAGCACCGCTAAGATGTCAACAATATGTCCGGGCCAACCCCAAGTTCTATCACCTAAAATAGGATAAAAAATAGAGCGAATAGACAGCGGAAGACCTTTATTATAGGTAAAGAATGCTAAAGAAAGTGCTACTACCGCGTAAATAGCCCAAGGGTGCAAACCCCAGTGGTACATAGTCGCACCAAGGGCAAGCTTAGCTGCTTCTGGTGAGTTAGCTGCCACGTTGAGTGGCGTATGGTACCAACCAGTGAAGTAAGCAACCGGCTCAGCCACACTCCAGAACATCAGACCGATACCCATGCCTGCGGCAAACAGCATCGCTATCCACGACATCCATGAGTGCTCAGGAACCGCCTCTTTACCACCTAGTCGGATCTTACCGTACGGAGATACGATCAATGCAAAGCAGAAGATAACAAAAATATTACCTGCCCAAATAAACAACACATCAAATGATCCGATAATTTGCCACTTCAAACCATCTAATGCATTCTTTGCTGTGTCGGCGTCCATAAACACCATTGCTAATAAAAACAGAATAGTCAGGCCAGCACTGGTAGAAAATACGGCGTTATGTACATCAAAGCCCCATTTCTGAATGTTATCCTGTCCTATCTGATAATCAGTACTATCGATGCTATATTTATCGATACCCTTAGTCATGCAAACTCCTTATATGCGAGGCATGGGTTGTAATTAACTTACAAGTATACACTAAAATGTGGGCTAAATCTGTAAGATACTGAAAGAACAGTACAAAAATCACCCTAACGAAGACAAACCATACCACCCTGGTACAAGAAGTATGCTGGCCAATACAACTATTTGGATCAAAATAAACGGTATAACGCCGGAGTAGATCTGCGCTGTCGATACTGTTTTCGGTGCTACCCCTTTCAAATAAAATAGACTAAACCCAAAGGGAGGGGTTAAAAACGAGGTCTGTAAATTCATCGCTACCAGAATGGCAAACCACACCATATTAATGCCAAGTAACTCGGCAACAGGTGCAATAATAGGTACGATAATGAAGCATATCTCAACAAAGTCGATGAAGAAGCCAAGTAATAATATTACCAACATGACTAAAATCAGAAATCCCCACTTCTCACCTGGCAGTGCGAGCATCCACTCTTCTACAAGGTAGTCTCCCCCTGTATAAGTAAACGCCATCGAGAACGCCGTTGCTCCAAGCAAGATGGCAAACACCATCGCGGTAACCTTGACCGTTTCCGTAGCAGATTCGTAGATTAATCGCCAACTAAACTGACGGTATACTATTGACAGTACAACCGCTCCTGCCCCACCTAGAGCCGCCGATTCAGTTGGAGTAGCGACACCGGCAAAGATAGACCCAAGAACCACAACGATTAGCGCTAGAGGAGGCACTATCGCTTTGGCCGCGGAGATCCACTGCTCCGATTTTGATAGATCGTCTTGCTGTGGGATCGGTGGCGCAACCTCTGGTTTAAAGTATGCGTATAACGCTATGTATATAACATACGCCAGAACTAATACCACCCCAGGCCATATTGCGGCTTGAAACAGATCACCGACAGGAACACCTAATACATCGCCAAGAAGTATTAGAACAATAGAGGGGGGAATGATCTGCCCCAAAGTACCCGATGCGCAAATCGTACCGCAGGCTAAACGGGTATCATATTGATACTTCAACATAACCGGTAATGAGATTAAGCCCATTGCAACCACTGACGCACCAACCACTCCGGTTGAAGCGGCCAAAAGCGCACCAACCACCACAGTGGATATCGCTATACCACCACGCACACCACCGAATAATCGCCCCATAGCTTCTAGAAGTTGTTCTGCTAAGCGGGTCTTTTGTAAAACTAGCCCCATAAAAATAAACAAGGGAACAGCCATCAAAACCGTATTTTGCATAATAGATTCAATACGATAAGGCATAAAGGCAAACATATCCCAACCTTCTGCCCACACACCAAATATCAACGCAATTCCGCCAAAAGTAAACGCAACTGGGAACCCGAGTAGCAATGCAAGCAGTGCTACAAAAAACATAATAATGCCTATCATTGAGTGCTCTCCTTGCTCTCTTGAATGCGAATAAGTGAGTGACAGATAAGCCCAACGCCACTTATGGCAATAAATAGAAATGAGACTGGAATTGCGGCTTTTATAATCCATCTATAGGCTAAACCGCCTGGGTCTCCCGATTTCTCACCGAGTTCGTAGGCCTGCCAGGCGAAATCAATTCCGTACCATGCAACTAATAGGCTAAAAGGCAATAACCAAACTAAGGTGCCGAGTATGTCAATGGTGGCTTGGGTTTTTACTGAAAAGCGCTCATAGAAGACATCGACCCGAACATGACCGTGGGTCTTTAATGCAAAAGGTACCCCTAGCAAGAAAACGGCGGAAAATAGATGCCACTCCATTTCTTGCATTGCAATTGAAACATCGTTAAATACATATCGCATAACCACGTCATAAACGACGTTAGCCAGCAACAATAAAAACAACACACTCGAGACATGCCCGAGTGTGTTGCAAATTCTATCTAATATAGATTTTAGTGATTTCAGCAAATGACCTCCCTGTCCTGCTGACGCTAGCTTTAATCAAAGCTATTTAGGTAAGCTTTATCGGATATTTCAGTCCATGAACGCACTTGCTTCATATATTCAGCTTGTGACTTTTGGATTTTCTTTGCCATGTCATCTTGTGCAGCATGCTCAACCAACAACTTGTCGTTAGCCGCGCGCAATTGTGTCATAACCTCTGGTGGGAAGTTTTTCACCTGTACATCTGGATACTCAGTTTTGATACTCACCCAGTTTTTACCACTTTCATAAGTAGACTGGGTATACATATCATAAGCTGCAGTTCGCATTGCTACGCGTAAGATCTCTTGCAGATCGGCCGGTAATTTGTCCCATACGCGTTGGTTCACAAGAAATTGCAATTCAGTTCCAGGCTCATGCCAACCTGTATAGTAATACGGCGCTATCTTATGAAAGCCCATACGCAGATCGAGAGAAGGTCCAACCCACTCGAGTGCATCTATGGTTTTTCTTTCTAATGCCGTATAAAGCTCACCCGGTGCAATATTGGTTGGCTTGGCGCCAAGCTCTGCTAGGATTTCCCCTGCAAAACCGGGGATGCGCATCTTTAAGCCTTTTAGGTCGTCGACAGATTTGATCTCTTTTTGAAACCATCCCCCCATTTGTACACCTGTGTTACCACCAGGGAAGGACAACAGATTGTGAGGCTTATACACATCAGCCATCAATTCCATACCTCCACCGTAGTAGAACCAAGAATATTGCTCAGATGCCGTCATACCAAATGGCATAGTGGTAAAATAAAGCGTATTTGGAACCTTACCCTTCCAGTAGTACGAAGCCGAGTGCCCCATATCATACTGACCGGATTTAACCATATCGAACACACCGAGCGGCGCTTTATGCTTGTTTGAAGAATCAATACGGATCTTCAGACGTCCATTCGACATCTTATCCGCCATTGCTGCCATGTTCTTAGTCGCATCACCAAAAATTGGAAAGTTTGGTCCCCAGGTTTCTGCCAGTTTCAAGCGATAAACTTTATCATCAGCGGCAACACTGCTCGCTCCTAACATCCCTATGACTAGCGCTGCACTGCTAATACACGCCGTAAACAACTTTGCTTTGAAAGCCATACACATCTCCATTAATCCATGTACTCCGCAACCGCGGGACTACCTTGTTATATCCTATTCACGCTCATCAATAACATTAAGTTACGTCATTATAAATATGGTCTTAAATTTATGATTTATAAAAGAAAATCATCAAAAATTGCCCTTGAACACGAAATCAAAATTTAACAAGGCAAGATGCTTTATATGGGTCTAGACTTAGCGATCCACTTTAATGAATTTGATCATGAGAGGAGCCTTCACTGTGCGCACCCTTCAGCTTTCGAATCAAAAGATAAGGTTTGGTAAAAAGAGTCGCAGTATCGTCGCGGTAAGCTATTTATTAGCTTCTATCTGGCTAAGTAATTACGCAGACTCATTACAGGGCACACTAGGGATCTTATTTGTGTGTAGCGTGGTAGCTATTGCGGTCATCCATTTTTATCAGCGCAGCATTATCAAGTACACCATTACCGATACCCACTTTCAGCAGCACACCTATAAAGGAGGCTGGGTCGTACAGTGGAATAATATCCATAGCCTTGGTCGTTGTATTAGTAAAGACCCTACAGCTGCCCCACTACCTTGGATAGGTATACGGCTGATCGATCCCAGCCGTTTTATCAGTGGTATTTCACCACGAGTCACCAGCGAGATACTGCTAAGTCAAAGGGCATTGTTGTATCTTGGAGCCAATGAGGCGGATCGCCAGGAAGAGTTTCAAGATCTGGTTTTAGACTCCAGAAACGTGATCTACAGTAAAGGGGAGTTTAAAGGGCTTCAAGCGAGCTTATATAGACGAATGGAGTATCAAAGAGGATTTTGGAACTACGATCTATTTATCGCAATCGCCGATCTAGATAGAGATGCAGATGACTTTATTGGGTTAATGCGGCAGTACTGGGCTGCCGCGAAAGATGACCAACTAACGCTTTAATACAGCGGCATTTCATCAGCAACAAATGGATTTGATGCGCGTTCACTACCAAAGGTAGATTCAGGTCCATGGCCAGGAACAAAACGTGTTTCATTGCCTAATGGCCAAAGCTTTTGTTTAATGGATGCAATCAAGGTATTGAAGTCACCTTTTGGAAAATCAGTACGCCCAACTCCCCCCTTGAACAGCACATCACCTACAAAAGCCAGCTTAGCATCGACATTATATAGAACAACGTGGCCTGGGGTATGGCCTGGAGTATGAAGAACGTTTAGGCTTTGATTGCCAAAAATCACAGTGTCACCTTCATCGAGCCAGACACTGGGTTCAAATGCTTCGGTTAATGGAAAGCCAAACATCTGACTTTGCCCTTCAAGGCTTTGCAACCAAAAGTTATCTTCTTTGTGTGGACCAACAATAGGTACGTTTAATACCTCAGATAACTCTTCACTTCCACCAACATGGTCAAGGTGTCCGTGGGTCAGAACCAGCTTTTCAATATCAACCCCCATCTCCTTGATCAGAGCCGCCAACTGTTTCACATCACCACCGGGATCGATCACGACACCTTTCATGGTTTCATCACACCATACGATAGAGCAATTTTGAGAAAAACTGGTTACAGGAACTACTTGATATTGAAGGGTCATAACTTACCTAAACGACTATTTTAACTAGCATCGACTATGACAGTAATGCCTTTTAAACTCAAGGTTATCCGTGCCAAAAACGAACACGACCGGTGTCGATGTGTACAAATCGACTGCCCGGATAGTACCCGACACCACCAGCCTTAATCGATAACGCAGCGTCATGAACATCGGAGATATCCACTCCAGCAATCCTAAAATCAATGGCACGCCCTTGCATATGTAAACTGCGCTTGGCAACACCACCATGAGAATGGGCTCTTAGCATCGCATTGGTTTTTGGTGAACGATATCCAGAGATGATCTGCACCTCTGCATCGGTTTCCAGCACCTGTTGAATTGCGCTAAGTTGAGTAAGCAAGCGTTTATCCATTGGATGGATTTCATTGCGGCGGAAGTCACGGCAGATATGATTAACTCTTTGTAGCTCCGTATTCACAAAATGACCCGCATTAAAATAACAAGTATTTAGCGATTCGCCCGTATGCAGATTATTAAACTGCAACGTTCTGTTTTGTTGTTGTATTTTCGGGGACATGTTCGCCAGGCTTGGCATTGCGACTAGCGCAGACGCACCTGCTGCCAGTTTTAAAAATTGTCTTCTATCTACCACTACTTGCCTCAATCTTATGCATCAAACTGAATAAAACAGCCACGCACTTTACTGGATGTATAATTTTTAGGCAAATAATATTGTGTATTTTTTGTACAAGCTTATATTTCACCCCTCTTGATTAGCAAACTCAAACTCATTGTTTGACAAGCTGCTTCGAATTTGGATTTTTATCGTATCCATACACATCATCCCTAAAGTGAATCTTCCCATCATCAACCCATGATGTTTGATAGATAAGATGGACTGGAATTCTGCGTTTAAGGGGCACTCTTGAATTAGACGAACGCTTTGAGGGTGTGATATTTGACTGTCTAAACCCTTGTGTTTTAGACAGTGTCGAGGCAAATTTTGCCGCATGCTGCACGCGGATACAGCCAGAACTAAATGCCCTAGAGGGCTTATCAAAAAGATGTTTTGATGGAGTGTCGTGAAGATAAATAGCACGGCGATTTGGGGTGTTAAATTTATACACTCCTAACGCGTTTTTTGAACCCGACTGCTGTCGCATTCGATATGGAAACGTTTTTGGATTTACCCTTCTCCAATCAATCACATTATGATCGATAACCTTAGGATTGCTCCACCCCTTTATCACCTGAATACCGCGGCTACTCAAATATTTGGGGTTATAACGAAGGGATGGAATAATATCTTCACGCATAATCTTAGGCGGTATGTTCCATGTAGGGTTGAGAACCACAGAGTCCATTTTTATAGATAACATTGGCGTTTTACGAGATTGCTTACCAATGATGACTCTCGAAGAAAATGCCTTATTGCCCCTGAAGAAATAATCTAGTTCGAAGCTCGGTAGATTAACCAATACCACCGAGTCTCTTTGGGTTGGCCACAACATAGTTCGCTCTGCATTTAGAGCTAATCTGCGAATCCGCTCTTCGATAGGATAATTCAACCAAGCAATGGTATTTGGTCCAATAACACCATCACTGGATAAGCCATGTTGTTTTTGAAATTGCTTAACTATCAATTCCAGATCACGGCTATACCAGTCCTTACTTGTATCCACTTTAGAGACCACTAATCCAGCCAGCGCAAGCTTACGTAGCAATAGCGCTCTATCGTGTAATACATCCCCAACCCTAACTAGAGAGTTGGCTGAGTAGTCGCTTCCATCTTGTTGTGCCATTTGCAGGTGTTTAATCGCTAAGCTATACGCCTGATAGGGCTCATTATCTAGACCCAGCGCCCCTAAAAAAGGTGTGAGCTTATTATTGCGCATGGCGCTAATCAGTCGAGCTTGGTCATCAAGCGTTGGCTGCGGCCAATATTGAGGTATCCCTTGGCCAAACAGCCATGTATCTTTATTTTCCAACAATCGAGAACGATAGCTCAAAATAATCAGTAAGGTATCTGTCGCTACCAGATCAAACTTAAAATAATCTTGTTGCTGTCGCAGTCTATTCAACTGCCTAAAACGACGTTCAAATATCGGAGAGATCTGTGCAAGTGACAGTATTTCTATGGTGCCGGTTATCAGTAACTGATCTTCCAGTTGCAGCCAAATAAGCTTATGATTTTGTTGGTTATAAATATTTTGAACCAGTTGAGGATATTGCAATAACTGCCCCAGATCTTGCTCCGGTGTTACCCATCCCAATCTATGTAGCATAGTTTTCTCAGGCGCAGCAGATACTGTCACACTAAGCATGACCAACAGTAGAGCTATCAGCGGCAGTTTATATAACCCCATATCACCTACTTGAAGTACTGAGAAAGTACATCAAGTATGGCAAACATAATCAGATTTAACGAATTACAATAACGATCTTACACTTTTCAATTATACGACCAACTTAGGGCTAATTCTTGTTAACACTCGGCTCATTTTTGTGTGGCTACACGATACAAAAGCGGGGTTTCGCGCTATTTAATCTGATTTTGTTAGCAAATTAAACCACAAAAAAAGGAAGCCGAGCTTCCTTGTTTGATACTGATAGCGACAACCGACAAACCTACAGATCCAGATCGTGCTTCCCATGCGCCGCCTTAGCTTTAAGGTAACTTTCGTTGCCGTGTTTCACATGCGCCATGGTATTTATAACTTCTACTATTTCTATCCCAAAGTCTTTGAGATCTCGGATTTTCTTGGGGTTATTGGTCACTAAGCGAATCTGTTGTACATCCAAGGCTTTTAGCATTTGAGCCGCTTCTTCAAAATCACGCAGATCATCAGCAAATCCTAGATGATTATTCGCTTCGTAGGTATTCATCCCTTCGCTCTGCAAGCGGTACGCATCTATTTTATTGTATAAGCCAATACCACGCCCTTCTTGGCGAAGATAGAGCAGTATTCCACCCTCTACTGCCATCTTGTTGATGGTCTCATCGAGCTGTTCGCCACAATCACAACGTGAAGAATGAAACACATCGCCGGTTAGGCACTCCGAGTGCATCCTAACGATAGGGGTAGCTTGTTGACTGTCTGCCGAGTTGAATATCAGGGCAACATGCTCTTTATCTGTTTTAAGCCCATGAAATGAAAGCAATTCTGTATCTATATTGCTCTTGATACCAACCTTTAGATTAACTCGCGCTCTAATCTCTGCCATTACTGCTCTCTAGTCTTATGCGTCTTATTCTCAAATAGGGGCGATGATACGCAAATTCAAGACCTTGATCCATATCAATTAAAAAAGCCGAGCTAAATGCTCGGCTTTTAATCAGTTTATTGCGTAATATTACTCGCCATCAGTATCTGGGTTTGATTGTTGTTCCGAAGAACCCTCTACTGGGCTTTCTTGTTCAACATCTTCCAACATCTCGGCTTCTTCGACTTCATCGATACGTTGCAGTGCAACAACGTTTTCGTCTTCCGAGGTGCGGATAATGGTAACACCTTGGGTATTACGCCCCACTTGGCTAACCTCAGCAACACGGCTACGTACTAGAGTTCCGCCGTCAGTGATGACCATAAACTCGTCACCATCTTCCGTTTGAACCGCACCGACTACACTGCCATTTCGATCAGAGACTTTGATAGATACAACACCTTGTGTTGCACGACTCTTAGCTGGGTATTCATCAAGTACAGTACGCTTACCATAGCCATTTTCAGTGATAGTAAGAATGTCGCCATCGTTGTGTGGAACAATTAGCGATACAACCTTATCATCATTAACTAGCTTAATACCGCGAACACCTGCTGCTGTACGACCCATACCACGAACTTGAGATTCGTTGAAGCGAACCACTTTGCCCGCTTTAGAGAACAGCATAATGTCGTTGTCACTGTTAGTGATATCAACGCCAATTAGGCTATCTTCATCGCGCAGATTAACTGCAATCAAGCCATTGCTGCGTACGTTGGCAAATTGATCCAGAGACGTTTTCTTAACGGTACCATCGGCTGTTGCCATAAAGATGAATTTATCATCAGTAAACTCTGACACCGGTAAGATAGCCGTAATACGCTCATTATCTTCTAACGGAAGGATATTCACGATTGGCTTACCACGAGCTGTACGGCTAGCTAATGGCAATTGGTACACTTTCAAGCGATAGGTCTTACCGCGAGTTGAGAAGCACAGGATATTATCGTGAGTATTGGCAACTAATAGACGCTCGATGTAATCTTCATCTTTCATCTTAGTCGCGCTCTTACCTTTACCACCACGGCGCTGCGCTTCGTAGTCACTTAGGATTTGATACTTAACGTAGCCTTCGTGAGAAAGGGTAACAACAACATCTTCTTGTGCAATCAGCTCTTCCAGATCGATATCATGAGAAGCGGCAGTAATTTCAGTACGACGAGCATCACCATACCCTTCGCGAATAGCATGAAGCTCTTCTACGATCACTTCCATCAAGCGCTCTGTGCTTGCAAGGATGTGCATTAATTCTGCGATTTCTTCTAATAGTCCTCGATATTCATCAAGGATTTTTTCATGTTCTAGACCGGTTAACTTTTGTAGACGCAAATCTAGAATAGCTTGCGCTTGTTGCTCGGTTAGATAGTACTGGCCGTCACGGATACCGAATTGCTCTTCAAGCCATTCTGGACGTGCAGCATCAGTACCGGCGCGCTCAAGCATGGTCGAAACTAGACCTAGATCCCAGCCTCTCGCAATCAAACCTTGCTTCGCTTCCGCAGGCGTTGGCGCCTTACGGATAAGCTCGATAATCTCATCTATATTGGCTAGAGCAAGCGCTAAGCCTTCAAGGATATGAGCACGATCACGCGCTTTGCGTAATTCAAAGATAGTACGACGAGTAACCACTTCACGGCGGTGATCAACAAATGCTTTTAGCATTTCTTTAAGGTTGAAGTGTTTAGGTTGGCCTTTATCTAGCGCAACCATATTGATACCAAACGTAGTCTGCAGCTGCGTATGTGCATACAGGTTATTTAGAACAACCTCACCCACTGCATCACGCTTGCATTCAATAACAATACGCATGCCATCTTTATCCGACTCATCACGCAGTGCACTAATGCCTTCAACTTTCTTATCTTTTACCAGCTCTGCAATTTTTTCAATCAAGCGAGCCTTGTTTACCTGGTAAGGGAGCTCAGTAACAATGATGGTTTCACGACCATTCTTTGCAACTTCTACACTGCCTTTAGCACGCATATAAACCTTACCACGGCCAGTTTTATAAGCATCGATGATGCCTTTGCGACCATTAATAAGTGCTGCGGTAGGGAAGTCAGGTCCTGGGATATATTCCATCAACTGGTCGATGGTAATCTCTTCGTTTTCTATAAACGCAAGGCAACCATCGATAACCTCTGTCAGGTTATGCGGTGGAATGTTGGTTGCCATACCTACAGCGATACCCGACGAACCATTAACTAATAAGTTAGGAACTCGTGTCGGTAGTACAGCAGGGATCTGCTCAGTACCATCGTAGTTTGGTACATAATCAACGGTGTCTTTTTCAAGGTCTGCTAACAGTTCATGAGCAATCTTAGACATGCGTACTTCGGTGTAACGCATTGCCGCGGCGGAGTCACCATCGATAGAACCAAAGTTACCTTGGCCATCAGCAAGCATATAGCGAAGTGCGAACGGTTGAGCCATACGTACGATAGTATCGTATACAGCACTATCACCATGTGGGTGATATTTACCGATTACGTCCCCTACTACACGGGCAGATTTTTTATACGGTTTATTCCAATCATTACCTAATACATTCATCGCGAACAAAACGCGACGGTGCACAGGCTTTAAGCCGTCTCTTACATCCGGCAGTGCACGGCCAACAATAACTGACATAGCATAGTCAAGGTATGACCCTCGAAGCTCATCTTCTATATTAACCGGTGTGATCTCTTTTGCTAGATCGCTCATAGAGCATTATCCCTCGACTGTTAGATCGTCTTTAAAATCCTATAAGAATCTAAAAAATATAACACAATTTTACCCACTCTGGCATTACTTTCCTTGGTGATAACCTAGGCTGTGACCTCTCATTGAGTTCAGATGCACATAAATTAAACTAATCACCATTATTGGTATGAAAAACAACCATCTTTCTAGTATTGATTTATCGATAATATTGGACAAACTTGCAAGCCAAGCGACAAGTTAAACCTTTTGTTACTGCAGGCCATTCTTGAATGGGGTTATAATGCAACAAAATTGCTAACTCAATCGTAGATATGACTCAGGGAAAAAACGTAGACCTCGCCGAAATCAAAAAATTTGAAGACCTGGCCTCTCGCTGGTGGGACAAGCATGGTGAATTCAAACCTCTCCACCAGATAAACCCTCTTCGCTTACAGTATGTACAAGACAACGCTCAGGGAATATTTGGTAAAACAATCCTCGACGTTGGTTGTGGTGGCGGGATATTGGCTGAGAGTATGGCCCTTGAAGGTGCCAAAGTCACTGGGTTGGATATGGGAAAAGAACCCTTAGAAGTCGCAAGACTGCATGCATTAGAGTCTGGAGCCGATGTAAAGTATATCCGCACCACTGTTGAGGAGCATGCACACCAAAACCCTGAATCCTATGATGTCGTTACCTGTATGGAAATGATTGAACATGTACCAGATCCGATGTCGGTCATTGCATCTTGCGCAGCCTTGGTCAAACCCGGTGGCCATGTGTTCTTCTCTACCCTCAATCGTAATCCTAAGTCGTATTTGTTTGCGATAGTCGGTGCAGAAAAAATACTACGTCTACTGCCTGAGGGCACTCACGACTATGATAAGTTTCTCAAACCGTCTGAACTAATAAAGTTCATTGATAATACCACTTTGCAAGAACAAGGAATTACCGGCATCGGATACCAACTGTTAAGCGACAGTTACCGATTATGTAAAAATGTGGATGTGAACTATATAGTACACACTCACAAACCGGCTTAATCTCAACAACATATCAGCCCCTTTTATTGGGGCTTTTTTCAGCCTGCTGCAGCACGTAACTTTCCCTCACCTCGCTCAAATTCCTTGATAAAGATCAAGTAATTTATTTTTTAGCAAGTACAAATTTGATTCATTGACTAGCCTCGAAAAAGTACAAGTCAAATAGGGGTTAAATCGCAAGGTAAGTGATCGCTAACTGAAATATTTAATGCACCTGTTATCCACAACATATCATCCCAGCAAAAACTTGAAAACAACCAACAACCGCACTATCTTGTAACGCATTAGAGGTTAACCCCCTACATGTAGTGTTTTTAGCTTAAACCTAAGCTAGACTTGGATCACAAAGTCACGTAAAAATCATAGCTAATATTGATAAATGTGGCTTTCATCGTTGATGTTATGGATATCTAACAGAATGAACCAAAATCTTACCGTCACCAAGCGTCAGGGACGCACAGAACCTATCGATCTTGAGAAGATCCACCGCGTGATCACGTGGGCTGCCGAAGGACTCAATAACGTCTCTGTTTCTCAGGTAGAACTTAAGTCTCAAATCCAATTCTATGACGGTATCACTACGTCAGATATTCATGAGACCATGATTAAGGCATCTGCTGACCTTATCTCAGAAGAAACCCCTGATTATCAATATCTCGCTGCGCGACTTGCTGTGTTCCATTTGCGTAAGAAAGCCTACGGCCAATATGAGCCGCCAACATTATTTGATCATGTCTCTAAACTCGTAGACATGGGCAAATATGATAAACACTTGATGGAAGATTATTCTCGTGAAGAGTTTGAGGTACTGAACTCTTACATCGACCACAAGCGTGACCTTGATTTCTCATACGCAGCCGTCAAGCAGTTAGAAGGAAAGTACTTTGTACAAAACCGAGTATCTAAAGAAATCTATGAAAGTGCTCAGTTTCTATACATCTTAGTTGCTGCTTGTCTATTCTCTAAGTATCCACGTGATACCCGTTTAGACTATATTCGTCGTTTCTACGATGCAGTATCAACCTTCAAGATATCTCTGCCAACACCAATTATGGCGGGCGTTCGTACCCCTACTCGTCAATTTAGCTCATGTGTATTGATTGAATGTGGAGATAGCCTAGATTCTATCAATGCCACCGCAAGTTCTATCGTACGCTATGTCTCTCAGCGCGCTGGTATCGGTATCAATGCCGGGCGTATCCGCGCTTTAGGCTCTGAAATCCGTGGCGGCGAAGCCTTCCATACTGGTTGTATCCCGTTTTATAAATACTTCCAGACTTCAGTAAAATGTTGCTCTCAAGGCGGCGTACGTGGCGGTGCAGCTACTGTGTTCTATCCATTGTGGCATGGCGAAGTTCAAAACCTATTGGTGCTGAAAAACAACCGTGGCGTCGAAGAGAACCGCGTTCGTCATATGGACTACGGCGTTCAACTTAATAAGCTAATGTACAGCCGATTAATTGAAGGTGGCAACATCAGCCTGTTTTCTCCATCGGATGTACCTGGCCTATATGATGCTTTCTTCCAGGATCAAGACGAATTTGAACGTCTATACGCTCAATACGAAGCTGACCCAAGCATTAAAAAAGAGCAAGTTAAAGCGCTGGAATTGTTCAGCATCTTGATGCAAGAGCGCGCATCAACAGGTCGTATCTATATCCAGAACGTAGACCACTGCAATACGCATAGCCCGTTTGACGCGAGCGTTGCGCCCGTGCGCCAATCAAATCTCTGTTTAGAGATTGCACTTCCAACTAAACCACTGAACAATGTAGATGACGAGAACGGCGAAATAGCCCTATGTACGCTATCTGCATTTAACCTCGGTGCTATTAATGAGTTAGATGATCTCGCAGAACTGTCTGATCTCGTGGTTCGTGCCCTTGACGCCCTACTCGATTATCAAGACTACCCTCTACCAGCGGCGCGTATCTCGACTATGAATCGTCGCACCTTGGGTGTCGGTGTTATTAACTACGCTTACTATCTCGCTAAGAACGGCGTTAAATATTCTGACGGTAGTGCAAATGCCTTGACCCATCGCACCTTCGAAGCGATCCAGTATCACCTGTTAAAAGCGTCTGTAAAATTAGCCAAAGAACAAGGGGCATGTCCTTCGTTCCACGAAACGACATACTCGCAAGGTATCTTGCCTATAGACACCTACAAGAGCTCTATCGATAGTATCGTTGAACAAGAGTTACAGTACGACTGGGAATCACTACGTAGTGAAATCAAGCAGCATGGTTTACGCAACTCGACGCTAACTGCGCTAATGCCTTCTGAGACCTCATCTCAGATATCTAACGCAACCAACGGCATTGAACCGCCACGAGGTTACGTTTCGGTTAAGGCATCAAAAGATGGCATTCTCAAGCAAGTTGTGCCTGAGTTTACTAAGTACAAACAGAACTACGAACTGTTGTGGAATATTCCGAATAATAACGGTTATATAAACCTAGTTGGTATCATGCAGAAATTTGTCGATCAATCGATTTCAGCAAACACCAACTACGATCCAAACAACTATGAAAGCGGTAAGGTTCCTATGAAGCAACTGCTTCGTGACCTATTAACTGCGTATAAGTATGGTGTAAAGACACTCTACTACCACAATACTCGTGATGGTGCTAAAGATGACCAAAACAGCGTTGTTGTTGAAGAAGACGATTGCGCTGGCGGCGGTTGCAAGATCTAGATTTAAGCTGTGGGAGCAACAGCTCCCCTATTAACGTGACATTTAAAGGATAATTCGAGGTTCAGATGGCCTATAGCACTTTTACCCAAAATAAAAACGACCAGCTTAAAGAGCCAATGTTTCTGGGTCAGCCGGTTAACGTTGCTCGTTATGACCAACAAAAGTTTGAAATATTTGAGAAGCTTATTGAAAAGCAATTGTCGTTTTTCTGGCGTCCTGAAGAAGTGGATGTGTCCAGTGATAGAATCGACTATAACAAGCTTCCAGACCATGAAAAACACATCTTTATCAGTAACTTAAAATATCAAACGCTACTCGACTCAATTCAAGGGCGCAGCCCGAATGTGGCACTACTTCCGCTAGTTTCATTGCCAGAATTAGAAACTTGGATTGAAACATGGTCTTTCTCAGAGACGATTCACTCTCGTTCTTATACCCATATCATACGTAATATTGTGAACGAGCCCTCGGTTGTATTTGATGATATCGTTGAGAACGAACATATTCTTAAGCGTGCCAAAGATATCGCACATTATTACGACAAACTGATTGAAATGAGCAACGATTATCATCGCTACGGTGAAGGTCAGCACGACATTAATGGTGAGAGTGTAGATGTCAGCTTATACGGATTGAAAAAGCAGCTTTATCTATGTTTGATGTCCGTAAATGCCCTTGAAGCCATTCGTTTCTACGTTAGCTTCGCTTGTTCTTTTGCATTTGCAGAACGCGAACTAATGGAAGGCAATGCCAAAATCATTAAGCTTATCGCTCGTGATGAAGCGCTACACCTTTCTGGTACGCAGCATATGATTAATCTATTACGTAATGGTCAAGATGACTTTGCTTTCCTGCAGATTGCTGAAGAGCTAAAAGAACAAAGCATTGCTATCTTCAAAGATGCAGCGGAACAAGAAAAAGAATGGGCGGAATACCTGTTTAAAGATGGCTCAATGATCGGTCTAAACAAAGATATTCTGTGCCAGTATGTTGAGTATATTACCAATATTCGAATGCAAGCAGTTGGACTTCCTTCTGTATATCCAGAAGCAACCAACAACCCGATCCCATGGATCAATGCATGGCTCTCTTCTGACAACGTACAAGTAGCACCTCAAGAGGCAGAAATCAGCTCTTATCTCGTAGGTCAAATTGACAATGAAATATCGGCTGATGACTTTGAGGATTTCGAGCTGTAACAATGCATAAAGTCACCATTAATAAAGCAACCCATCTGGTAAATTCTAAAAACTCTACACTTTTAGAATCGATGGAGTTATCTGGTTTAAAACCGGAATATAACTGTCGAGATGGGCACTGTGGCGCTTGTCGTTGTACGTTAGAACGCGGTGAAGTCGAATACATTGGCTTTGCCATGGCCTACCTTAAACAAGGTGAGATACTTCCCTGTATCTGTCGCGCTAAAGGTGACGTGAATCTAGAGCAAGTAAATCTGCACAATCGGGTAGAACATGTCTCTTAAATAAAAACGCTCTGCCAAAGGCAGAGCGTTTTTGATTGAGAAAATCACTGATTAGTATCTTAATTGCTGACGATTAAAGGCATTGGGGCTGTGACATAACATCCAGTGATTATTTTCTAATAGCTTTTCTGCATCTTTTTCGGATACACACTTGCGTCCTATCATATGCCCATCATCGTCAAATAAAGCTAGGGTATAGTGAGGATTAACGACTTGCTGTGATGCACTAATACCCGCTAACACCTCTCGAACGCCACGCCATAACGCGAGCAGGTTAGCTTGCCCCTTATGCCCTACTTCTCCTAATAATACCTGTTCAGTTCCAACTTGGAACCATACCTCTACCCTGGCATAATTTCGCATATGAGTCCCTCCAGTATTAGACAGTTTGAAAATCTCATATAAATGCCGCGGGAAGATTTTCAAGGAACCCTCATTATAATCACGCATCGGGCAGATTAAAGACGTTAAATAGCGCCAATTGAAATATTTTAATAATCTCTTTTCTAGGCAATGACTTAACAGATAGATTATTTAGTTATAAGAGTTGCTCGATTTTTACACACTCATAACCTTTATGATTAGCCCTTATCGCGATTGGATATTTGAGCTTACCCTCACCACAGAGCCATATTCACCCCATGGGTCACACTCATTTACATTACGACGCAACATATCTAAGGCGATGGCTGAGACAACGATACAACGCGCTGAAAAGTTATAATCCCTTTTGAACTCAACCACCTGCTTCAATATCTGCTTTGGTGTTTTAAGGGTAAACTGCCATTGATTATTGGAAAGCCCCTGTAATACAAAGCAATAATCATGAGCATCTAAGCCCACTTGTTTGGCAAGTTGTAAGCCCTGCGCTTGCTGATGATCAATGGGTACATTAAATGAAGACAGTTTATCCTGCTCTGGTAATTGCTTGGCTATCCAACTGTGGAAATGCCCTTGGGTAATACCGTCGATAATCGCAACGCGTCTCCCACCGAGTTTATCAAATACCGCATTAACTGGCGGGCAATTTATAGCCACGCTATTGCTATCCAATAATGCTTCAACTTGGTTAATATAAGCTTGCACCTCATCAGAGCACTCGCTATAAAACAGCTTAACCTCAATATAAGGAAGTGCAGAGCGATAACCTAAGACCATCTGCTTAGGATGCTCAAGTGGCTCTAGTAAAGTGGCAATCCCAGACTCTGACAAGCCGTAGCAATAGATCCTATGCACATTTTTCTGCACTATCTCAGTAAAACAAGCCTGCATATGCGGCAGGATCTCGTTGTTTAGCATGCTCTTGAATTCGTGAGGTACACCTGGCGTGAAATAACACTGTGCGCCGTCAATATCGAGTCTAAACCCACAAGCTGTTCCTCTCGGATTATCTAGAATAACGCTCGTTGACGGCAGCATCGCCTGCTTAATATTCGATGGTGGCATCTCACGCCCCCACTGAGCAAACATCTGTTCAATGCGCTCAACCCATTGTGGAAACAGCTCAAGATCTTTAGCAGCACATAGGGAAGCCGCTTCCGCTGTAAGGTCATCACTAGTGGGACCTAACCCACCATTTATAATGACAACATCATGGTCTTTAGACAGAATTTTCAATGCAGTTGATATCGCGTCTAAGCTGTCTCCAACTGTCATTCGAGTGGTCATTTGAAAGCCAGCCTCAAACAAGCTAGCTGAGAGCCAACTGGCGTTGGTATCTGTAATATCACCAAACAGTACCTCTTCTCCGGTACTCAACATGGCAATTTTCGGCGGATTATTGTGTGACAAAATATTCCCCATAATCGTTTCTATACTCATTTATAGCCCGTAAAAGAGCGGATGACAGGGATATTAAGTGTTGATTAACATAAATACAACTAACCGATTATTTTTCAGACTAAGCGATTGTTTTAATTAGTGAAGAAATGATACATAATTGTAACGACAATCAAGGATGATATTTAAGGGAGCCGTCAGTGCAATTCAAAAAAATTGCTACTACCCTAGCGATGTTGGCAAGTGCTAATAGCTATGCCAATTATGATACCAACAAGCACATTGAGTTTTCTTATAATCCACAATGCGATATCGCATATCAATATTGTGCCAAAACCAATATTGCTCAGCATACATTTTCGCTAGATGACAACAAAACTGCACTGGATCTAGAAGCCAATAAACTCCCCCTGCACCTGCGTGTTTCAGACGGCAAGGATTGGGATTATCTACTCGAACAAACCTATACTATTCTAGGCTTGAGTGTGGTGACCGTTGGCCTAATGACCTTCCTACCCGAAAGTATCACTAAATGGGAAGATGATGACCGTGACCTCAGCAAGCTAGGTGATAAATGGGTCGAAAACGTTAAAGCTGGCCCTGTTTGGGATAGAGATGAACATTTTCTAAACTATATCATGCACCCTTATTTTGGTGGTGTGTATTACACCGCCGCCCGACATGCAGGATTTAACGAGTTCGAATCCTTTGGCTACTCTTTTGCAATGTCGACCTTTTTTTGGGAATACGGCGTTGAAGCATTTGCAGAAGTTCCATCATGGCAAGATCTTTTTGTAACTCCAGTCTTTGGTGCTGTGGTGGGTGAACTCATGCTGCAAGGTGAACAGGAAGTCTTGAGCAGTGGAGGCAAGGTCTGGGGTTCAACGACCCTTGGTGATGTGTCGCTGTTCTTGTTAAATCCAGTTGGTCATATTCATTATTGGATAACAGACTCATGGGGAGCCGACGCACAGGCAAGCTTAGTTAGTACGCCTTGGTTTGGCTATCAAGATGCAGCCACATTTGCCCTTGATTCTGGCGCAAGTTATGACAAGCAATTTATTGGTATGCAATTTACACTCAGATTCTAAAGGATTAAAAAAGCCTATTGATTTCTCAATAGGCTTCTAATTTCGGTCTATTTATACAATCACGCCGCGTTGTCGCTCTTTACTGACTCCATTTTAGTCGGCGTACCTGTCAACACTTCACTAAAATCATGGCTAAAGTGATCGACCTGTATCGCACGATATCTCAGTTTATCGGCTTCAAGTACACGGTTTACTTCTTCTTGAGAGAGGATCTTAAGCTGTTTACAGGTACTGAGCTTATCAACTAAACTCGCTTTCTTTTCAACCTTGCCTTCTCGAATAGCGACTGCGACCTTTTTCTCAAGCTCTGCAACTGAATGCATCGCAACAAAAGCACGCTCCATAATGCCAACCGAATCGCCGTCTTTTTCTCCTACGTAGCACAGTTGCGTCAGTCGATCTCTTTGCTCACCAGGTTCCATCGTTAAGTGAGCGACCTGCATTACCAACTTATCGCTGGGCGCTTTAAAGTGATTTCCTATTGGGAATACTAGTAGTTTCATCACATATTTTGCCCATAACACAGGATAATTGCTTAGAGCCTGCTGCAACGCCTTCGCCCCTTGATGTAAACAGTGCTCTACCGCATAGCGAACATAAGGAAGATCGGCCTCAATCGAGCCTTCATCCTGATATTTTTTAAGCGCTGCTGATGCAAGGTACAGATACGAAAGTACATCGCCTAGACGCGCTGAGATCAGCTCTTTACGTTTAAGGTCACCACCTAAGGTTAGCATTGCAAAATCAGAACTTACCGCCAGTGCCTTACTTAAGCGTGTCATCTGTTGATAATATCGTTTGGTTGCACCAGAAACCGGAGCTGACATAAATTGTGAACCCGTTAGTGCTCCAAACAGAGAACCAAAACTGTTCTTAGTCGCATGGCCTATATGTTTAAATAGCAGTTGATCGAAATCTTGTGCAGCTTGCTTTTGATCTTCTTGCGAAGCCAGAGCCATCTCTTTTAACACATAAGGGTGACATCGAGTTGCGCCCTGTCCGAATATCATTAAGTTGCGAGTTAAAATATTGGCACCTTCTACAGTAATCGCCACAGGGATCCCATAATAGTGGTGAGATAGATAATTCATTGGGCCTTGTTGAATTGCGCGCCCAGAGTGGATATCCATAGAATCATCAAGGATGGTCCTCGCCATCTCCGTCATATGGTATTTCGCGATAGCGGTAACAATGCCTGGTTTCTCCCCGCTATCAAGGGCAGTTGTGGTCAATGTACGGCTGGCCTCTAACAAGTAGTTAAATCCACCAATGCGCGCTACGCCCTCTGCCACACCTTCAAACTTACCTATAGACAGGCCAAATTGCTTTCTCACCAGTGAATAAGCACCGGTAGTTTTAGCGGTAAGTTGCCCGACGGCAGCCCCTAGTGCTGGCAGCGAGATACCACGTCCTGCTGACAGGCATTCAACCAGCATTCGCCAGCCCTTACCTGCATATTCTTCACCCCCGATCAGCCAATCCATGGGAATAAAAACATCTTCACCACGGGTTGGCCCATTCATAAACGCTAGCCCGAGAGGATCATGTCGTTCACCGACAATCACGCCCGGATGATCGGTTGGGATAAGCGCGCAAGTAATACCAAGCTCTTCGCCTCGTCCTAGGTGATTATCTGGATCGTAAAGCTTAAACGCTAAGCCCAACACCGTTGAAACAGGCGCTAAGGTTATATAGCGTTTGTTCCAATTGAGCCTGATCCCCAGAACCTGTTTGCCATCGTGCTCGCCAAAGCATACTTTGCCCGCATCTGGTATAGCACCAGCATCAGAGCCTGCTTCTGGACCCGTTAGCGCAAAACACGGTATATCAAGACCTTGAGATAAGCGAGGAAGCCAGTATTGCCTTTGCTGCTCCGTTCCATAATGAGATAACAGTTCACCAGGACCTAATGAATTTGGCACCATTACGGTTACTGCCGCACTCAAGCTTCGGGTTGCAATCTTGGTTACTATGGTCGAATTAGCAAGAGAAGAAAAGTCACGACCACCGTATTCTTTAGAGATTATAAGAGAGAAAAAACGCTCTTGTTTAAGGTATTCCCACACCTGTGGTGGCAGGTCTCGTTGGTGCTTAACCACCTCAAAATCATCGAGCATCTCTAATAGAGTCTCTACCTGATTATCAACAAAGCTCTGCTCTTCTGCGGTTAACTCAGGCTTGTCGTAACTGTGAAGTTTTGACCAATCAGGGTTGCCGGAGAATAATTCTCCCTCCCACCACACACTACCCGCTTCCATAGCCTCTTTTTCAGTGGTTGATAGAGGAGGTAGTACCTTTTTAAAAAGCTTAAATGCTGGATCACTTAACCACTTTCTACGATAAGAATTCATATCCATTATTCTATTCCCTGATTGTTTAAGTTCGCATTCATGCCTGATGCAAGATAAGGCACGATCTGATCAAAAATACGTTCGACACGCTGATTAGTATCAAATTCACTGCGTGCAATGTTCATAAGTGCTTCACTAGAAGCCATTGTAAAAACGCAACTCCCTAACGTGAAATGCAGCCGCCAAAAGAGCGTTTCTCTATCCATAGTTGGATTTACTCTTATTACTTGGGCTACAAACCTATCTAGCACCTCACCGTAACGAGTTGTTATAAACCATCTGAGGTGTCCCTGCTCTTCTGCATAGCCCCGTCCAATTAGTAGCAAGAATCGCTCGGTACCGTTTGGCGTAATTTGTGCTAGTTGAAGCAAGGGTTGCTTCAATATCGAAAAAACCTGCAACATAGTCACATGTTCACTGCGCTCTATGTTGTGTAGGGTTTCCGCTATTGATGGCATTAAGCTATCAAGATATTTGCCCAGTACCGCTCGAATAAGGCTTTTCTTATCACCAAAATGGTAGTTTACTGAAGCGAGATTCACGTTAGCTTGCCCTGTGATATTTCTTAGAGAGGTTTCTTTAAACCCCTTTTCAGAAAACAGTACTTCGGCGACTGAGATAATTTTCTCTTTGGTATGTAACGCAGAGCCCATTAGCACCTCATTGCAAACAAAATTATCAAACGACCGTTTGAAATTAACAAAACGATTACAAATACGCAATAAAAATATAGCAAGAGATCCGACCAGATGGGAGTGTTTGTTCGAGCGCGAATTAAACTCTCTATTAATCAACAGCTTATTAATGAGCCTGAAAATAGTTAAATTTAAACCGTTTTTTTTTGAACTAAAGGTAAAATCCCTAGTCTTACTATGTGTAGGCAATAACGCGGTAAGAAATTGAAGGTATGTACTGAATTTTTTCTATTGTCTGCACACTGTTTTTTTCATTTAACTCCTATGATTTGTATAAGCCTAATCACATTTGATTAGGCTTTTTTTTATCTAAAATTCCGAACCTGAACTCAAGTTAAACGCATAAAAAAAGGCCAGCAAAAATGCTGGCCTTTAATGATTTGTGAGTCAATCTAATGGTTGGGCGCCACTTTGTGGCTAGCCTGCTTTTTTGGCAATGACAACCGTAGCATCGTATAGCCAAGTATTGCAGCCACTGTCGAGCCCATTAGGATCCCCAATCTCGCATGAGTATTGAGATCTGCTGCCGTTCCAGTAAAGGCAAGGGAAGCAATAAACATCGACATTGTAAAACCAATACCACATAGAATCGACACAGCGAAGATGTGCTTAAAGTTAATCCCCTCAGGAAGCTTAGCCACGCCAGCTTTCACTGCTACATAACTAAACGTAAAGATACCCAATGGTTTACCTACTAACAAACCAAGTGCAATACCCAACGGTAACGCAGTTCCTAGGGTTGCAAAAGAAATACCTTCTAAGGAGACACCTGCATTAGCGAACGCGAATATTGGTAAAATTAGGAATGACGAATAAGGGTGCAAAGCGTGCTCTAGGTGTTTAAGCGGTGAACGCTCACCTTTCTTGCCTTGCAATGGAATTGCAAAACCGATTACGACACCAGCAAGCGTTGCGTGAACCCCAGATTGCAGAACTGCAAACCATAGTATCGCACCAACAAATAGGTACAATTTGAGAGAGGTTACTTTTTTATGATTGAGATAAAAGAGTAATCCGGTCATCGCAAACCCGATCGCAAGTGCAAGGGTTGATAAATCGCTGGTATAGAACAGTGCAATGATAACCACTACACCCAGATCATCGATAATCGCAAGAGCTAACAAGAACACTTTGAGGCTTACTGGTACGCGGTTACCTAGTAAGGCCATGATCCCTAGAGCAAATGCAATATCTGTTGCTGCTGGTATTGCCCAACCTTGCAGTGCTTCAGGGTTAGAGAAGTTAAATAGAACGTAAACTAAAGCTGGAGCAACCATGCCACCAACCGCTGCAATAGCTGGGAAAATTGCAGTTTCACGAGATTTTAGCGCGCCTTCAAGGAGCTCACGTTTTACTTCTAAACCAATTAATAGGAAGAATACCGCCATTAGGCCATCATTAACCCAATGCTCGACAGACATACCTGCAATATAAGAGTGCAAAGCACCTTGATAGGTTTCATTAAGGGGAGAATTAGCCACTAGCATAGCAAGTGCAGCAGCAATAACTAAGATAATGCCACCGGCTGATTCTAACTTAAAAAAATCTTTTAATATTTGACTCATTGTTACATCCATTACTTGTGATTTACATCACACAACCAAGTGGCAACAGTGTACCCAATACGAAAATTTACAAAATTCGATTGTTTAGTCGTATAAGTTCGGTAAAACCGAAGATAAGCAATTAAAACATAAAAAAACGCATAGCTAATACCGCAGTCATCACAAAACTATAACAAAGATAGATGAAATTGTTACGACTTTTGTATTAAATCAATAATCAGAGGCCAGCTGATTAGCATCGGTGATATAGATAGACAGATCGCTTGTAAGGGGGGGCGTCCGAGTCGATTTGAAACATCAATAAATAGACTAAAATCATTTGAAATCAACAAGATAACACAGATCGATTAATGTGAATTACTCTATTACCTGCATGAAACCACGTGCATTTTCACTGCCTGAAGCACGCACAGTGCCAGACCATGATGGAATTGACAAATCCAGCCACTGCTCTCGTCGAGTCGCATCGGATGTTAAGAATATTTTAAATTTGGGTATATTTATAGTCCATTGCAGTGGTAACACCTTCCCATTACTCAATGTACTGGTACCTGAGGACGTTAACTCAACATTTGAATTATCCAAAGTGTGAACTTGCCCCGTATGATCCATAATAGAGCCGTAAATATGAGGCAAGCCAGAAGGTGATATGACTTGAGTTAGAAACAGCACCTTGCCATTGTTCAAGCGATATAAAAAACGAATATGGCTTTGTTCTGGCTTAGGCTCAGTAGAGCCCCATATTTGATTTAGCCATACATTTCCAGAAAGAGCATATTTCCTCTCCCCGATGTTTACGGTACCGCTAGCGCCTATATAGGGAGCTTGATAACCGTAAATAGCTTGCGATTGCAGTTTATTGGTCACCTGATATCCACGGTCTCCCATTGGTATATAGGAACCATTTTGTTGAAGCTTAAGGTCAAGCTTAAAATCATCAGTCTTTAACAGTAAACGGCCCGGTACGGGATAACTACTAAATGAGCGCCACACCCAGTTATCAATTGATAGTCGATATGGTCGCGAACGCATCCCCACTAGCCCTATTCCACCTCGAGCAAAACGCTCCGCCGAATAGATATTATCTGGAGTAGTAAGGGCAACTTGTGACGCGTAGATTTGCGGAGATTCCCAACCAGATTTTTTATTTTCCGAGGTCGCTCTGCGGTAAAGGTACCATTGGGCTAGGTATTCATTACCTTTTGTATCATTGAGCATCGCGACAAAACTCCAGATCTCAAAACGATATTCAGAGTGGATCTTAAAATCATTAGGAAACTGTACCGCTTTATTTGGTAGTACTGGCTCAAAAACGTGGGTTTGTTTGGCTTTTATATTTTCTATGGTCAGATTAGTATCGGACTTCGAAAAATCATAGATGTACAGGCTGCTACTGATCACCACTATCAAAATGATGAGGCATGCCAATGTCCAGAGGGTTCGATTCAATATTCGTCTAGTCATCTATTACAATGCATCTCTAAGTGATTTCATTGGGGTTCGTCTAATTACTTGCAGCACTGGTATCGCACCTGCGATAATCAACGAAGCAATAGTCCAACCGAGTGTTCCTAGGTAATCCCAAGGCACAATTTGTACCTGCATGCTCCAACCGAACGATTTTTTGAGGATAAGCTCTACCACGTTATTCGCCATTGCCATTCCTAGTGGAATCGCGACGAAAGCGGCCACTAAGCCAAACGCAAACAACTGTGCACCACCAACAAAAACCAGTTCCTTACCTGACATACCTAAACAGCGCAGTAAGGCGACATTACGCAGGCGAGTGGCTTCCCCCGCTAACGTAGCAAAAAATATCCCAAGTACGGCCACTATCAAGGTTATATTGCCAAGGGTATCGGTAATACCAAACGTTCTATCAAACACTGTCATCGCTTGGTCGTAGATACGGCTGTTATTTACCACCCGCTCGGCTGGTGTATGGTAAATGGAAATCAATTTAGAGATTACATCGTTCGATGTTTGCTTATCGTGTAATAAAACCCCAAGACCAATTGCCCCTTTATCTGGCAGCAGTAAATCCCAGTTTTTTTGTGACATCAGAACTTGGTCATATGGATTACCATAATCATAATACACCCCTACCACTCTCCACTGGGGTCCCAGAGGTGCTGGCAGTGATATGTAGTCACCAACGCGAATTTTTTGTCTATTCGACATTGACTCGGAGATCATAACACTACGAGAATGATGCAAGTGATACCAGTAATCGAGAACCGTTACTTTCACAGATAATGCATCCTTTTCGCCGTCACTTCCTCCAGTACTAACTAAGCTGATATTTTCATTATTAGAAATAAGCTCAGTCTCTTTACGAGTCCATACTTGGTCAACCTCGGGTTGCTTTTTCAACCAACTACTCATTCGAGGCGCCGAGTGCATAGTTGGGTAAACGTAAACATCTGCCGCCAAGCGCTGTGACAACCATTGATCTGTGGTTACTCTAAAGCTCCCCACCATAGTTTCAACGCCGACATTAGCCGTAATTGCCAACATAAATGCCATTAACGCAACCCCACGATAACTCATGGATGCCGCTGCGTCGGCAAAGAACCATCGCGCCTTTACCCAGCGTAGGCGATATGAAAGATAGGTAAATAGCTCAAATATAATAAAGGGTACCACCAGAGCTACCCCGATCAGCATACACGCAATAATGACAAAGCCTGCGTAGATACCACTACCAAACTGCAACGCAAAAACTGCAATAAATAAGCATATCGCGGCTAAGATGGCTTGCCAGAAGAACTCTTTACCTGCAAAACGTACCATTGATAGGCGAGCGGTTAGGCGTATAGGTTGGGTTCTAATTAAACGCACTAATGGCCAAGTACATGAAAGTCCCACACCGACAATCGCCATCAGTAAGCTCTTCAAGCTCCAAGACCAACTCCAGTTCACCACCATATCTATCTGAACGTTATAGATTGCACCTAAACTCATAGAAACAGCAGGAACAAGTTTGTTGGCAAGCATTAATCCAAGAACATTTCCAGAAAGCCAACTTATCACCACCAACAAAATCAGTTCTAAAGTGAGCGCGGCAATCAACTGCTTAACCGACACTCCCATTTGCCTTAAAACACCCGTTACCGGTTGACGTTGAATGAACGACAAAGACATCGCTTGATAGAATATGAACAAGCCTATCAAGAATGACAGCATCCCTAATGCTGTAAGATTAAGGTGAAATGCCTTAGTCAACGAAACCAATTCACCACGCGTATTTTTTCGTAGTGTCATTCCTTTAGGTAGCATCTGCCTAATTTCAGTCAGCTTCTGCTTGGACATATCGGTGCAGCCAATCACTGAGAAGCCCGTACCACGACGTAGTTGACGGCTCAAAGCCATATCCACGACAAGGTTAGAGCCGTTGACGAGACCTTCTGTATCTACAATCAGCGGACCGATGGTTTCGCCGCTTTGTAAGGTAATAGACTGTCCTTCTTTCCAGCCCATAAACTTCATAAATACTTGGTTTACCAATACAGGATATGGTTCTTGCATCATATTCAGTATCGGGTTTTCAAGTACATTACCAGTAAGAAATATCTCAGCCGTCGCTAGACTGTCCATTCCTAGCACTTGGATATCGATATTATTTTTTGTGCGGGCTCGATGAATATCAAAGGGAATACATTGGTCAAACCCTTCACGGCGTAGCTGAATATAGAATGCCTGAGGGATAGTATTAGCGGTATTTTTAGATTGAATACGATACGGCAAAGGGTTTGAGAAAAGTCTCTCACCATTGGTATAAGATAATTCTGCGTGCTGATTGATAGCAAGCACACCAACAAGCACAGAGATGCCTAGAGAGAGACCTAACCAAACCAGAAAGATCTGCAGCGGGTGTCGCTTATAGTGACCAAGTAGCGCTTTAGCTATTGGCCATATCATGCAACTGCCCTCCTTGAATACGTATAGTACGATCCATATATGCCGCGACCGCTTCACTGTGTGTGACCAAAAGCAATGTACAGTTAAAGTCACGGATGAGCGAAGATAATAGGCGCATCACGGCCTTAGCGTTTTTTTCGTCTAGGCTACCGGTAGGTTCATCAGCAAGTAAGATTGAAGGCTCCATATATAGCGCCCGTGCTATTGCGGCGCGTTGCTGTTGGCCACCCGAGATCTCTTCTGGGTAACGCCCCAATAAAGGCATAAGGTCTAATGCTGAGAGTATTTGACGCCAAAGTTGAGGGTTCTCAGGTAAACCTTTAAGTTGGCGACAAAATCGAATGTTATCCGCAATATTTAGGGTCGTTAGTAGGTTGTATTGTTGAAATACATGGCCGATATAATTGCGGCGATATTCGGTGCGGTTACCTTCTTTAAAGTTATGCATCGCATAATCATCAAACCAGATTTCACCCGAATCTAAAGAATCGAGTCCGGCGATTAGGTTAAGTAACGTACTTTTACCTGAACCTGACTCCCCCATCAATGCGATATGTTCACCACTTTGAATTCTTAAGTCTGCACCTTGTAGAACTGGGTGAAACTCACCACCGTCAACATATCCTTTGCTAACACTGACCAGCTTTAACATTACAATTTGTACCTATGATTTTTTAAACTCCCACTGCGCTCCATCAAAAAGGTGTCGTATACGACAAAACGATGAATTTACGAGCAAGATACTGAAAAAGTGGGATATTTATTAGGTTAGTATACTCTTAACTTTAAGATAGAACCAACAAGGATTGATGATGGAAACAAAAAAGGTATTAATACTGGGAGCGTCAGGCTATGTTGGTTCACAATTAATCCCTCTGCTACTGGATGCTGGTCACAAGGTTACCGCCACGGCTCGCAATCTACCTTTACTTAAATCACGAATCGAGGTTGCCGAAAACCTCAGCTTTGAACAACTCGACCTTAGCGACAATAAACGAACCCTCCAGATTGTCGATAATTTTGATCTGGTATATTTCTTAGTCCACGGAATGAACCATGGGCATGATTTTCTCGATTATGAACTGGATCTCGCGCAAAATTTCGCACAAGCATTACAGCAAAATAGTATCGGTCAGGTTATCTATTTAAGTTCGCTGCAGCCACAGACTGGACATTCAGAGCACCTAGCCGCTCGCAGAAAAACGGGCGAAATTTTACGTAACACGCCGGTTCCGATAATTGAATTACGCGCTGGCGTTATTATAGGCCCAGGTTCAGCTGCGTTTGAAATCATGCGTGACTTTGTTTATAACCTCCCTATACTCATTACTCCTAAATGGGTGGATTCCAAGGCCAACCCTATTGCGCTTAAAAACCTCAATCATTATTTACTTAGCCTTGCTTGTGAGTCGAATAACAGCAGTAAAGTATACGAGGTTGGCGGCCCTGACATTCTAAGTTATCGCGACCAATTTAAAACAATTTGCCACGCAACAAACAACCGATACAGCCTATTTGCCACCAAACTTCTAACCCCATCAATGGCCGCCGCTTGGTTGGGCATTGTTACCTCTGTACCTAGCAGTATTGGACGGGCACTACTAGCTGGATTAAGCCATGACTTTATTGCTGATTCTGCTGAAATTCGTCAACGATTCCCTCAGCAATTGATGGGTTATAAAGCAATGGTTGACGAGGCGATATCCCATGAGGATCAATACGTTCGTTCAAAAGTATGGGGATTTGACTCAAGTGCCCTATCGCGCTGGCAATCAGGGTTTGGCTACTATGCCAAAAATGCGGGCGCAAGCTACAAAACATCAAAAACAACCCAACAACTGTGGGATACAGTAATACAGCTTGGTAGCCCTAAGCAGGGTTACTTCTTTGCGAATTTTCTATGGCGCACCCGAGAATGGCTCGACCTATTTGTTGGCGGGGGACGCCCCAAGCGAAGAGTCCCTGCCGGACCGAAGCTTAAGGTCGGTGACCATATTGATTCTTGGAAGGTTATCCGAATAGAAGACCAGAAATTCCTATCACTACTGTTTGGTATGAAAGGTCCTGGATTGGGACGACTCGAATGCAGCATAGTAGACCATGGTGACTATAGAGAGCTCGATGTCCGAGCATGGTGGCACCCTAAAGGGTTTTTCGGTCTACTTTATTGGTGGGCGATGTTTCCAGCCCACCTATTTATTTTCAAGGGTATGGTAAGGGCAATTTGCAATAAATCTAATCTTGATTCTGATAATTCTCAGGGTTAAAACCTATCGGTATTTCCGCCAATTGAGTACCTAAATTATTTGGATAAATAAGGTACTCTCCATGGTATTTCACCTTGGATTTGTAATCAGTTTGCTTATGCAACATAAAGCCAGCTCGGGTTGCTAACTCAATAAATTGCGCATGATTACCACGCACATAAAAGCTCATCGGCTTCATCAAGCGCTCTGTACCATCGTCATTAGTACCGCCTTCAAAGCAATCATCACATTGATGTGCACACAACACCAGTGAACTATCCCCTTGTGTGAACAGTTGTCCTCGACCGTCACCACTTAGGTCATACTCAGTGCACACACTCCAATTAACTGTCTCCATAAAATCAATCCATTGATTAATTTGGGTATCTAGAATTGGCTGGTCGTAATCAAAGTCATGAAAAAAGTGGCTATAAAATTCACGAATAGTCACGAATCGACTGTAAATTTCAGTATTACTGCCTTTACTGCGGCCTTGCTTTTGCCATGCCAATAAATCTTTTGCCATTAGAGTCGAAAAGCGTTGCTGTTTGATACTCTTGGTTATCCAACGTAATAAAAAATTGGTATTGCTCACTGGCGTGTTAGCCAACTTTCCTTTTTGATGCTCGCAAGCTATCTCATCTAATGCACTTGAAACAAGATGCAACAACTGCTCAGCGTAACTTTTCACGGTTTCTTTCTCCAAAAATCTTAAACATCAAAAATGCGGCAATAGAACATGCACCCATCATAATTAGCATAGGCCAGCTTTGATCACCGGGAAGTTGTGCAACGATAAACCCCATTATAGAGCCCAACCCAAAGCGTAGCGTTCCAGCTAATGACGAGGTAGTGCCTGCCATATTCGGGTACTGATTTAATAGCAATGCCATCGAGTTACTGCCGACAGTAGATATGGTGCCAACATATAACATAACGCACGGAACAATAGCTATAAGGCCAAGATCAAACACCCAACACAAGAACAACCCTATTCCAGCAATCAGCTGTATACTCAAGCCAAACAACAACATATTACGAGAGCCAAAACGCTTTACAACCCGGCCATTCAATGTGGTAAAGAAAATCATCGTTACTATATTGAGCGCGAATAGATAACCAAAATTTTGAGGTTCTACTCCAAAGTAGTCAATATAAACAAACGAACCTGCGGTCAGAAATACAAACATCCCTGAAAAGGAGAATGCACCGCACATAATATAACCCAATGCTTGTGGGTTATTTAACAATACCTGAAAGTTTCTTAAGCTGTTGCGCAGATGGAACGGTTGCTTATTCTTATCATCCAATGTTTCGGGTATACGAAAATAGATAGTAACTAACATTATCGCGGCAAATATCGCCAACAAAGCAAATACGGCTCTCCATCCCGCCCATACCGAAATATGCCCGCCAATCATAGGCGCGGCCAAAGGTGCAACCGTCATAACAAGGGTAATAAACGACATAGTACGCGCAAAGTCTTCACTTTCGTACAAGTCTCTGACAACAGCCTGAATCACAACTGCCGCAGCAGCCCCGGCAAAGCCTTGGGCCATTCGCACCCAGATCAAAGCTTCTACGCTGTGACTAAAAGCACAACCTATCGCCCCGACCAAGAATAAAGCGACCCCACCAAGTAGTACAGGGCGTCGACCTATTGAGTCTGATAATGGACCATAAAATAACTGACCAAGAGCAAACCCTAACGTATAAATAGTTAAGGTTATTTGTACATCACCAGCAGCAACGCCAAAATCGTCAGCTATCGCAGGCATAGCGGGCAGGTACATATCAATAGCTAGGGGGGTAAGCGCACTTATCGCCCCTAATATAATGAACATCATCACACTCAATTGAGTGACTGAGCTTTTACTCATTAATAAATAATCCTACTTAGAGAATATAGATTCAATCTCTTGGGGTGACAGGTCACGATACTCACCCGGCTCTAGTGTTTCATCGAGAACAATCTGACCGATGCGCTCACGATGCAGTGCCTCGACGCGATTTCCAAGCGCTGCAAACATACGCTTCACTTGGTGATATTTGCCTTCGTGAATAGTAAGTAGCACCTCGTTATCCGAGATAATTTCAAGCTCAGCAGGCAAGGTCGGTTCTTTTTCATTCCGTAGTAAGATACCTTGTTGAAAAGCATTAGCATATTCTTCCTGTACTGGATCTGCTAGCCACACACGGTAGGTCTTATCGCACTTATGTTTTGGGGAGGTAATACGGTGTGACCATTTGCCATCATCAGTGATTAACAACAATCCGGTCGTATCCACATCTAAGCGACCAGCAAAGTGTAAATCGTCGTAGCGCACCTCATCGAGAAGCACAAACACAGTATGATTAAAGCCATCTTCATGGGAGCAAACAAAACCTGTCGGCTTGTTCATCATTAAATAGCGAGGCCCTCTCAGTACGATTGCTCTGTCCTCCCACATCACCTCACTTTGTGATGATACCTTAACTGCCCCACTTTTTACCTTGGCACCATCTAGGGTAACGTCACCACTTTTCAGTAATTTAGTGGCTTGCTTGCGGGTAATGCCCAAGCCGTCACACAAATATTTATCTAGTCTCATTTTTACTCCTTAGAGCTGAAGTCAGGTAGTATATACATAACATTAGTTTCAATCAGAAAATTTCATTAAAGATGTATCAACTAAGGCCATATCAATCAGATGCGGTGAAAGCCGTCGTCCATTATTTTCGCAAGCAAACCCAGCCAGCAGTGATTGTTCTGCCTACTGGTGCAGGCAAAAGCTTAGTGATAGCGGAATTAGCACGCCTGGCGCGTGGTAAGGTATTGGTGCTTGCCCATGTAAAAGAATTAGTTGAACAAAATCATGCCAAATATGAAAGCTATGACCTAAAAGGCTCTATCTTTGCCGCGGGCTTGGGACGAAAGGAAACCACCGAACAGGTTGTCTTCGCCTCGGTTCAATCAATGTCGCGTAACCTCAATGAGTTTAATACTCCATTTTCCTTAGTAGTAATAGATGAATGCCATCGAGTACCAGAAGACCCCAACAGCAGCTATCAAAAAGTAATTAGCCACCTTAAACAACTCAACCCGAATACCAAGATCCTTGGGCTAACCGCTACCCCTTATCGACTGGGTATGGGGTGGCTATATCAATATCATACTCGTGGCCAAGTACGCCAAGATGAGGCACGCTTCTTTCGCGATTGCGTGTTCGAATTACCAATACGATACCTACTCGATCAGGAATTTTTAACCCCGGCTAAGATAATAGATGCGCCACTATTTAGTTATGACTTCTCACAGATAGCTCCAACCGCGATGGGACGTTATCGAGAATCAGATATGGATATGGTTATCGAGCAATCGAAACGCGCAACGCCACAGATCATTAAACAGATACTTGAAGCGGCAAAATCCCGTAAAGGGGTAATGGTTTTTGCCGCCACAGTTAGGCACGCGCAAGAAATAATGAGCCTATTACCAAGTGATGAGTCTGCCATTGTCATTGGTGATACCCATACCAATGAGCGCGATCGCATCATAAATGAATTTAAGCAGCAGAAGATCAAGTATCTAGTGAACGTTTCCGTGCTGACCACTGGCTTTGATGCGCCGCACGTTGACCTTATTGCTATCTTACGTCCCACTGAATCCATCAGCCTCTATCAACAAATCGTTGGAAGAGGCCTTAGACTTAGCGAAGGAAAACATGAGTGCTTGGTATTAGAGTATGCAGGCAACTGCTATGACCTTTACCAGCCAGAAGTTGGCTCACCACAACCGGATGCCGATAGTGAGATTGTGACCATTCCTTGCCCTGCTTGCGGTTTTAACAATAACTTCTGGGGAAAAACTGCCGATAATGGGTTCGTGTTAGAACATTTTGGACGTAAGTGTCAGGGTTACTTTGAACAAGAAGATGGCAGCCGAGAACATTGTGATTATCGATTTCGCTCCAAGTTTTGCCGTGAGTGCGGAGCCGATAATGACATCGCCGCACGCATTTGTTGTGAGTGCGAAGCAACCTTAGTCGACCCAGATAAAAAGCTAAAAGAAGCGCTAAATTTAAAAGATGCTATGGTGTATGAATGCGTAAACATGGAGTTATCGGCGCAAAAAGACAGCAAAGGAAAGCCCTATTTACGAGTCGCCTACGTTGGAGGCAATGGAGAAAAGGTAAATAAACAGTTTTATCTTGCTTCAGCGGCGCAAAAGAAACGCTTTAAAGCCGAGTTTGTTCGTGCTCACCTTGCCGACAAACACAATCAATTTGATGCCTATAGCCCAACCAAAGCGGTTAAAAACCAGCACAGGTTTCGGTTACCTAAGTTTGTAATAGCACGTAAACAAGGACGCTTTTGGGCGCTTCGGGATGTGATTTTTGACAACGAATTCATACAGCCAATTACGTTATAAAGCGTTCATTAACACACAAAACAGTGGCGATAGTTATTATTTCAGTAAACATGGATTAAAAGCTAACATAATTTGCCCACAGCCCCTTATCTCTATTGCTCATAGTGTTATTCAATGATAGTATCCGCGCTCACTTTATTGTTTATATAAGGTGATTTAATATCGATGGCTAGGTCGCTAAGCCACGATAATTCTTTTTTTACTAATTTGAGAGTAAATACTATGAAATTTGAAGCAATAGTACGTACTGAGCTAGGTAAGGGTGCGAGCCGCCGCCTACGTCTTACTGGTCAATTCCCTGCAATCATTTACGGTGGCGAAGCTGCACCAGTATCTATCGCGCTAGTTCACTCTGACGTGATTAACCAAATGGACAAACCAGAATTCTACGAAGGCATCACTCTAGTGATCGATGGCGCAGAAGTTAAGGTTAAGCCACAAGACGTTCAACGTCACGCGTTCAAGCCAAAAGTTGAACACATGGACTTCATCCGCATCTAATTCCCTACCAAGGAATTAATTCGGATTATATCCAGATCTTTTGCATATAAAGAACTCAGTCTTACCAACTGTAGATTCTTAAAAATTAGAAAGCCCGATTGCTACCAACAATCGGGCTTTCACCGTTTCTGCTTGTTGTTAATTATATGTTCCTCAACCTGTGCGCAAAGCTAATATTGCAGGGATATCCGTAATATCTAAATAGCGCGATAGATTCTGTTCTGCGGATTCAATAGCCACAATAGACATCCTATCTGCTAATTCATTACCCTCGATACCTACGTGCCCATTAACATGATACACGGTGATTTTCGACGCTATTTGCTGATACAAAGCATATGCAGGCTTGATAATATCTAGGTTCTTGATTTCACCACCAGATTTAACCCAACCTTTTTTCTCCCAACCTGCAGCCCATTTGGTAATACAGTCGATTGAGTACTTGGAGTCACAGAAAATAGCAACAGAATGCCCTAACGCGATTTTTTGTTTGGCTAATATAAGGGACTGATATAAGCCATTGAGTTCAGCAGTATTATTCGTACCGAGCCCTTGATATAAACCATACCAAAGTTCCGTTAGCTCATTATTTTCATAGAGAGCTAAACCTGTTCCGGCTTCACCTGGATTGGGGTCACACGCTCCGTCTGTGAAGATCTTCATCTCAAATTCCATCGCATCAATTTGCGCTTGGGAAAGAGGGGCTGGTTTTACTTTACGGGCATTTTTGGAAATTGGTTTAACTTCAGCTGAGTGAGCGCCCGTCGATTTACCCCCAAAGGCAGACTCGGCTTCTGCAAGGGTTGGGAATGATTTATATCGAGCGCCGGCGAAGCCATCGACTAATGACTTACATTTTGGCCAGGTGGTGAAAACACCCGTTTCACGCCCTTTCCAGACGACATAATACTTTTTAGCCACACAACCTCCTAAGCTGATTTATCCAAATACACATAACGCGCTATAACGCTATTACCTTACCTATTGTGCCAAATTGCAATGCATAGCTATCCACTTTATTGCGGGGTTAGTAAGGTCAAGGTGACATATATTAAGGTTAATCCTAACCACGCTGGGAGGATTCTAATAATGTTCGATAACGAGATTTAGTATGAAGGGAATCTGTATTGGAAAGAGAAAATGCATAAAGTAAAGGCTCTCACTCTATGCATTAACGGTAATTAGCCTTTATAGCTAATTACTTATAGTAAGCTTCCACTTCACCCTTTAAGGTGATTAGTATTGGCTGTCCCCAGCGGTCTTTTGCTTTTGGAGATGGTATTTTAACCCATTTTTCGCTGATGCAATATTCTTCAACATCTGTGCGCTCTTTGCCGTTAAGACGAATACCAATATGGTGCTCAAAACACTCAGCAACATGATGTGGGCTACGTGGGTTACCAGATAGATGATCGGGTAATTCTGGTCTTGATTTGGTGTCGCTCATAGTTTTAGCCTGAAATAGATATTGAGTAACGCATTTTAGACAACTAACCACCTAACCTCAACCATTCTCGCCACCCTAACCCCTTCGATTTGGCCGAGCTCGGCAAGCAAAGTGCAAGCAGAGGAGGTTTCAAGTTTTTTATAAAAACGGGTTATGCATACCCTATAACATACTTGGTTTGAATATAATCGTTGGGAAAGACACTCGTAAAAGCGTGTCGTAAAGAGACCCTCTTTCGTAGTTCACCAAATAAGGGGACTCCCCCACCTAAAATAACAGGGACTCTTGTTATGGTGATTTCATTGACGAGCTGTTGATTTAGAAATGAGGTAATTGTAGAGCCACCATCGATATAGGCATGTCTATAACCACCTAGTGCAAGTTGAGCAACTAAATCTGACACATTCCCCGCATACATATCAACTCGTCCCAAAAGGCTTTCTGGCACCGTTTTAACGCTGTGACTTAAGATATATATCTTTATATCACCATAGGGTCACTGCTCTGGCGTAAGATTAAACTAGCAATGGTTTCCATACATTTACGACCCATGATCATACAATCGACCGAGTTTATATACTCAGCAAATCCCATGTCAGGGTTTTCACTCATATCAGCACTATGGTTACCTGACGTATGAAGCCAATCTAAACCACCACTTTGGTCCGCAATGTAACCATCGGCACTCGTTGCAATAAATACTGAGCATTTCATATACTTGGATATTATCTCTTGTCGTTGATGATTCAAAAGCACTACATGAAGAAGTTTTTGCGCATTAGAGGCTCTTCTCACAGCATCTATTCATCATGCCCAACGGCTACGCTGGCCGCAATGGTATGTTTATGCGCATGATATGTTGTGGGCCAGAAGGGCCTCCTAGATACAATTTACCTGTATCATCAAAGCCTCCTTTTTGATAACAAACCTTAGCGGCAAGGTTTTTACAATTTACAGTTAAGTAAATAAATTCAAACCCTGAGTAATGCTCAGCTAAGTAGCTAGGTAGGGTTTTCATGAACTGAGCACCCAAGCCCTTTGCTTGGTGTCGAGTATCTAATGCCAGTGTCCTTAAGCCACAACTCGCTTTAGAACAAAAGTTGTAGTGCTGCGCATACCCCAGATCTAACTTAAAAAATCCGACAATGTCACTGCTGACTCTAATTACAAACTTCTCAATCGAGCGTGTGGTATCGGTGACAAAGGCATGGGGCGTGGAAGCAAATCTCACATCTTGCTCAGAAAGCTGAATCGCTAACACTGCTTTGTGATGCGATTTGTTAAGCTTTTCAATTACTATCATCTACTTCCTTATGTTTTTCACATGGCGCCTTATTTGAATGTTTAGAGCCTGACCCATTATAAGTTACCAAAAAAGCGATAGATGATACGAATCCTATTCCAACTAGAATGTGTAGCACTGGATTTAAGCTCTGAATAATCTCTAACTCATCAAAGAAGGTTGCACTATGCACTGAGAGAACTCCCGCAGCGCCAGTAAGCCATTTTTTATCTAAATCAAAGCCATTACCGCCTACTTTGATCGCTAGCGAATGAAAAAACACAGCGGCCACACACTGGCAAGCCAAAATAATCGAAGCCACAAGCAATATGGTAATGACGTTTTCTTTCTCTGACATAATCCAGCTGGTCGCTACAATTTTTACCAGAAACGCTACCGCGACACCTCGCAGAAAATACTCATTGGTTCTTGCTAGCATCTATCTCATCCTTTGGCGTTAGTTAGATGTCTAAATACTAGTACCTTAGGGGGATATTTCACATGCCTCTTTACCTATTCGCCGGAGATTGTATAGGCTATTAACTCAACAATTTGCTGTGGTGTAGTTGCCCAAGCTTGCGCAGATGCATCAACCTCTTTTAGTGCGTGAACCAAGTTTTCATCATGGAGTGTGATGTAAGGTTTACCAAGAGCTGCGCAGAATCCAGCATCAAAAGCAGCATTCCACTGTTTATATTTGTCTCCAAAGCGAATGATAGCTAAGTCACATGCCTTAATGGCAGTTTGAATTCGAATGGAATTTACCTTGGCTGATTTATGGTCGCGCCAATATTGTTGTTGCTCACTCCCAAGACAATCGCCTGCGGCATCACTTTTCTCGTGATCGGTAACCGCTGAGGTAAAACAAGCATTAATGTTTTTCTCTTCACAGCCTTTAACTATCTGCTCACGCCAGTCTGAATGGATTTCGCCTGACAAGTATATTTTTAGCTTCATGCTTACCTACTTATTCTCGATTATTACCCCATATTAATCGAAAGCCTTCCAGCGATTAATATCTAAGTTAATGATAATTAAAGGGGTTTATGCTAACATTACACAAGATGAGCTAACATATCATGATCCAATACCCAAAAAAAAACTCGATGCCGCTAATTAGCGGTATCGAGTTTTTTCATTTGAAACGTTCTAAATGCCGTTACTCAAAGGTGCCTTTAACGATAGCTTCGCCGTCAGCAACCATTACACGCCCTTTCGCTATGGTGTGTGTTAGGTCAAGGTCTTGAGAACCTAGCAATACAATATCAGCATCAAAACCAACAGCCACCTGCCCTTTAAATGTCTCTAAACCTAATTGTTTAGCTGCATTTTTTGTAACTGGAGCAAGGATATCGCTTAAGCTAAGCTCAAACTGGTTCACACCACGTTTGATTTCCTCAAGTAGTGAGCTTGGTGTACCGACTCCCATACCAACGATACGAGTACGGTCAGCATTCCACTTCGGCAATGAGCCGCCAGCGTCGGAACTAAAGGTAAAGTTATCTTTAATGCCTAGCTCGATAGAAAGCTTGGTCGCTTCTGCACATGACAGCTGTTTACGGCCTGACTGAAGAGCCTCTTCAGAAACTGCGGTACCGTCAATAGTGGCGCCACGCTTAGCAAGCTCTACTGCCTGTCCCCATACATCTTCACGGTTAATGTGCGTCGGAACAAAGCGTTCAGCTTGATAGTCGCTATCATCAAGCACTTCTAGAAGCTGAGACAAACCTTTTTTACCCGCGCCAGCATGAACAGTAATAATACCCGCTTTACCGGATACCAATGCGGAATTACGTACCTGAGAAACCAAATGCGCTAGGTTTTCATTAGTCACGTAAGGACCACGATGGTCAGAAACTGCAAGTTTTACACCGATCACCGGCTCAATAAACGCAATGTCTTTCATTACCGAGTCGGTAATAGTTGGTGAAGGCAGGAAGTACGAACCAGTAATGATATAGGTGCTGATACCCTCGTCACGAAAGCCAATCGCTTTAGCTAACAGGCTCTCAACGTGGCGAGATAAATCGTCCGTCCCCAATAAACCTAATGCGGTTGTTACGCCGTTTAGGGTTTGATCGGTCAGCTTCAGCTCTGGAGTTCGAGTAGCAAAACCACCCTCACCGCCGCCGCCAATAAAGTGCTGATGGGTGTCCACAAAGCCTGGCACGACGTTTTTACCGGTCGCGTCAATAACTTGATATTCACCAACCAAAGATGCAGCATCGATATTGTCTTGAATGGCAATAATTTTGCCACCAGCGCACAGCACATCTTTTTTGCCAAGAGATTGCGGAGCGAAAACATCACCGTTTTTTATTAATACTTGCATGGGTTTCCCTTAATTCTTTGGATCGAGTGCCGAACGAATGCCATCGCCTAGGATGTTGCATGAAAGCACAGTTAAGAAGATGCACAAACCTGGGAATAATGTCAGGTACATATAGCCATCTACTGCCATAAAATCACGGCTAGAAGCTAGCATTGCCCCCCATTCTGGTGAGGGTGGTTGCGCACCAAGGCCTAAGAAACTTAAGCTTGCTGCCGTCAATACCGAGGTACCAACACGCATCGTAAAGTAAACCAAAACACTACTAACCGTAGACGGAATAATATGTTTAAACATAATACGGGCATTACTTGCCCCCATAGTTTTAGCTGCTCTTACATATTGAGAGTTCAACACTGATAGCGTTTGTGAACGAACAATACGAGCAAACATCGGAGTACTAAATATAGCGATAGCGATGATTACATTGATAATACCGCCACCTAACACAGCAACAATACCAATCGCTAGCAAAAAGCTCGGAAACGCGAATAACACATCCGCAACGCGCATGATGATGGCATCTAAAATACCGCCATAGTAACCCGCAATCACCCCAAAGAATGACCCTGCAATAACACCGATAGTCACTGACACAAAGCCAACCGATAGTGAAATGCGCGCACCATATACAAGGCGAGCAAAGTTATCTCGACCATAAAGATCGGTCCCAGCCCAATGCGACCATGAAGGCGTCGACAAGATATTGTTGTAATCTACATCCGTTGCCGTGTAATGCAAAAACAGTGGGGCTAAGATAGCCATCGCTACCATAATAAGTAGGATACAAAGCGCCGCAATCGCTGTTTTCTCTCGTTTAAAGCGAATCAGAAACATCGCCATTGGAGATAGAGTTTTTGAGCTCATATGACCTACTTCATCTTAATTTGAGGGTTCACCACCGAGTACAATACATCAACGATAAAGTTAATAAGTACAAAGTGGAACGAATACAGAATTAACAGCGCCTGTACTACGGGATAATCACGCGCGTTTACGCTGTCGATTAAAAATGAGCCAAGTGCTGGTAAACCAAAGATGCTTTCAACAACAATAGAGCCGCTCAATACAAAACCAATCTGCAAACCAATTACCGTAATAATTGGCAGCATCGCATTACGAAAAGCGTGCCTAAATAAAACACGGGTTTCCATCAAGCCTTTTGCTCGTGCGGTTTGAATGTAGTTTTCTGACAAAACATCTAAGAACGCTGAGCGAGAGAAACGAGCAATAATTGCGGTCCCTACCATACCCAAAGTCAAAGATGGTAGAACGAGGTCTCTCAGCCCTTCAAACCCTGTAGGGTTAAACCAACCAAGCTTAACCGCAAAGATTTGAATCAAAATCAAACCCAACCAGAAGTCCGGTACAGAAATCCCCGATACAGCAAGGATCATGCTTAAGCGATCTGGTAGTTTAGATTGATATACAGCGGCAATAACACCTAGGATAATACCTACAGGAATAAACCATAAAGAGACCAAGGCTAAAGTAGCAGTGACCTTGTAACGGCCAACAATAAGGTCAAATACCGAATCGCCATTGACCATTGATTTACCAAGATCTAGATGAACTAGGTGAACCACAAAGTGTTGAAACTGAACTATTAGTGGTAGGTCTAAACCTAACTGGTGACGTACCGCTGCAACGTCTTGACTGCTGGCATCTAAGCCAGCAATCATTTTCGCAGGGTCGCCAGGTAACATGTGAACGAACAAAAATGCAATGATCGCGATGACAAACATCACGCCAATCATGCCTAGGAGTCGTTTTACAATATACTGCGACATTTTTTATTACTCGTAACGAACGTCAGTAACAGACAGTGAACCATCAGGTAGCATAGTGATACCCTCAAGATTTTTAGACTTAGCCCAAAGTTGGGTATCAACTGTAGTCCATAGACCGGCAGCATCATTCCAAATGGTAGACTGTACGTTTTGGTAGATAGTTGCTTTCTCTACAGGGTCAAGGGTTTTCTGACCATCAACTAACCATTGATCAACCTTAGCGTTGTGGTAAGCACTGTAGTTAGAAGTACCTTCTGAACCGAATAGTGGACGAATAGCCCAGTCAACAGTACCTGATGAAGAAGACCAGCCTGAATCAAAGATAACTGGTGGGTTACCATCATTATTGATGCCGTCACCCGCAGAGTAGTGGCTCGCAACATCACGAGGCACGATAGTTGTTTTTACACCAATTTCGTGCAGTTGTTGCTGAACAAATTCAGCTGAGCGCATGCTGGTAGTCGAGTTTTTCGCCCAAATAGTGGCTTCAAAGCCATTTGGATAACCCGCTTTAGCTAGCAACTCTTTTGCTTTTGCAACGTTGTATTTGTAAGGGGTTTGAGCCTTAAAGGTCTCAATTTTCGAAGGTACTACTGACTCTAGAGTTCCTGCATCGCCACCGTAAACAACCTTTTTCAGTGCAGACTTATTGATTGCATAGTTCAATGCACGACGAACGTCGGCGTTAGCTAGAATCTTGTTCTGGGTGTTTAGTGCATAGTAACGTGCAATGATTGAAGGTGACGCAACTGCATCTAGCTTCTTATCGCCCATTACCGCAGGTTTCATTGTATTTGGAAGTTGTAGCATTACTTGAGCTTGACCACTCTTAAGCATAGCTAGGCGAGAACCCGCTTCTGGTACAGCACGGAACTCTAGGTGTGCAACTTTCACTGGCGTGCCCCAGTAGTTCGGGTTGGCATCCATTGTAATTTTTGAGCCACGAATCCATTTATTAAGTACAAAACGACCCGTACCCACTGGGTGCGCTTTAATATCATCGCCATACTTTTTAATTGCCGTAGGACTGATCATGCCTTGGCTTGGGTGAGTAATATTGTTAATAAAGGTGTTTGAAGGTGATTTAAGCTTCACTTCCAAAGAGTATTCTGACAGAACTTTAAAGCTCTCAACATTAGACAACAAAGAAGAACGACGTTGTTTTTTGTCAATTTCGTTTTCAAAGTTGAATTTCACAGCTTCTGCGTTAAATGCAGTACCATCGGTGAACTTAACACCTTGATGAAGATTAATGATGTAGGTTTTACCGTTATCACGAACTTCGTAACCTGTCGCCAAATTAGGCTGAACCTGCATATTTTGGTCAAACTTGAATAAGCCATCATAAATGGCGTTTGCGATGCTCATATCAAGCGTCACGCCGGCATTATGTGGGTTTAGTGTTTGTACCGTTGAATATGATGCAACGACTACTTTATCTTGAGCTGCATAAACATTCGCACTCAAACCAAGTGCTACGGCTAGCACTAAGGTCTTCTTAGTTGTGTTCATTTTCATTCCTTTGTTATTCATGTGCTGAAAAATGAGTTGGTGAGTGTTTTACCAATTGAACAGGTTTTGGTTTCTGCCCTACTGGGTAAACTGGATCTGGAATATCGTCGGTAAGCAATTGAAATTGCTTAGGGGCATCTCGCTGTGCATCAATCGATGGGATGGCAGCAAGCAGCTTTCTTGTATAGTCGTGTTGGGTATTTTCAAATACCTCGGCACGATGACCAATTTCAACCAACTGCCCCTTAGTCAATACCGCAACCCGATGACAGACTCGTTCAATAACGGCCATATCATGAGAAATAAAGATAAATGCAATACCAAATTCTTTCTGTAGCTCTAACATAAGGTTTAGCACTGTCGCTTGAACCGATACATCGAGTGCTGAAACAGATTCATCGGCTACGATGACCTTTGGCTGGGTAGTTAATGCGCGAGCGATATTCACCCGTTGTAGCATGCCGCCTGAAAATTCATGTGGATAATGAGAGTAAAGATCTGGCTGGATACCCACTTTTTGCAATAACGCCTTGGCTTGTTCTTCACGCTGTTGCTTGGTCATTTCTGGAGCATGTATGATGAACGGTTCTTCAACGCTTTCACCAATAGTCATCTGCGGGTTTAGTGACGCTAAAGGGTCTTGAAAAATAAAAGAAATCTCTCGTTTAACCAGTTTTCTCTGCGCTGAAGTAGGGTTCAACAGGTCAATATTCTTATAGCGAATATCACCTGACGCCTCAGAAAGAAGCCCCAATATCGCATTACCTATGGTTGATTTACCTGAGCCAGATTCGCCAACAATACCTAATGTTTCGCCGTGCCATAACTTGAAGCTCACATCATTAACCGCATGTACCTGATGAGTAACGCGACCAAAGAAATTGTGCTTACGCGGGAATATCACATGCAGGTTTTCAACCGTAATCAAGGGCTCTTGAGAGTACTCGACAGGCTTGCCTGGGATCTCAACCTCAGTTGTATTTCCCTTTAATTCCTCTTCCATGCTCAGCACAGGGAAGCTGTGGGGCACATCTTTACCACGCATTGACCCTAATTTAGGCGCAGCCTTTAATAGCGCCTTGGTATAAGGGTGTGCTGGAGAGTGGAAGATTTGATTCAAATCCCCAGTTTCCACGATATCACCGTGATACATCACTGCCACGCGATCCGCGACCTCATGTACCACACCCATATCATGGGTAATGAAAATCACGCCCATGCCAAGCTCGGCTTGTAGCTCTCGGATAAGGCCAAGAATTTGAGCTTGTATGGTTACATCTAGCGCGGTGGTAGGTTCATCAGCAATGAGTAATTTTGGTTTACATGCGAGTGCCATTGCAATCATGACGCGCTGACGCATACCACCCGATAACTGGTGCGGGTAAACATTAAGAACTTGGCGACCAGAAGGTACTCGCACCAAATCTAACATACGGCCTGCTTCTTCTAACGCTTCAGCTTTGGTTGTTTTTTGGTGGATTTGAACCGCTTCAGCAATCTGCATGCCCACGGTCATTAATGGATTGAGAGAAGTCATTGGGTCTTGGAATATCATTGATATTTCATCGCCACGGATTTGTTGAGCTTGCTGACGGCTTAAAGACACCATCTCTAAGGCATCCGAACTTAGCTTACTGTCATGCAAAAATATCTGGCCAGATTTTGAAGCTTTATTTCCAAGTAGGCCCATAATAGCCTTACTCATCACGGATTTACCTGAGCCGGATTCACCGACAACAGCCAAAATTTCATTTTTGCTGACGTCAATGCTCACATTATGAAGCACCTTTTTCTCACCTTGCATGGTGTTAAAAGCGACGTTGAGGCCGTTTATTTCCAGTAATTGACTCATATTCCTTTGCCCAAACTTCTTCTATCGATGACATCAAAATAAAGAAGTTCGTCACAAAGTTGAATATAGATTCGTGCAAACTTACTTTTCATGCGGCTGAAAGGAAAATATTGACACGATTTATGCAAGTTAATTCAAGGGTGTTTCGGGGAAAATGCTATTGCTTAGAAAAGTGACGATTGAGGGTTCTCAGAACTTTTTTTGTCATTAGTTGATTGAGTTGTGTTTTTTGCATGATAACGACGATATCGTTGGCGACATAGACGAATAATGTGCTGTTTCTGAGCTGAGGTTAATGTCTGCCAATTGAAGCGCTCTTCACGCTTGCGCATGCATCCCTTACAGTATCCTCGCTCATTTAAGCTACATACACCGATGCAAGGGCTAGGTACATCAAAAAAATCCAGTTGCTCCACGTTTACATCACTATAGTTAGGTGTCTATATATAAGATTAATTCATCACAGCTATACTCGCTAATATATCTTAACTTTTAACAATGAAAGTGTGTTATCTGCCATCTATTTACCCTGTTTTGACAAAAGGCATATAAAAGTCGCTTATATTCAAATAATCACCATGCACCTACATGCATATATTGGAGTTTAATAATGAATAAAGCATTTGTGGTTTTAAGTTTGGCTGCCCTACTTAGCGCTTGTACTAGCAAAGATAATTCAAATAGTAATCAATTGACCCAACAGACGAGCCCCGAGATACTGGATGCAACCCCAGTTAATCTGCAACACCATCACTGGCAACTCACCGCTATTGACGGTCAACCCATTACCGTAATGGAACACTTCAACGCTCCTACTCTAGAAATAGGCGAAAACCTAACCGCTAATGGTTCGGCAGGCTGTAACAATTTCTTTGGCCAAGCGGAGCTCGAAGATGGCAAATTACGTATAGAACAGATGGGAATGACAATGAAAATGTGCCCGCCAGAGGTAATGGATACTGAAATGGCATTTTCTAAAGCATTAACTGAGTGGAATACGGTTGTTCTAACCTCTACAACCTTAGAGTTACAAAACTCACAACACAATCTGACTTTCACCCTTTCAGATTGGAAAGGTTAAGCCCCTTCACGTATATCAACTTAGCTATGCTGGCGCATAGCTAAGCTTCACCAACTCATTTATACCTGCTCAATCCAAGGATGGTTAATTTCATTGCGATATACCATTTCCTTAATCCCCCTGACACTTTGCTTATAAATTACACACTAGTGTCTATATGCTGTAATAATGCGAGTTTGCCAATTCATTTTGCTACGTATTTCTCGTACAATGCTCAGCATTCTCACTATAAAAACTGCCCACGATCAGATCCCATGAAAAATGATAAGCGACCGTTGTATATCCCTCACGCAGGCCCTGCGCTATTAAGTACGCCCCTTCTTAATAAAGGAAGCGCATTTACTGCAGCTGAACGTGCCAGTTTTAACCTTGAGGGCTTACTTCCTGAAAGTACTGAAACCATAGCCGAACAAGTTGAACGTGCTTATCAGCAGTATCAGAATTTTGATAATGATTTAGACCGCCATATCTATTTGCGCAATATTCAAGATACCAACGAAACCCTGTTTTATCGCTTAGTGCAGAATCACATCACCGAAATGATGCCAATCATCTACACTCCGACAGTCGGCGCGGCATGTGAAAAATTCTCTAATATATACCGTCGTGGGCGCGGTCTATTTATCTCTTATCAAAACCGTGACCGTATTGATGACCTATTAAATAATGCCTCTACTCACAATGTTAAGGTTATTGTTGTTACCGATGGTGAACGAATCTTAGGCTTGGGTGACCAAGGCATTGGTGGTATGGGGATCCCAATCGGTAAACTATCACTGTACACTGCATGTGGTGGTATCAGCCCAGCTTATACACTCCCTATCGTACTTGATGTCGGCACTAATAATCCGCAACGCTTGGCAGACCCAATGTATATGGGGTGGCGTCACCCTCGTATTACGGGCGCAGAGTACGACGATTTTGTAGAAGAATTTATTCAAGCGGTACAGCGTCGCTGGCCTGATGCTCTGGTGCAGTTTGAAGACTTTGCGCAGAAAAATGCAATGCCTCTTTTACAACGCTACAAAGATCGTATTTGCTGTTTCAATGACGATATCCAGGGCACAGCTGCGGTAACGGTCGGCTCTTTAATGGCGGCATGTCACGCAGCGAATAGCAAACTTTCCGAGCAGCGCGTTACCTTTGTTGGTGCAGGCTCAGCCGGTTGTGGGATTGCAGAAGCGATTGTGGCTCAAATGCAAGCCGAGGGTTTGAGCGAACAACAAGCTCGCTCTCAGGTGTATATGGTTGATCGTTGGGGACTACTACAAGACGGTATGTCCAACCTACTCGATTTTCAAAAACCTCTTGCCCAAACCCTGCATAACCTGAGTGAATGGCAATCTGATTCTGCGGATTATTCACTACTTGATGTCGTCGAAAATGCCAAACCAACCGTACTGATTGGTGTTTCTGGTGCACCCGGTACCTTTAGTCAACAGGTTATTGAGACCATGCATAAGCATTGTGATCGCCCAATCGTGTTCCCGCTATCAAATCCAACCAGTCGCGTGGAAGGGGAACCCAAAGACATTATTGAATGGACAAAGGGACAGGCACTGGTTGCTACCGGGAGCCCATTTGCACCTGTCGTGTATCAAGGTAAACGTATTGAAATTGCACAATGTAATAACAGCTACATATTCCCTGGTATCGGTCTTGGCGTGTTAGCTGTATCAGCCTCTCGCATTACTGATGAAATGCTCATGGTATCAAGTCGCGCTTTAGCAGAGTGCTCTCCATTAACACAACGTGAGAATGGACCACTACTGCCACCACTTGAAGAAATTCACGGCGTATCAAAAAGAATTGCATTCGCTGTTGCAAAACAAGCTATCAAACAAGGCGTGGCGCTAGAAATTACCGATCAAGCGATTGAGAAAGCGATTGATAGCCATTTCTGGCAACCGGTTTATCGCCGCTACAAACGCACATCATTTTAATTTGAAACGTTTTACTATCCAATGGCGTCAAGTGTTGGCTTGGCGCTCAATTTATCGGATCTGCCTATGGCTGTTACTCACAGTCACTGGCATTTTCCTTTCTATTACCATCTTTCTGAGCTCGGTAGATATCTGGATGAGCATCAGTGCTCACGGACGTATCCATCAGCAAGTAGAGTCCACCCCACCTCGTGATGTTGCGTTAGTTCTAGGTACGAGTAAATACATAGGCCGCACTCGCAACCCTTACTATACCTATCGAATAGATGCCGCAATCAAGTTATATAAACAGGGCAAAGTAAAAGCGTTTCTATTGAGCGGTGATAATGCACATCGCAGTTACAATGAACCTTGGACCATGAAGCGCGACCTGTTAAATGCGGGCATCCCAGACAATCTTATTTTTCTAGATTATGCCGGATTTAGAACCTTGGATTCGGTTGTGCGAGCCAAACAAATCTTTAATTTAGATGATTTTGTCATTGTCACCCAAACCTTCCACTGTGATCGCGCATTATTCATTGCCAAATTCTACGATACCGATGCGATCTGCCTAGGTGTCCCCTCACCCGCTCCAACCTCATGGTTCAACGTTCGAGTACGTGAAGTCTTTGCCCGCATAAAAGCCTTGTTGGATCTCTATATCACCAACACCCAACCCAAATTTATGGGTCCTCAAGTTCCGATCCTTGAACTCTTACCATACAACTACGGACCAATTATGCCTGAGCATGTTTTCCCAAAGAGTAAGGGTGAAGTGAAGGGGCGTGATGATGAATCGGTGAATCGGTGAATCGATGTATCGATGTAGCGGTGATTCGGTGGGTAGCCCATTTCTCCGTAGGCTCAATATCCCTGAATCCAACACCAGTCACCCCGGTAGTCTTTTAAGCCGGGGTCTGTGGTGGCGCGGATTTTAATGAATGTAACTGCTTGATATTGAATTCGAGAGACTACAGATCCCCGCCTGCGCGGGGACGACGGGGTTGGGGCGTGGGGGTGTATCGGTGAATCTGTGATTCGATGTATCGATGTATCGATGTATCGATGTAGCGGTGGTTCGGTGGGTAGCCCATTTCTCCGTAGGCTCAATATCCCTTCACTCTCAACACCCGTCACCTCGGTAGTCTTTTGAGCCGGGGTCTGTGGTGGCGCGGGTTTTAATGTGTGTAACTGCTTGATATTGAATTCGAGAGACTACAGATCCCCGCCTTCGCGGGGGCGACGGGGTTGGGGCGTGGCGATGTATCGGTGAATCTGTGATTCGATGTATCGATGTAGCGGTGGTTCGGTGGGTAGCCCATTTCTCCGTAGGCTCAATATCCCTGAATCCAACACCAGTCACCCCGGTAGTCTTTTGAGCCGGGGTCTGTGGTGGCGCGGGTTTTAATGAATGTAACTGCTTGATATTGAATTCGAGAGACTACAGATCCCCGCCTGCGCGGAGATGACGATTATGGGGCTGACATGCCAAGATGGTAGCGTTAGAGCAACTATTTCTGGTCATGGACTTAACATATAAAATGAGAAGCGTTATCATCGTGATGCTGTTGATGTAATCAACTAGATAGAGGCAGGTTGCTTTGTCACCCACCTCACTAACTCTTTGTTTTAACGATAATTTAACCATCTTCCCTACATGACTTTAATTTAGAGGTTAAATTACTTACAATCGATGACTATTCCTGTGCTCTTCTTTCTCGTTCAAGGCACACTTTTTCTCAACAACTATTGATAGATAACTATGACTACTGTGAAACACTGTAAACTTTTGATATTGGGTTCGGGGCCTGCAGGCTATACAGCAGCTATCTACGCAGCGCGCGCCAATCTTAACCCTGTTATCGTAACGGGGATGCAACAAGGCGGCCAATTAACCACGACTACAGAGGTTGAAAACTGGCCGGGTGACGCCAATGACCTTACGGGTCCATCTTTGATGGAACGCATGCAAGCCCATGCCGAGAAATTTGAAACAGAGATCATCTTTGACCACATAAATGAAGTGGATCTTTCTTCTCGTCCTTATCGCCTTATTGGTGATAGCCAAGAGTTTACCTGTGACGCGCTCATTATCGCCACTGGCGCTTCGGCAAAGTACCTTGGTCTAGAATCAGAAGAAGCGTTTAAAGGGCGTGGTGTATCAGCCTGTGCAACCTGCGATGGATTTTTCTACCGTAATCAAGAGGTTGCTGTTGTTGGCGGAGGAAATACCGCCGTTGAAGAAGCACTATACCTATCAAATATCGCCTCTAAAGTGCACCTTGTTCACCGTCGTGATAGTTTTCGCGCCGAAAAAATACTCATTAAACGTCTGATGGACAAGGTTGAAAGTGGCAATATCATCTTACATACCGACCGTACCTTACAAGAGGTTGTAGGCGATGAAATGGGTGTTACCGGTGTAAAATTACAACACACCGACAGCAATCAAGTTGAAACCATTGACGTTATGGGTGCATTTATTGCGATTGGGCATCAGCCAAATACTGCAATCTTCAAACAACAACTTGAAATGAACCACGACTATATTGTGGTGAATTCAGGCTTAAATGGTAATGCCACCCAAACGAGCGTCGCCGGAGTGTTCGCAGCAGGCGATGTTATGGATAATCAATACCGCCAAGCAATCACCTCTGCGGGTACTGGTTGTATGGCCGCATTAGACGCTGAACGCTTTCTTGACGAATTAGAGAACTAACTTCTCACCTTTAAAGGCTCAGAATCGTTATATACTGAGCCTCTTTTCATCGTTTCATTCCCAAAAGAACCCAACTTTCATGGATAAGCAAACCCAGAGAGACTTAGGCAAGTGGCTAAAGTCGCAAAGTAAACTAGCAAAACGTTGGTTGACCCTATCAATCCTTGCCGGTGTGGCGTCAGCAGTAGTGTTAATTGCACAGGCTTGGCTTATCGCTCACACATTGCATAGCTTGATTATAGAGCATCAAAATAAAGAGGTATTGATCCCTTGCTTTGTCGGGTTAGGCATCACAATTATACTGCGCAGTGCTTTAGCTTGGGCTCGGGAAATTTGTGGCTACCGCAGTGGCGAACAGATCAGAACCTATATTAGAGCTCTGATTGTCGACAAGATGCACCGTTTAGGGCCTGCCCATATTAAGGGGAAATCGGCCGGTGCATGGGGCACTATGCTGATTGAGCAAGTAGAGGAAATGCAGGACTTTTACGCCAAGTATCTGCCGCAGATGTCACTCTCAGCCATTGTGCCTCTGATCATTTTAGTAGTGGTGTTCCCGTTAAACTGGGTCAGCGGCATCATCTTCTTAGTAACTGCGCCACTGATCCCATTTTTTATGGCATTGGTTGGTAAAAAAGCAGCCGAAGCAAACCGCAAAAACTTTAAGGCACTGCAAAGACTTTCTGGCCATTTTTACGATCGCCTGCAAGCAATGACTACCATTCGTTTATTTGACCGCGCTAAAGCTGAGAAAGAACATATGCATGTGGCGTCTGAAGTGTTTCGTGAACGAACTATGGGAGTATTGAAGATTGCATTTTTATCATCAGCAATCCTTGAGTTTTTCACCTCTATTTCGATTGCTTTAACGGCTGTCTACTTTGGGTTTAGCTTTATTGGAGAGCTGAATTTTGGCCATTATGGCGTGCCTGTCACTCTGTTTACCGGCTTATTTATTCTGATTCTGGCACCTGAATTCTATCAACCGTTACGTGACCTCGGTACCTTCTACCATGCTAAGCAGCAAGCAGTTGGCGCTGCCGAAAGCATTGTTGATTTTCTAAATACGCCTGAAATAGAACAGAAAAGCACAACCTCAGAGGTTAAAACCCTAAATACTGATAAGGCATTCAATATCGTCGCTAAAGACCTTATCGTTAGCACCCCTGATGGCACTGTATTGGTCGGACCTATCAGCTTTGCCTTAAATTCAAATACCAAGACTGCATTAGTGGGTCCAAGTGGCGCTGGTAAAACCTCACTCGTAAATGCCTTGTTGGGGTTTCTTCCCTATCAGGGACAACTAACCGTCAATGGCATTGAATTAAAGCAGTTGCAAATGGACAGTTATCGACGCTGCATTAGCTGGGTTGGGCAAAACCCATTGCTGGTACATGGCTCGATTTTAGATAACCTGAATCTCTCTCAACAGGCACTGACTCAACAGCAGATTGATACCGCTATTTCCGAAGCCCACGCTGATGAATTTATTCAGCACCTTGGCCTAGACTACCCTATCTCTGACCGCTCTGGTGGTTTGTCCGTAGGTCAGGCGCAGCGCGTCGCTTTAGCTAGGGCAATATTGCAACAAGGTCGCTTGTGGATTTTAGACGAACCTACTGCAAGCCTAGATGCTGAAAGTGAAAAGCTTATTAATCAAAGCCTTGAAAAAGTACTCGCCTCACAAACCACATTGATGGTTACCCATCAACTGCATAACCTGCAACAAGTGGATCAGATCCTAGTATTAGAAAGTGGTCAAATTACCCAGCAAGGGCACTTTAACCAAATCAAGGACCATGGAACCTTCCACTCCATGTTACAACACCAAGGCTCAACTGGAGGTGACCTCGATGCGTGATTTATTGCCTTATCTAAAACTGTATAAAAAGCATTGGTTTGGGTTATCTCTTGGGATGTTACTTGGGTTCCTCACCCTATTTGCTTCAATCGGACTGTTGACACTCTCCGGTTGGTTTCTTTCTGCTGCAGCCGTAGCAGGCTTAACCATAGCGCGAGAAACCTTTAACTATATGCTGCCAGGTGGTGGTGTACGCGGACTGGCAATGGGGCGTACCGCTGGACGCTGGGGTGAACGCGTTGTTTCACACAATGCGACCTTTAAGCTATTAACCGACTTACGCGTATTCTTCTTTGAAAAACTAACCCCTTTAATGCCAGGGCGAGTAGCAAATCTCAGAGATGCAGACCTGCTTAACCGCTTAGTGGCCGACGTTTCAGCAATGGATCACGTCTACCTTCGCCTAATTAGTCCGGTTATTTTAAGCGTATTGGGGATTCTCTGCCTCGGCGGTTTTATTGCGTTGTTTGACCCAACAGTGGGTCTAACCCTAGCCGGCATACTGCTATTTTTGGTGTTAAGCTGGCCAATTATCTTTTATAAATTGGGTAAACATAACGGCGAGCGTTTAACCGTCCACCGCGCACAGCTACGTATTCGTGCGCTAGACTGGATATCGGGTCATAGTGAACTGTTATTATTTGGGGCTGAAAATCGCTACCGACAAAAAATCTATGATGCCCAATTTGCGTTAATGAAAAACCAAGCCGTTAATGCTCACATCAGCGGATTAGCCAATAGCTTACTATTACTCGCTAACGGATTTACATTACTCCTCATCTTATGGCTTTCAGCAGACGGAATTGGTGGCTCACAGCCAAGCCCTATGATTGCGCTTGTCGTATTTGCAACATTAGCAAGTGTCGAGTTATTAATGCCTATTGCAGGTGCATTTCAATACCTTGGACAGACGCTCTCTTCAGCCAGACGATTAAATGAGATCATTGCCGCCGAGCCTGAAGTTACTTTTCCACAGCGCAGCCAACCGCTGGCTATTGATCCCGCCCCTGCCATCGACTTCAAGCAGGTTGATTTCGCCTACGATGGTAAAAAGCGAGTTATCACTCAGCTGTCACTCAATATCTCAGGAGGCAGCAAGGTTGCAATACTGGGCAAAACGGGTAGCGGAAAATCGACTCTATTACAATTGTTGAATCGCTTTTGGGATACCCTCAACGGTGAGGTATTGATTGGTGGTAGACCAATTGCAAGCTTTGATGAGGCGCAACTTCGCACCCTTATTTCTGTGGTTAGTCAGCGAGTTGATATCTTAAATGGTACCTTACGCGACAACCTGCTAATTGCGGATGACACTGCTGATGATAAGCAACTAAGCACGACTCTTGTCAATGTAGGTCTTGGACATCTACTTGAAAAACAAGCACTCGATCAGTGGCTCGGTGAAGGTGGTCGTCAGCTCTCTGGGGGGGAACGCCGTAGGATTGGTATTGCAAGAGGCTTATTACACAATGCCCCTATCCTACTGCTCGATGAGCCAACTGAAGGACTAGACAAGAATACCGAGGCGCAAATTATTGAGCTTTTAGAGGCCCATTATCAGCATAAAACGGTGTTGTTTGTCACTCATCGCTTAGTTGGGTTAGAAAAGATGGATCATATTGTGGTTCTAGAGCAAGGTGAGATTGCCGAGCAGGGAAATCACCGCAAACTTTTACAACAAAAGCAGCGCTACTATCAATTACATCAATCCCTTACCTAATATGTAAGCACCTATGAATAACGCCGAGCTTTAGCTCGGCGTTATTGTATTCGCTGACTTATACTCTGCCTCTATAGCTTGTAACAATTTCTACAAGCCGACCATGCATGACCAAATAACAATATATAACAGTTAAATATGGAGTAAATTATGATAAAACTCATCGCAGGGGCGCTTTTATCTCTAAGCTTTACCACGCTTGCATTTGCTGATGTCTCAGGCCTGATACAGGTAAAAAGCCAGTACGATGTGGCTACCACCGCTAACAATTTGCAAAATGTACTTACCGATAAAGGCATGAATATATTTGCGCGTATTGATCACGCTAAAGGCGCGCAAGGGGTCGATATTGCATTGCGTCCTACGCAGCTGTTTATCTTTGGTAACCCAAAAGTGGGCTCGCCTTTGATGAAATGTGAGCAGACAGTCGCGATTGACCTGCCTCAGAAAGCGCTTATCTATCAAGACGCACAAGGCGATGTATGGCTGAGCTATAACGACCCTAGCTACTTAGTAGAGCGTCACAACATTCAGGGGTGCGATAAAGTTATAGGCAAGGTATCTAACGCCTTAGCGGCATTTGCTAAGTTAGCTACCGGAAATTAAGCTTAAAGCGTAAACAAAAGGGGCTACCTCAAAGGAAGCCCTTTCATTTAATCAAGGCTCACCACAAACTAAGCTAGAACCCTTCTAAAACAATCTTTCCACGTGCCTGCATAGACTCAAGCAAGCCGTGTGCGCGCTTTAAATTCTGCGCATTAATGGTTCCAAAATGTTCACCGAGGGTCGTCTTAATTTGTCCCGCGTCTATCATGTTAGCAACCTTATCCAAGATAACGTGCTGCTGCTGCATATCTGACGTTTCGAACATGGAACGGGTATACATGAACTCCCAATGCACCGACACACTTTTGCGCTTAAACGGCATGATATCAAAGCTAGATGGGTCATCAATTAGACCAAATTTACCTTGAGGTTTAATAATCTTGTACACCTGGGCTAAATGCTGCTGGGTATTATTTAGGCTAACGATATAATCCACGCAATTCTCACCGCCAAGCTGCTCAGACAATGATTGGTGGTGGTCAATCACTTGGTCCGCTCCAAGCTCTTTTAACCACTGTACAGATTCTGGACGACTGGCGGTTGCTATCACATGCAGCTTGGTTAGTTTCTTGGCAAGCTGAACCATAATTGACCCTACTCCACCAGCAGCGCCGATAATTAGAATGCGTTTATCTCCACTAACCTGTAAGCGGTCAAACAACATTTCCCACGCGGTTAAGGTCGTAAGTGGCAACGCGGCAGCCTCTGCATTACTCAATGAATTTGGCGCGTGACTGACAATTCTTTCATCGACTAATTGAAATTCAGCATTGCTACCTGAGCGGGTTAAATCGCCGGCATACCATACCTTATCTCCAACCTTAAATAGTGAACTTGCATCACCGACTTCTACCACACTACCGACGGCATCCCAACCAATGACTTTATAGCCGCTCTGTGGGGCAACATTGGCACGTATTTTAGTATCTACAGGGTTTACTGAAATTGACTCCACTTGCACCAATACATCACGCCCACTGGCGCTAGGTTTATCAATCTCAATATCCATAAGAGATTGAGCGTCATTAATCGGTAAATTTGTTAGGTATCCAATCGCTTTCATCCGGTCTCTCCAAGGTTGTAAGGTTACAAGGTTGTAAAATACGAGTATCATTGTAATTAGTGAATAAAAGTTTAAAAACAGCATCTATAACAAAACACTTATTACAAATGGTTAATAATGAAATCTTTGCATGACGTTCGCGTGTTTTTAGAAACCGCCAAACTTGGCAGCCTGTCAGCTGCGGCAAGAAGTTTAAATCAGACCCCAGCCGCAGTGAGTCGAACAATACAGCGCTTAGAAACTGAATTAGGTGTGCCGCTATTTATTCGCTCTACTCGCAAGCTGCGACTCTCGCCCCAAGGAGAGCAATTTCTTCCGCGTTGCCAATTGGGCCTAAGTATATTTGAACAAGGTATTGATGAGCTCAAGCAAGATGACACCGAATTGCGAGGGACGATTAGCCTCTCTATGCCCTCTGATACTGGTAGAGGAGTATTGGTTCGGTTAATTGATCAATTTATGCAATTGCATCCCAAGGTTAGTATTCAATTACACCTTACCGACGGGCATGCTGACCTATATCGGCAAAACGTAGATCTCGCCATTCGAATCGGCGAGCCAGAAGACTCAAGCATGGTTGCCATGCCACTATTTAGAAATAACTACCGAACATTGTGCGCTTCACCTGCATATCTCAAGCAACATTCGTCCATTACCACCCCTGAGCAGCTTGTAGAGCATCAGTGTCTCTGCTTCACTTTACACGACAAATGGCATGATCAATGGCAATTTACACACCATAAAAGCAAGCAAACACAATCAGTTAAGGTTAAAGGCAGGCGTAAATCTAGTGATGGGCACTTAGTTCATCAATGGGCAATTGATGGCTATGGAATTGCGTACAAATCGATAATCGATATTTATCAAGACCTACAAAGTGGACGTTTAGTTAAGGTCGCACCGGACTGGGTAGGAGAAGACGCGCCGTTATATCTCGTGTTCACCGATAAGTCGCAATACAGCACCATATTTAAACAACTTAAACAGTTTTTACAGCAAGCATTAATTAAAAACTACCCCATAAAAAAAGGGCTCTAATGAGCCCTATAACCTTAAATACAAAGTCTATGCGTGTTTGCTTTCAAACTCATGCATAAATTTAATCAAGGCTTGAACACCTTCCTCAGGCATTGCATTATAAATGGATGCACGCATACCACCTACAGCTCTGTGCCCCTTTAAAGCCTTTAAGCCCTTAGCTTCAGCCTGTTCAAGAAACAGGGAATCAAGCTCAGGTTTAGCCAGTTGAAAAGGTACATTCATTAATGAACGGTTGTCCGCATGCACATTGTTTTTATAAAAACTTGAGTCGTCGATTGCTTTGTATAACGCAGCTGCTTTACGACGGTTACGTTTCTCTATCTCTTCAACGCCACCGATAGACTTTAACCACTTAAAGACTAAACCAGATAGATACCAAGCATAAGTGGGCGGCGTGTTATACATAGAGTCTTTGTCAGCTAACAGCTTATAGCTCAGCGTGCTTGGTAAAACCTTGCTTGCAAGTCCTAATAAATCATCGCGTACAATCGCAATTGTGATACCAGCAGGCCCAACATTTTTTTGAGCCCCCGCATAAATCACACCGAATTTGCTCACATCAATCTTGCGCGATAAAACCGTAGATGACATATCCGCTACGATTGGAAGCGTAGTCTGTGGTATGTCATTGATCTCAATGCCATCGATAGTCTCATTAGGGCAATAGTGTACATAAGCGGCTTGGGGATCAATTTCCCACTCTGATGCGGGTACTACAGCGAGTTTCCCATCGATTTCGGTGGTTGCTTGAAATACCTGTACGTCACAGTATTTGTTCGCTTCATCAATAGCACTCACTGCCCAATAACCTGCATCGATATAGCTTGCTTTGTTCTTATCACCCAATAGATTTAACGGAATAGCCGAAAATTGAGCTCGCGCTCCGCCTTGGCAAAATAGAACCTTATAATTATCAGGGATAGCCAATAAATCGCGAAGGTCTTGTTCAGCCTGATTTGCAACGGCAATAAACTCTTTGCTGCGATGGCTGATTTCCATAACCGAACGCCCAAGCCCATTCCAATCAACAAACTCCTGCTGAGCTAATTCCATAACTGCTTTTGGTAGGGCTGCTGGCCCTGCACTAAAATTGTAGACCGCTTCCATTTGTTCTCTCTACTCCTGAATTACTTAGCTACTATTTTGACTATAACTCAGCTAGAAACAAGATATAAGTATCATTTCTAACAAACATAAAAAACGGCCCTATTGGACCGTTTGTTGATATGCAATATTTTTCAAATTAATGTTTTTGCATGAATATTGGCAATACAGCTGACATGACTGGTACCGCTTTTCCATTTGAAAACATCAGCTTGCCATCTTTAAGCTGGATGTTTAACTCATAGCCTTCATCAGTCTTAGTCGCGATTTCCATAATCATCAATTCGTCAAGGTTCTGCTGGATGTATGGATATGCAAGTACTAAGTCGCTCGATACAAATGCATGCATATCTCCATCGAGATGATCAATCAGCTTCAACACATCTTGTGTCGATGAATCTTTATTTGCGGGTAAGTTAAGATCCCAGCTTGACTTAAAGTGGCCCATATCAATATCCACACTAAAGTTTTTCAAGGATAATTTGAAGCCCGTTTTTAAAAAATCATCGAGGTGAGGTAACGCTTGCACCGTATCTTGATCAGTCCATACAGGGCTGTTCTTATACATATCGGATAGTGCAACGAACGCGTCTTTATTAAAGCCAGTGGCATCAAATTGCAAATCAAGGTTCTTTGCTTCACCGTCTGCATTGTGTAATTCATCAAATGTAAGGTGATATTGGCCTTGTAACGTGTTGCTTTGTTTATCTTCTGTCGTTTGTAAGTGATACTTCATACCCGACAATTCTGCAATACTAACGCGCTCAGAGTCACTTAGAAGAAATCCATCGATACCAGAAGTCTGCTCGCCAAGCCACATACCTTGTTCAAAGGCACCTTCCCCTTGACTAGATAAGCCATTGAATGACATAACCATGCCATCTTTATAATCCAACTCTATATTGGCGACACTTATTTCATAATCTAGTTTACCAAGTACCGAAATTGAGCCGTTAAGCTTGGAATTTCCCACCACAAGGGCGTCAAGTCCATTATCTGTAAAGTCAAACTGTTGAGCCGGAATATCCGAGTGAAATTCAGTGTTCCCATTGAGTTGAGTTTGCGTGGTTAGCATCAACTGCGGGTGACCTTCAAGGTGAGTTTGTCCGGTTAGGCTAAATATCCCATGAGATATATCATGCTTTAGAACTATACTAGTTGGTAATTTATTGGCAGTCAGTTCAGCCTTAAGCTGAGGGTCAACCACCACCATGCGGGTAGTCGCCTTTGAGGTTAGGTAGCCTCTATCGTATTGCACTAGCTCTACTTTAATGTCAGGGTTAGCTGCATGTTGAATCGCATCAGTAAATACGGTTTGACCAATTTGGCCAACTGCAAGAGGCCAGATACCGATAAGTGCTACTGCACCACCTACCGCGGCAATCGATTTAATTTGTCGCATAGTTCTCTTTCTAATTTTTGGTAATCGACCTCAGCATTAAGCTGTGCCCGATAATGGATGATTAAAAGGTTAACTTGAGATTTGAACTCTAGAATCCGTCACTAACTTCTATGAACATTGTACAGAAACCAACTCAAAATATTGAGATAAATCAGTCTTTTTACCATTTTTTTGAGTAGTTTAAAGGAACACTAACCACCTCTCATACAGTGTGCTATTAAATTGCTAGGGTATCTAAAAATATTGGGGTAATTATGGCTCAACATTGCATACTTTGTATTGAAAGTGACCCAAAATCATTGCAAGCACTGCAATGGGTACTTAATGGCTTTGCTAAAAAGTTCTCGCTCCGCTTTGTTAAAGACCAAACATCGGCAACCCAAGAGCTGACAAAAATCCAGCAAAATGGTGATCACCTTGCCCTTATCATTGCATCCCAGTCAAAATCAACCCAAGCTGCAGAACTGCTAGTTGAGCTTGAGCAGCATCAATCCAAAGCCAGAAAACTGTTGCTATGTGAACCCACTCAACTCGCCACTATCCTTACTGCAGTAAACCAAGGGCGACTTGATCACTGCTTTACCAAACCAATTGATATCGACGAAGCTATCACTATCGTTCGCAAAGAGCTTACCCATTACATCTTAGATATACCTAAACTAGACTGGTTATCTTTCGGGTCAGTGCTTGATAGCCAACGAATCATACGCGCCCATATTGATAGGCGAATTCATGATTATCGACAGAATTTCATTAAAGATTACCACTCAATCAGCGATGAAGAACTATCAGAAAAAGTATGCTCTGCATTACAAGATTTCTTTTCTAAGGGCGACGAAACCCGAGCACTGCGCCAATACTCCCCCTCCCACCTGTTGACTAAAGAAGGGGAAAGCAATGAATTTTTATGGTTTATTATTGACGGCGAGATAGCACTTTATAAAAAAGATGAACACAATAAGAGCCGCGAGGTAACCCGCCACGGTAAAGGCGGGATCATAGGCGGAATGTCATTTGTAACCGGTGAAAAGTCTTTTTCAACGGCCATTACCTACTCAGCAACTCGTGTAATAAAGCTAAGCAAACAAACCTTTACTAAGGTGATGCATTCAAACAGCGCTATCCTACCTTTGTTTACCAATCTTTTGCTTCGACATGCTAATCGACGCCTGCAAAGAAGCATCAATACTAAAATGCGCCTAGAGCATACCTATGAATCCTTAGCAGCTGCCCAAGCTCAACTGGTTGAAAATGAAAAAATGGTGGTTTTAGGCCAGTTGGTTGCCGGTGTCGCTCACGAACTCAACAATCCGATTGCAGCCATTTTGCGTAGCTCTGATACTTTAAAGCAGGAGTTTTCTCGACAAACCAACACATTCAACCCCATCAGTCTGGCGTTAGGCAATCAAGTACTGCACCGTGCTCTGCAATCTAACCCTATTCCAACTGCAGAAATACGGCGCCAAGCCAAGGCGCTCTCTGAGACTATTCCAGACAAAAAAATAGCAAAACAAGTCGTTGCTATGGGGTTGCAACAACAGCTGCAAACACTCAGCAATACGGAATATCCTTTACCTAAACTCATCTCTGAATTGGAGCATTTTCATACCTGTGGCACAACATTGCGTTCAATAGATGTTTGCTCGCGACGTATTGCAAACATGGTAAAAAGCTTAAAGAGCTACGCTCGCTCCGATGAAGAATCAATACAAACGGTCGACATCCACGAGGGCATAGAAGACACCTTAGTTATATTTGAAAATCGGCTAAAAAAACTTACCGTGGTCAGAGACTACCAAGATATTCCAGCCATATCCTGTCAACCTATTGCCTTGCAGCAAGTTTGGACCAACCTTGTTGCCAATGCCTTAGATGCAATGCCAGAAAAAGGGAAACTGGTTGTCTCGACGCGGTTGATTAAAAATAGCCATATAGCGGTTTCGTTTGCAGACTCTGGTTGTGGTATCGATTCTGATTTACAACAGCGAATCTTCGATCTCAATTACACCACGAAAACTGAGGGCGATTTTGGATTAGGAATTGGTCTATCTGTCTGCCAACAGATTATCCATCGGCATCAAGGAGAAATTACTGTGCGCTCAGCTAAAAACAGTGGCACGACGATGAGTGTAATCATCCCCTACCAAATGCAATAAATACGAGAGATATTATGCAAAAACTACTACTACTTTGTGTCGATGACGAACGCGATGTGTTAGACAGCGTAATCCGAGATCTTGAGCCATTTTCTCCATTTTGTGAAATTGAAGCAGCAGAATCGGTTGCAGAGGCACGAGACGTTATCGATGAGTATCTAAGTGAATCTACACCACTGGCTTTGATTTTATGTGATCACATCATGCCTGAAGAGTCTGGAATTCCCTTTCTAATTGAGCTAAATCAGAACCCAGACACTCGCAATTCAAAAAAAATCTTAGTCACGGGACAAGCCGATCTTGAAGATACTATTCAAGCCGTAAACAACCACTGCTTAGATTTCTATATCGCCAAGCCTTGGCAGGTTGAGCTACTACAACAAACGGTAAAACAACACCTAACGGACTACGTTATTGCACATACAAATAATCCAATGCAGTGGGTGACCTACCTTGATAGTCGGCAGATCCTACAAGCGATGGCGGAAAAACGCACTCAGTTTGGCGAATAATTCAGCATATAATGTGCGGTAGCGTAAATTAACGAAAAATTGTCTTTTCTACAGGTCTGTTTTAGTGGAGCTATCGATTGCGTTCCTTTAATATTGAGCACTAACCATAAGATTCACCGAAGGTTTTTTAACGACTATGCGTAAACTAACTTGTGCTGCTCTTGCCGTTGCAGCCACTTTTTCAGGGACAGCGTTTGCCGAAAATCCAAACGTAATGAGCAACTTTAACTACGATTATTTTGAAGCTCGAATTGGCATGGCGCCACTAACCTTTGGTGCAGGTTTTAATAAATCTATACACCCCAATGCCCACTTTGTTGCCACAGCTGATTCAGAATTCGATAGCGATTTCTTACTTCGTACCGGTCTAGGTTTCCATGCACCAGTAACTAACTGGGCGGACATCACCGGACAAATGCTAGCTCGCGTTGCCGATAACCGTAGAATGGACACCAAAGTAGGTATGGAAGTAAACCTAGGTTGGCGTCAATGGTTAGGTCCACAGTTCGAAGTCGGTGGTGACGTAGGTTACGTGACTATGGATGGCCGTGATGACTGGATTGGTAGCGCCTATGGTCGATTCCACGCAACCGAGCTATTCTCCATTGGCTTAGCAGGGAAACTGAATGACTTTTATGGTGATCAGTTCATGCTAACTACCCGCTTCTTGTTCTAATAAGATTTAGCTATCTAATATTAAAAATGCCCGCTTATTGCGGGCATTTTACTCTTTAAATGCATTGTTAACGTTAAAATTGATGCGACTTAAACTGATTAGTCAACGGGTCATAGGTAAAGCCCACATGCCCCAACTTATCTGCTAAAACCGTCACGTCTAAGTCATACACGCTAGCCAGTTCTTCTACACTGTCACACTCAAGCCTAAGCTTTTCATTAACAATACCCAGCAAAATATTGCCATCCCAGTTTTTTAAATTACTCAAATCCATTGCCTACCTCTTTTATCACTGACTCTTTTAAAAGAGTAGTTTGAAACGTGGAAGTTTGCATGTTTTGGGGAGGATTGTGGGGATGAAATGGTGAGTCTGTGTAGCGGTGTAGCGGTGAATCTATGTATCGGTGGGAAGCCAATCCCTCGTCGGCTCAATATCTCGAAAGCCAACACTTCGTCACCCCGGTAGTCTTTTAGGCCGGGGTCTGTGGGGGCGCGGATATCAATGAATGCTGTGTGCTTGATTTAGGGTTTGAGAGACTACAGATCCCCGCCTGCGCGGGGAGGACGGGGTTGGGGTGTAGTTGTGAATCGATGAATCGGTGTAGCGATGTAGCGATGTATCGGTGGGAAGCCAATCCCTCGTCGGCTCAGTATCTCGAAACCCAACACTTCGTCACCCCGGTAGTCTTTTAGGCCGGGGTCTGTGGGGGCGCGGTAATCAATGAATGCTGTGTGCTTGATTTAGGTTTGAGAGACTACAGATCCCCGCCTGCGCGGGGAGGACGGAGTTGGGGTGTAGTTGTGAATCGATGAATCGGTGTAGCGATGTATCGGTGTAGCGATGTATCGGTGTAGCGGTGGGAAGCCAATCCCTCGTCGGCTCAATATCTCGAAAGCCAACACTTCGTCACCCCGGTAGTCTTTTAGGCCGGGGTCTGTGGGGGCGCGGAAATCAATGAATGCTGTGTGCTTGATTTAGGTTTGAGAGACTACAGATCCCCGCCTGCGCGGGGAGGACGGGGTTGGGGTGTAGTTGTGAATCGGTGAATCGGTGAATCGATGAGTCAATGAGTCGGTGTAGCGATGTATCGGTGGGAAGCCAATCCCTCCGTCAGCTCAATATCTCTGAACCCAACACTTCGTCACCCCGGTAGTCTTTTAGGCCGGGGTCTGTGGAGGGGCGGTGAACTAGATTAAGGTCTCGGAGTGCACGCGTTTATGAGTTTATCGCTCTATATTGGGTAAATAATCGGCAACAATAAATAGCATGCGGTTAAATGCGCTAGCGATGATATCAACAACTGTATAGAGGTGGGTTTAATACTACGAAACAGGTGCCAACAGCTAATCACGCTACCTATCAGCAACACCGGAAATGCCTGAACTATGACGCTCACTACCTGCTCAGTTTGTCCTTGTAAATACGAATATGACTGCAATAGCACTATTAAGACCAATAGCATCACACTTATCACACCTGCAATAGGAAGTATGCTGTGGAAGGCTTGTAAACGAGTTCGTGCCAGGGTCATTAATAGATGTGTTATCCCAGCGCCAAGTAATACTGAAACGAGTAACTCGAACGACAATTGAATAGTTGAGGTGAATTCTACCGCTATGATTGAGGTAATTATCGCTGTTGCTGATGCCATACACAGTGCCCAAATAGGGCCTTCGACTCTTGTTTTTCCGCGCTTAGTCTGAGAAACAAACCAGCCTAAACAAAGGGCAGGCACTAGTAGCAAAGGGTTACTCAAAACTAAGGCTAACAGCAAAACCAATACACTAATCAGCTGTTTATGTAAGCGCCCTCTCTGTCCAGGGCAGATCTCACCCTTAGTAAGAACCACAATAAACAAAGCCAAACATACGGCAATTGCCGGAGACAAGATGTAGTGACTAACGCTTATATAAAAATCCATTGCTTTAAATACCCTCAAATGGTGAGCTCGGCAGTTTACCTATAGCCCACTTTAAGCTCAACCTTTGACTGTATGGATTACAAGCCTGATCCGACATTAAAATAAAAGGCACTGTCACTTTCGCTGAAACCGAAATCCATTCCGTAATGCAGACCATAACGACGAGCAATCATGTAACGAAAGCCAGCTCCATAGGCATAGTGCAGATTATCGAACATTTGTGATGCTCCCTCACTGGCACGACCTATCCCGCTCGCTCCACCAACCCCAGCAAATAGCGATACATTCCAACGCGGTGTAACCTGCCACATAACCTGTGATTGATAGGCACTCGTATAATTACCTTGATAGCGGTTAACTGGGATGCCCCTTAAAGAGATATCGGGGTATGCTAATGGCGGCAAGCGCACTTCGTCTGTGGTTAAGGAGTTATACTCAACACCGAAGGCCAGGGTCCAGTTATCGGCTAAAGGGATATACGCTGAACTCTCAAGCAAAAGGGTATCGTAATCATTGTCACTACCGATACCATCTCTAAACCATAGATATTCTAGGTTTAGGTCCCAACCAGAAGTGGGGAAAAAAAAGCTGTTTTTTGCATCATATTCAAGATTGACACCCAAGCCTGACGTCGTTGATTTATTAACCTTAATCGGCTCAGGGACAATGCTGCCCACATGCACCTCACTATTAGCGTAGAATTGCTGAACCCCAAGAAATAATGAGGTATCCGGTATCCGAAATTGCAGCTTCTGTATACCCCCTACGCCTTCAGTCTCTATCTGTAAGCCAAGGTTCTTTATATCACCAGCAGCGTTGGCGAAGGGATAAAAGTCCATGACTGCCTTACCAGCCCCTATTCCGCCGAGATAGCGAATACTGTCTTCTTTCCAAACGCGTCGATGCCCTATGAGCGCAAACCAGGTTCCATTCTCGGTTGCCGCGCCTCCTGCAATGGTAACCGCCGGTGGAATAAGTTGCGCACCACCTTCCAATGATTGCAGCGCAAGCTGCTTACGGTTTTCTCGTTGAGTTTCTGTTTCGTGTAAAAACATACCCGCAAACCCACCGCCATAGCCAATCGCAGGTTCAGTGATAATAATGGGGATAGGCAAAAATCCATACGCGTTTTCGGCTAAGTATTCCCCCATATCCAGCATCCCATCAATAGGATCGGTAAATGTGGTGGCTATGCTATCAAAAGAAACAATAGAACAGGCAATAGCAAAGGATTTACAACAAGTGGTGTTCATAATTAAGGCACTCCTTTCCTTATCATATGAGCGTAATTACTTATCAGTATACCTATTCTTAGATTGTGTTAAACCTTTGAGTTAAATAGAAAAGTCAGATTTCTGTGCATGGCCTGCTTTATAGAGAAATCGTCAAATTAAATCCAAAAAAAAAGCAGCGAATATATCGCTGCTTTATAGAAAAATAACAATTAGATATCTGACACTCTATCTGTGAAATCACTACTGATCTTAACTCTCTGAATAGCAAGAGCTGGCAAGGCGTTGTGATCTTTAAGATCTTTCAGGTTATCAAAGGTACGAGTACTGTCTGCTGAACGTGTGAAGTTTGGTTCAGACTTAGTTAATACGGTACTTTTCCCAACCTCAATTTTTTTATCAACCTGACGGATAATATATTCCACTTGATGAGTCGCATCATCAGGAATATTTTGACGGATAGCAATAACGCCATATCCGCCTTCAATGCCTTGTGACGAGGTGTACTCCTGAGCAATCTTCATATTTGAGTAAATACGAGTGAAAAATTGAACGGAATCATCTTGGTTAAAACCAATAGTGTATTCTTCTAAATTTGTATCGTTTTTAAACGCATTACAGTCAGCACCTGTATCAACCAGCTTATTGGTAGTACTTAATTTATCAGCGTCTGTAATACCCACTACTACTGCACGCTTAGCTGCATCAGGGAATACGTAACAAGTGCTACTTTCAAACTTCGCAGAAGCATCACGACCATTCGGCTTTATTGCATCAATTTGTGCACCAACCGAAACCTTATTGGCAAACACGCTGATATCTTTAGTCGCATCTTTGGTGCCATCTGCATCACAACCTGCAAGAAGAGTCCCTGCTACTAATACCGCTACGATACCTAATTTTTTCATAATTATTCCCCTAATTGGCGCACTGCTGCACGGCAATAAACGTGATATTTGTCACAACTTCAATTATGTTACTGCATCAATAGGCATAATTGAGCAATGCAATCTATCTTTGCTTATTTTATTGGCTACATAGGAAAAGCAATCATGACCTAGAGATAGAATGGCTAGCAGTGATACGCACAAATCGGTATAATGCCCCGCTTGCTTATAGAGGTCAAAAAATGCACAACACTATTACTCCAATCCATCAGCACAAAAAATATTGGGCTGAGTGCTTCGGCATCGCACCATTTCTACCGACAACTCGTAAGGAGATGGACGCATTAGGTTGGGACAGTTGTGACATTATTATTGTTACCGGCGATGCTTACGTTGACCATCCAAGCTTTGGAATGGCTATTATTGGTCGCCTTCTTGAGGCACAAGGATTTCGAGTTGGGATCATTGCCCAGCCTAAATGGAACAATAAAGACGACTTTATGACACTCGGTAAACCAAACCTATTCTTTGGTATTACCGCAGGCAACATGGACTCAATGATCAACCGTTATACCTCTGATCGTAAATTGCGCCACGATGACGCCTATACCCCAAATAACGAAGGTGGCAAGCGACCAGACCGTGCTACTCTCGTCTATTCTCAGCGTTGTAAAGAAGCCTATAAAGAAGTGCCTATTGTATTAGGTGGTATTGAAGGCAGCCTACGCCGAATCGCGCACTATGATTACTGGTCAGATAAAGTAAGACGCTCAGTATTATTCGATGCTAAAGCCGACTTACTGTTATTTGGTAACGCCGAACGTGCATTGATTGAAGTTGCTCATCGTTTGGCAGACGGTGAACAAATGGCCGATCTAACCAACATTCGTGGTACTGCGGTCAACCTTATTGAGGTTCCACAGCGCTACAAGGTAATCGATTCCAGCCGAATTGAAAAACCAGGTAAAGCCTTTGTTCCTATCAATCCGTATATAGTCGATGATTCATGTACCGATAAAGCAAGCGATCAAGCAGAAGTTGTGGAAATTAAACCCGCAATTGCTCGTACTACGCGCCACGATGCAGAAAACTCCGTGGTGCGACTGCCATCGTTCGAAAAATTAAGAAATGACCGTATTCTTTACGCTCACGCCAGCCGTATTATGCATCTCGAAACCAATCCTTATTCGGGAAGAGCATTGATACAAAAACATGGTGACCGTGAGTTGTGGGTCAATCAGCCCCCTATTCCTCTGTCTACAGAAGAGATGGATTATGTATTTGGGCTTCCTTTTGCTCGCGTACCGCATCCTGGTTATGGCAAAGCCAAAATACCCGCATACGAAATGATTAAGACCTCAGTTAACATCATGCGTGGCTGTTTTGGTGGTTGTTCATTCTGTTCAATTACAGAGCACGAAGGGCGTATTATTCAGAATCGTTCTCAAGAATCCATCTTAGAAGAGCTAGAAGATATTAAGCGTAAAGTGCCTGGTTTTACAGGCACAATCTCTGATCTCGGAGGGCCTAGTGCCAACATGTATCGCCTTGGCTGTAGCGTTCCAAAAGCCGAAGAAACCTGCCGCCGACCATCTTGTGTATTTCCTGGGATCTGTAGCAAACTCAATACTGACCATAGACATACTATCGATCTTTACCGCGCAGCGCGTAAAGTTAAAGGCATCAAAAAAGTATTGATAGCCTCCGGTGTTCGTTATGATTTAGCGATTGAATCTCCGGAGTATGTTAAAGAGCTCGTTACCCATCACGTAGGTGGCTATCTAAAGATTGCACCAGAGCATACTGAAAAAGGCCCTCTAGATAAGATGATGAAGCCCGGTATGGGCACCTATGACCGCTTTAAAGAGATGTTTGAAAAATTCTCCAAAGAAGCGGGTAAAAAACAATATCTTATCCCATATTTTATCTCGGCCCATCCAGGGACTGAAGATGAAGACATGCTTAACCTAGCAATGTGGCTCAAGTCGAATGATTTTGAGTGTGATCAGGTACAGAACTTTTATCCATCGCCAATGTGTAACGCTACCGCGATGTATTACTCAGAAACCAATCCACTAAAACGCGTTAAATATAAACAACGTGAAGATGTACCGGTTGCTAAAGGTGAGCGTCAGCGCCGCTTACACAAAGCACTACTTCGTTATCACGATCCGGCAAACTGGCCTTTAATTCGTGAAGCACTGATTGCAATGGGCAAAAAATACCTTATCGGGGATAAGCCCGGTTGTCTTGTACCTGAAGAAGATCAAGATAAATCAACCCCAGCTCAACGCCGTAAATCAGGGCGTCATGGTGCTAATCGCTTTGCAACCAAGCACACCAAAAACCAACCTGATATTCGCAATCCGAAATCCAATCCGCGACCGAATAAAAACAAGCCCAATGGCACCAGTCAAAACAGCGATAAGCAAGGACAAAAAAACTCAGGCAATACTCAGGGTAATAATAAGCCAGCTGCAAAAGGCTCATATCAAGGTAAGCCTGCAAAGCCAAAACGCAGAAGATAAGTTACGTGCGCTAACTTACTAGTAAGGCACAAATACGCACTGGGTATTTGTGCCTTACTTCCAACCTACTATCGGCTTGGCTCGAAACGATGTAAAAACGCCGGCAGAATGAGCAAGCTAAAACACAATACTGCCGTCAGCGCAATCGTTAGCAAAAGCCCAATGGAGTACATCCCTTGGTGATCGGTTAACATTAACGCCCCAAATGTGGCAATTGTGGTGAAGCAACTAATTAAGGTTGCCTTGGGCGTTGATGATGAGAAAAAGCGGGTCATGGTCTGTTCGTGGCGATATCGTTTGACTATATGAATGCCATTATCCACCCCTAAACCAAATATCAAAGGGACCACGATAATATTGGCCATATTCAAGGACTGTCCAAACCAATGTGTGATGGATAACGTTGTGGTGGTGGTTAAAAGTAGTGGTATAAATATAAATAAAATATCTAGCTTATAGCGTACCGTAAATAGCAAAATTACGCTTATGCCAGCGATAGAAAGAGCAATCGCTGTATAAAATGCCTTTACAATGATTCGCCCTACCTGCTGCTCTGCGACTGCCCTTCCGGTTGCCTTTGGCACAACGCTTTGTACAGCCTCAATAAACGCGTCTAGTTCAACAACATTGCGCATATCTCCAGACGGTGACACCGACACTAGCCATTCGCCACTTTTCGAAATATAACGATTGTAAATCGACCTAGGTAATTGGCTCATCGTAGGTGGCACAACACGGCTAGCTTGTTCTAGTAAAGGCAATGAGTAAGTCAGTCGTTCAAGCACTGCTTGATGGTTCACTTCATCCATAGCATTCAACCCTAAAACTTTAAGGTATGACCCGTACTTAGTAACGAAATCCTCTAATGGCATAGAGGAGGCATTCGATTGAGGCATCGACATCAGTTTATGTAAGGTTTGAACACGCGCTTGATATTGGCTAGGTATAAAATTATGCGCGGTAACCGCAGTTGATACCTCTGGCATTTGATTGAATTGTTGCTGCCATTGTTGCGCTTGCTGCTCATCCTTAGCCAACATATATAGCTGATAGCTAGAGCCTAATTGATTATCTTGAAGCCATTGTAAGGTCTGTACCGATTCAGAATCTGGATTTTTCAGTACTAAGGTTGAAAAATCAAATCGAAATTTAGTCGCAACAACACCAGTGACCAGCGCTGCAAATACAGTTAATACGATAATCCTCATTTCATATCGAGCTAACATATCCCCCAATGCAAGAGCAAACTTACTGCGCTTTGCATTTTGTAACTTAACTTTTGGATAACCAAATAGCTGAAAAAACAAAGGAATAACAATGAAGGTGGCTATCAAGCCTAGCGCCATTCCAGATGCCGAGATAACGCCTAACTCCCCCAACCCAGTATAAGCTGTGGGGTAAAAACTAAGAAAGCCGATTGCCGAAGACAGCGCACATAACCCAAGGGGGGAAATGCAATGTGATAATGCCTGCACCAAACTTTTTTGATTATCATACCCTCTCAGACGCTGCTCATAGATATGCAGACTAAGGTGAACTGCAAAATCGACCCCTAAGCCAATAAATATCACCATAAACACAATTGAAATGGTGTTAAAGCTGCCAATAAGCAGCAACCCAGCGGCAAAGGTCCATATTAAACCAACCATAACCGCAATATAACTGGCCAATATAATACGTAAAGAGCGGATCCCGACTGCTAAAATACACACCAAACTAAATAATGACACTGCGCCCGCCACAGCAACACTTTGGCTTGCATCCTGAATTTCATCGTAATCAAGAGCGGCTTGTCCGGTTATATTTACGTTTATGTGTTGCGGTATATCGCTGGCATCAATCACAGAGCGAACAGTTTCAATGATGATTTTGTTTGGCGTGGTTTGTGAAAAGTCCTCATTAGCGCTTAAGGCAATCACATAGCCTTTAGGCTGAGAGGGATTTCGCTGAATCAGCTTATCGAGGGTAACATTTTGCCCATTAAGGCTGGAAACTAAAGGGGTAAGTAAGGTTTTAACCTGTTCAGCGTCGAGCTCGTTAGCACTAAGCTTGCTATCAAGTGCACCTAAGTATCTATTCAAAGAGCTAGCCTTTGAAGCCGTCACTAGACCAGGCACTAACAAAGCTGCATTATCTGCCAAGGCGGCAAACTCTGGTTCAGATAAAAACCCCAGTGCGTATTTATCAAACCAAGTATAGGTAACCGGCGCAAACACCGACCCAAACAACGCTTGTTTCTCAAAGGCATTGGCTAACTCAGTGGCAACTTTTCGCGTTTGCTGTTGCTCTGCTCCTGACACAACCACCAGCACATTGGCTGATTGCGGAAAAGCGTCGTCTAGCGCATTCAAATTATCTCGCCAAGCACCTTCTTGCTTTACCAGATGACTCAAGTCAGCATTCATAGCAAAGTGCATCTGCCCGTAATAGGCCGCGCCTAAGGTAACAATTAACAGCAATGCTGCAATGGTTTTAGGAAAGCGAATGATAGCGTTAATGAATTCTTGCACTGATGTAGTTCCTAAGTTTGCTCATCATTAAACATAGGATTAAAACCTTAATAGTTTCCAATATCATACAAAAAGGCCACATCATAGTGACCTTTTTGTTAATAACTTACTTTGCTAGATCCATAATATAGAGATCTTTGGAATAGATGCGCCCTTCGGCGTTGTGTTGTGGCACTCCACCAATATTTGGCCTGACTAATCGAGCCTGCATATAATAGTAAATAGGTGCGATAGGCATGTCTCGAGACAGCATTTGTTCGGCCTTATCATATAATCGACTGCGCTTATTCACATCAGTCTCCAACAGCGCTTGGTTTATAATGGCATCGTAATCAGGGTTGGAATAGAAGGCGTAATTCCTATGATTATCGGAAGTAAATAGCGACAAAAACGTCGAAGCTTCATTGTAGTCTCCACACCATGAAGCGCGCAAAATATCAAAATCCCCATTTTTTCGCGAATCAAGATACGCCTTCCATTCTTGGTTCTCCAGTTCAATATTCAAACCTAACGTTTTATGCCACATAGACGCAATCCCTGTCGCAATCGCCTTATTACTTTCACTGGTATTATAAAGAAGCGTTAATGGGGTGGTGGTCGAGATCCCAGCAGATTTAATTATTTGTTGCGCCTTTGCATCTCGCTCTTGTTGGCTTAATTGTTGATAGGAAGGCTGAGTAGCACTAAACCCCGCTACATCGCGGTGTGCAAAGGTATATGCTGGAATATTTCCGGTGGTGGTTATGCCTTGCGTTAACACATTGCGCATAATGCTATACGAAAGCGCAGTACGTACCCTTGGGTCATCCAAAGGTGGACGCTTAGTGTTAAATGCGTAGTAATAGGTACACAGCAATGGCGTGACTTGATAGGCCTCAGGCAGTTCTTTTTTAAGCTTCGCTCCCATTTGCGCTGGAACATCCGAGGTAATATCAACCTCACCTGTACGATAGCGATTTACGGCTGCCATTTGGTTTTCAAAAGGTATATAGGTCACTTTTGTAAGGTGAGTTGATTTTGCATCCCAGTAATAAGGATTGCGAACCAAATTAATCGATTCATTTACCACCCAGTGACTCAATTGAAAAGCGCCATTAGAGACCAGATGCTTAGATTGCGCCCAATCATGGGGATGTGCCTCAACACTTTGACGGTGAATGGGCATCATCACTGTGTGCCCAGTCATGGCAAGAAAATAAGGCACTGGCTTATTAAGGGTAAAGCGTAAGGTATGGGCATCTAATGCTTCAACACCAAGGGCACTAGGAGGCAGTTTTCCCTCTATCACCTGTTGTGCGTTTTTAATTTCCGCTAGCGCAAGATACCACGCATTCGGTGAGGCCGTTTTTGGGTCAACGGCTCGTCTTAAGCTATACACAAAATCCGACGAGGTGACAGGGTCACCATTTGACCATTTGGCATCTCTGCGTAAATAGAAGGTATAGACCTTATTGTCTGTATTTTCCCAACGTTGTGCTGTACCTGGAATAACATTCCCATTACGGTCTTGAATAACCAAGCCTTCAAACAGGTCACGAATGATATGGATCTCTGGCATACCTTCCGCTTGCAATGGGTTTAAAGTCGCCGCTTCGGCATCGTTACCTCGAACCAACTCTTGGTCTTTCGCCAGAAAATCATCATCAAAGTGATGTGCGACAGCTGGCATAACTATCCCTAAACAACCGAGCAATACCAGTAACTTCCTTCCTAAGCGCTTCATCTTCATCCCTAATATGTTCTATACAAATATTGTTACATACAGACACAAGATTTCGAAATTCAATATTAGCGGTCTGTCACATTTCTAATTAGATAATGCACGACTTAAAAATAGCGCTACACAGTCTTGTATGTATTTTAAGCGCTCGTCTTGTGTTAGATCACAATTATGGCCTAAAAAACCCCAATAAACCGCTTTACCATGAAACATCAATAGTAGCTGCATTGCACTATCTTGCGCATTCAGAGTAAGCGTAATATCCCCTTGATTATGCTTAATTTGCAGATAATCACTCAACACTTGAGTGGTTTTCACTGGCCCTGATTGAAGGTAGATCTGTGCTAATGTGGGGTGTGTTTCAAGCTGACTCACGGCATGACGGAACGTCTGTTGAACCTCGGGTTGCCATAGCATAGTATGAAAACGCATCCCAAAGCGCACCAAAGCCTCCGCGATCGGCATATTCAGATCAAGTGCCGTTTGATCAATTTGGTGATTCACACACTTTGATTGAATACAGGTTTCAAATAGCAGGTCTTTGGTTTTAAAGTGCGCATACACCGTCTGTTTGGATACACCTGCAAGTCGAGCAATACTATCCATACTTACCCCATACCCTTGTTCGGTAAAAAGGGTTGCCGCCGCCTCCAATATCTGCGCTCTTTTCTTTTCACTTCGAGAACTCATCGTGCACCCTGTTGTTAACGGCTAAATGTGTGATGTAACCAATAATTAACATAATCAAACTGGACAGTCTAGTTTGATTGGTTTTTACTCTGATATATGCATCAAGCACCTCAAGGAAGGTAACATGTCAGTGGTTCGCATTAGCACAATATTTATGATGACATTGGGGGTTTGTGCCTGCAACGATGCAACAACGACCCCTGACATTCCTAAGCCTCTACTCACCGTCGCCACTCATACCCTTACACTGAGTAAATCTTATGATGTTACCCGCGAATACGTAGGAACCGTTAAGGCGGGACAACAAGCAAAACTGGGATTTGAACTTGGTGGAAAGATCTCAAACTTAATGGCAGATGTGGGGCAAAACGTAGCTGCCGGTGCCCCTTTAATTACTTTAGACACCCAATTATTAGAAACTGAGGCCGCGCAGCTAAAAGCCCAGAAAAATGAGATCCGCGCCCACCTCAAGCTAGTTGCTGCTAACCTAAAGCGTCAAAACTCACTTAAAGCAAAAGGGTTTAGCGCTGAAGCAGAGATTGATGCATTAACTAGCCAACAGGGCGTTCTTCAAGCCAACGCATTGCGTTTAGATGCAAGCCTTAAAGCCAATCAACTGCGCATCGAAAAGTCGACAATAAAAGCGCCCTACTCAGGTACGATTAGTCAACGACTGGTTTCCTTAGGTGACGTTGTCGCTATGGGCACTCCTACTCTGGTGTTGCTTGAAAAAGATAATAAAGAAGCCTTTATTGGCATTCCTAGTGCGCAGTTAAGCGTAATACAGCAACTAAAAAAACCGCAGGTTCTCATTGGACACAACACATACCCTGTCACGCTGCTTAACCCTGGCGCACAAGTGGACCTCACTACTCGCAGCGTAGGACTGCGTTATCTATTACCCAACACCGCCAAGGTGCTCGATGGACAACTAGCATATCTAACCTACCCACAATCTATCCCAGAATCTGGGTTTTGGATCCCCAATAGCGCCTTAACCGATGGATTGCGCGGAGTATGGAACGTCTTTGTTATCAATAACCAGGAGCAGGTTGAACGACGTAGCGTGCAAGTTTTATATGCCGATGAGCAGCACGCCTTTGTGCAAGGTGCTATCAACTCAGGCGAACAGATCATCGCTAAGGGATTACATCGTGTGGTTCCGGGGCAACAGGTCGCCTTGCTTCAAGCTGCGGAGCAAGCCCAATGAAGATTGAAAGTGTGGTAGGCAACACCCGCCTTTTAATCCTCATCACTGCATTGATAATTGTCAGTGGACTATCGGCATTCACCACCTTACCTCAAGCCGAAGATCCGATAATAAGCAACCGCTTTGCCAATATAACCACTTCCCTCCCCGGCGCTAGCGCTGAGCGCGTCGAGTCTTTAATTACTGAGGTGGTGGAAAATAAACTTAGAGAGCTGAGTGAAGTTAAGCTGATTACCTCTAGCTCAAGACCGGGGGTATCGATTGTCACCCTAGAACTCAATGATAATATTACCGAGCCTGAACCTATATGGTCTAAAGCAAGAGACAAGCTCGCTGACCTTGCACCTCAACTACCAAATGGTGCCCAACCACCTGAACTAGATAGCGACCACACCTACGCCTTTACTTTGCTCACAGCCTTAACATGGCAAGGCGATACACATGCCGATATATTGACTCTAGGGCGCTATGCAAAAGAATTAGCTTCACGCCTGCGAGCCTTATCGGGTACCGAGTTTGTGGACGAGTATGGGATGCCTGAAGAGGAGATTCTGGTTAACCTAGATACCTCTAGTGCGGTCGCCTTAGGGCGCTCTAGCCAGAATATCGCTTTGGCAGTAGAAGGCGCTGATGCCAAAAATTCAGCTGGAGAGTTGGTTAATGGCTACTCGCGATTTGGCCTTGAAGTGGCATCGGATCTCGATTCTTTGGAACGCATTCGTCAGGTGCCGATCTCAATTGACCAACAAGGTCATAGGTTGCGTCTCGATGATATTGCAACCGTGGAACGAATAGCCAAACACCCTGCGCAACAAATGGCAATAATAAATGGTGAGCCGGGCGTGATTGTAGCTGCGCGCATGCTACCAACCCTTAGAGTTAGCAGTTGGACAATGCGCGCCGAACAGCTAATTAATCGTTATCAGAATGAATTGCCAAGCAATATCAAAGTCAATGTTCTATTCAATCAGCAACACTATACTCAATCACGCCTAGCGGATCTTAGTAAAAGCCTAATTCTCGGCTTTTGTATCATTCTCATCGTACTCCTAGTAACCCTTGGTATCCGTGCTGCAATTATGGTAGCAATCGCCCTGCCGTTGACCTCACTACTCACGCTATTGCTGATGAAGTTTACGGGTGTGCCTATCAACCAGATGTCGGTAACTGGCCTTATCGTGGCACTTGGTATCATGGTTGATAATGCCGTGGTCATGGTAGATACAATTCAGAGCTACCGCCTCAAAGGCATGCAAAAGCTAGAGTCCGCTATTAAAGCCGTTCGCCATTTATGGGTTCCTCTAGCCGGTTCAACCTTGACCACTATATTAGCCTTTGCCCCTATCTTTCTATCCCCAGGCGCGACTGGGGAGTTTGTTGGTGCCATCGCGATTACCGTCTCATTCTCTTTGGCTGGCTCTTACCTTATCTCACATACGGTTATTGCGGGGTTTTCAGCACATTTTCTTCCACGCCATACCAGTTCAAATGCATGGTATCAGACAGGTCTCTCTATACCCTGGTTAACCGAAGCCTTTTCATCCACCGTAAGAGCTGCAATCACTAGGCCAATATTGGCTATTTTGCTGGTGATGGTCGTCCCGATGACAGGCTTTTGGAGCGCGTCTCAATTAACCGAACAATTCTTTCCGCCATCAGATAGAGATATGTTCGAGATACGCGTATATATGCCTCCTCAATCTAGCATTTATGCGTCTCAGCAAACGGCGCTACAGATCGACCAATTACTGCGCGAATACCAAGGGGTTGAAAGAATAGATTGGCTAATTGGTTCTAATTTCCCCTCGTTTTACTACAACCTGACAGCAACCGACAATCGTGCTCCATACTTTGCACAGGCGATGGTAAAAACAGACCATTTCGCTAGTGCCAATCAGATAATCCCAAAACTGCAGCAGCAACTTAATCAAGCCATGCCAAACGCACAAATCTTAGTGCGTAGACTCGAGCAAGGACCTCCGTTTAACGCACCTATTGAACTTCGAGTCTATGGCGAAAATCTAGATCAACTGAAAACTATCGGTGAAGACGTACGTTTGATTATGGCAAATACTCGCTACGTCACCCATACCCGAGAAACCCTTCAATCAGGGACGCCTAAGGTTTGGTTGAAGGTTGATGAAGATACCGCACAGCTTAGCGGTATTACGCTCAGTCAATTTGCAGACCTATTGCAAGCGACATTAGTCGGACGTGAAAGTGGTTCTATTATCGAAGGCAGTGAATCTATTCCGGTGCGAGTTCGAGTCCAAGACAGTCAACGAGAAAACCTTGATCACCTTAGTAATCTAAGGCTACCGATTATCTCTGACACCTATACAACTGGGGTTAACATTTCAACCCTTGCCCAGTTGGAACTCACGCCTAGCCGTGGAGCCATTCCACGCCGGAACGGCTCACGAGTTAATACCATTGAGGGGTACATTCAAGCGGGTGTGTTACCCCAAACCGCGCTGGATGAGTTTCAGCTTGCCCTTAAATCCTATCAATTACCTAGCGGCTATCATATTGAATTTGGAGGAGAATCAGCGGAAAGAGATGAATCAGTTAACAGCTTAGTCGGCAATATGGCCATGGTTGTGGTGCTAATGATTCTGGTAGTGGTGGTCTCTTTTAATTCATTTCGTCTGAGCAATATCATCTTTGCAGTTGCCGGGCTGGCTTCGGGGTTGGGATTGCTATCAGTATGGCTATTTGGCTATCCATTTGGCTTTACCGTGATCATTGCCATGCTAGGTATCATCGGTTTAGCGATTAACGCTGCCATCGTGATTCTAGCCGAGCTAAAAGCCAATCCGCTGGCAATGCAAGGTAATAAAGATGCCATCCTTGAATCCGTAATGAGTTGTACTCGGCATATCACCTCAACCACGATTACCACTGTGGGTGGGTTTGTGCCGCTCATCGTCGCAGGTGGCGGATTTTGGCCGCCATTCGCGGTTGCAATTGCAGGAGGGACAACCCTCACAACCTTAATCTCATTTTACTTTGTACCGGCTGCCTTTTGCATATTAATGAGACCACGCAACCAACAGAATATAGCCAGTAAATAAGGTGTTTATCCGATGGCCTGCCTCGATAGCACCATCAAATGCTAGGTATTAGAGCGGTTTTATGCATCATCCGCAGATTAGCTATAGACATTCTCGCTGAGAATCGTAATCTAACAGCGTGACACAACACACATTAAACTTCTAATACGAACAACGAGAACACCATAACGATTCTCGAATTCATGGACAGACAACATGCAAAATACATTTCTTGCTCGCTTGACTAGGGGTAACCTAGTCATGCAAATCCTTATCGGTATCCTAGCTGGTGCCGTACTTGCCACTTTCGCTCCGTCAGCGGCAATTAAAGTTGGCCTACTTGGTGGCCTTTTTGTTGGTGCGTTAAAAGCTGTAGCTCCTATTTTGGTCTTCATTCTTGTCGCAGCCTCTATTGCCAACCAGAAAAAAAACCAACACACATACATGCGCCCAATTGTGGTTCTTTATTTAGTTGGTACTTTTTTAGCTGCTCTAACCGCCGTTGGTTTAAGCTTTCTATTCCCAACCACATTAACCCTTGTTGAAAGTGCAACACCGCCTCAAGGCATCACTGAGGTTTTACATACCCTACTATTTAAGGTTGTTGATAATCCAGTTAACGCCCTAATGACAGGTAACTATATTGGTATCCTAGCATGGGGTATCGGACTTGGTTTGGCCCTTCACCACGCATCAGCAACAACCAAAGCGATGTTTGAAGACCTTAGCCACGGCGTATCAACTATCGTTCGCTTTATTATCCGTCTAGCTCCATTTGGTATCTTCGGTTTAGTAGCATCTACATTTGCAACAACCGGTTTTGAAGCACTATTTGGTTATGCCAACTTACTGTTCGTACTGCTAAGCGCAATGCTTATCATCGCCTTGGTGGTAAACCCTATTATTGTGTATTACAAAACTCGACAAAATCCTTACCCATTGGTACTGCAATGCTTACGTGAAAGTGGCGTAACGGCATTCTTCACCCGTTCTAGTGCGGCTAACATTCCAGTAAATATGGCATTATGTGAGAAGCTAAAACTAGACGAAGATACCTACTCTGTATCGATTCCGCTTGGGGCAACTGTAAATATGGGTGGTGCGGCTATCACTATTACTGTGCTTACTCTTGCTGCTGTACATACCCTAGGTATTCAGGTTGATTTCTTAACCGCTGTTCTACTAAGTGTAGTAGCGGCAGTATCAGCATGTGGCGCCTCTGGTGTTGCTGGCGGCTCTCTGCTTCTTATTCCTCTAGCATGTAGCCTATTTGGTATTCCAAACGAAGTTGCGATGCAAGTGGTTGGTGTTGGTTTCATTATCGGGGTGCTCCAAGATTCTGCAGAAACTGCGCTAAACAGCTCAACTGACGTGGTATTTACCGCTGCAGTTTGTCGCTCAGAACACGCTAAACAGCTAGATAACGCATAACATCATTATTTAGTCAGACCTAAATCCCGAAATTTATCAGCATAGATTTCGGGATTTTTCTCTTTTATTGCTCACAAAATACCCACTTCAAATCTGAAATGTTAGTTTCCAGTGTGCGATATTGTAGTTACTAAACCCTATTCATACCCTACATAACAAGGACTTAACTGCGTCAACCCTTCCTATTAGGTTATTTTCTGTCAATTGATAACCATGCACTTAAACGGTATATCTATTCTCAATTCTAATAAATATATCGAATACAAACACAACTATGACAAATCAAAAAACAATTCTAGGACACCCTCGCGGTCTGTTCTTACTTTTTAGCACTGAGCTATGGGAGCGTTTCTCTTATTACGCAATGCGCGCTATCTTGGTGTTATACCTTACAGATACCACTATTAATGGCGGTCTTGGATGGAGTACCAAAGACGCTCTAGACCTTTACGGTATCTATACCGGTTTAGTTTATGTAACCCCAATTATTGGTGGCTGGATTGCAGATAACTACCTAGGTCAACGCAAGTCAGTAATTATTGGTGGCGTATTAATGGCCATCGGTCAGTTCTCTCTCGCACTACCAAATGGTTCATTTGGCATTGACGTACACAGCTCTTTTTACTTTGGGCTTAGCTTGCTTATTTTAGGTAACGGTCTATTTAAACCTAACGTTTCAACCATGGTTGGCGACTTATATGAAGAAGGAGACAACCGTCGCGACGGTGCGTTCACTATCTTCTATATGGGTATCAACTTAGGTGCTTTACTTGCGGGTATCGTAGCAGGCAGTGTTTCTGACTCTTTTGGATGGAATGCAGGGTTCCTAACCGCAGGTATTGGTATGGTTTTAAGTATCATACTGCAACTGACCTTAGGCAAAGCTTGGTTGGGTAATGTTGGGGTTGAACCAGCTGCTAAACGCGACCTACGCACTAAAGCAAAAACAAAGGCACCATTAACTGCACAAGAGATTGATCGCCTTAAAGTAATCATGATTATGGGTCTATTTGTGGTTATCTTCTGGGCTGGCTTCGAGCAAGCTGGTGGCCTAATGAACATCTACACTCAAGATTACACTAACCGTATGATTGGAAGCTTCGAGGTTCCTTCCGCGTGGTTCCAGTCTTTAAACCCATTCTTTATCATGCTGCTAGCACCACTACTGGCGGCAATTTGGGTGAAACTTGGGCCTAAAGAGCCAACCTCACCAGTAAAATTTGCCTTTGGTTTATTCTTCCTCGCGGTCGGATTCCTATTTATGGTCGGTGCAGTATTGGAACAAGGTGGTGATATGACAGTTAAAACCTCTATGTTCTGGCTAGTTGGCGCGTATCTGTTCCATACCCTTGGTGAGCTTTGCCTATCTCCAATCGGTCTTTCATTGGTAACCAAGCTTGCTCCTCTTCGCTTAGCTTCATTGCTAATGGGCGCATGGTTTGGTTTTAATGCCATTGCAAATTACGTCGCAGGGCTAATTGGCTCTCACGTTGGAGAGCTTGGCGCTATGCCTATCTTCGGTGGGATTGCAGTTGCCGCCGCAATTTCAGGGCTTATCTTACTGCTCTTGTCTAACAAACTTGTACACTGGATGCACGGCGCAGAAGCCAAAGCAACGCCAGTACAACAGGCTGCAGAAACGCAAGTCGCATAATCGTATATCCCCTAGCCTTGCGCTGGGGGATCTTTTTTAAACACCCATAACGTATTGAGCAAATAATTGCTACACAGCCCTGCTAATACCCCCATCACAAACGCCAATAAATGTGTCACGACACTTTCTCCTAGGTAGCTCAACACCAAATGAAATATGCCAATATTAGGTATCACTGACGCAGTTGCAGAAACGGCAAAGCGTTTTAGTTGTGGCCAAATTGGTGATTTATTGCCAAAGGTGTAGATTCGATTTCCCAGCCAAGTGACACATACAGCCACCGAAAACGCAGTAACTCGTGACAACAGGGTCGGCATCTGTATCCAATATATACATAGAGCAAATACTGTAATATCCACCACAAAGCCAACTACACCAACAACTGCAAATCGTAGAAATTGATATTTCACCCTTTGCATCTCCCTACTTTACGCACTACTATGTGCCGGCTTACCTATATCTGTGACCGTTATGAAACTCGAATCCAGTCCAATTACCCAGCATGATTTCCAAAACTTCACCTTCTATTTAAAGCGTGATGATCAATTACATCAACATTTTTCTGGAAATAAAGCACGTAAATTCATGCAGTTATTAAAGAATCCTCCACAAGGCATTGATACCATTATAGGTACCGGCTCTATTCAGGCTAATTCTTTGTACTCTCTAGCTGCATTGTGTCGCATAAAAAAATGGAAACTGGAGTTCTACACCCATAATATTCCCGATTGGCTAAAACAAAAACCAACTGGAAATTATCGCGGGGCACTTGAATTAGGCGCACAAATCATCGAATGCAAAGATATTCATCCACAGTATTACATAGAGAATGTTCGCCAACCCCAAGCCAACTGTCTGGTTGTACCCGAAGGCGGTCGCTCTCAGTTGGCAGAATCTGGCATTAAGGGATTAGCACAAGAGATTATTAGTTGGTCGCGCTTTAGAGCTAATAAGCAGTTTGTGCTCGCCCTACCATCAGGTACAGGTACAACTGCGCTATACCTTCACAAATACCTTAAACGACACAACATTCCCGTTATCACCTGTGCTTGTGTTGGCGGAAACGCCTACCTAAAAAAACAGTGGCAAGAACTTGGCGAAGCCGATACCCCCACCATTTTACAATCACAATACAAGCATCATTTTGGCAAGCTCTACAAAAATGAATACGTACTTTGGCAAGCGCTGCTTAAGCAAACTATGGTCGAATTTGACCTGTTATATGACCCATATATGTGGCAATGCTTATTACCATGGATAAAAAACAATCCAAACAAGGAGCTAATCTATTTGCATCAAGGTGGGCTGCTTGGAAACGAGACCATGCAACCTCGTTATCAACGCAAATTCGACGCTAGTTAGAGATATGATGACGCGCTACTACGAATGTTTTGCGTAAAGTAAGCGGTTAGTGAACTACTCAGCGACAGCAGAGCTGATCACTGGCTTTTCTCGCCCAAAACGCTATAAATCAACTAATTACAACGAAACTGCCGGCAATCAAGAGTAAAGGCTAATATCGGCAAGCCGAAACCCTGAGCTCAATCACACTAGCGTTACCAAAATTCACCGCGCAGCAATAGCCCAAATTTTAATGCACAAAAAAATGATTGATCGCATTTCATTTGCCTCTACATCCAGTAATACTGCGCGTACGTCATACAAAATAAGTGAGTAATAGATGGATAACCTAGTATCGCGCTTTCTGCGCTACGTGAGCTTTGAGACTCAATCAGATTCAGCGCATTCACAGTGCCCAAGTACTGAAGGGCAACGCGTACTCGCGCAGCAACTTGAAAAAGAACTTATCGAACTTGAGCTGTCGGACGTAGTACTTGATCAAAATAGTTACCTAACCGCTCGCCTACCTGCAAACATTGAGCAAGACGTACCCGCTATCGGTTTTGTCGCACATATGGACACCGCTCCTGACGCGTCAGGTAAAGATGTAAAGCCGCAGATCATAGAGAATTACCAAGGTGGCGAAATCGTACTTGGTAACAGCGGCGAAGTATTATCACCACAGCAATATCCAGATTTAAACACAGTTATCGGTCAGAGCCTTATTACTACCGATGGTACAACCTTACTAGGTGGCGACAATAAGGCTGGTATTGCAGAAATCATCACCGCGATTGCCTATTTAAAGGCCAATCCTCAGATAAAACATGGCGATATCTGCATTGGTTTTACACCAGATGAAGAAATTGGTCGCGGTGCAAATCTGTTTGATGTACAGAGATTTGGAGCAAAGTGGGCATACACCATTGATGGCGGCCCAGTTGGTGAACTTGAATATGAAAATTTCAATGCGACTTCAGCCGATGTGATCTGTCACGGTGTCAACGTACACCCTGGCACTGCCAAGGGTAAAATGATCAATTCAATGAACATCGCAGCGCAATTTCAGTTGATGATGCCAGAAAGCGAAACCCCACAGTCTACGCAGGGCTATGAAGGCTTCTATCACCTCAAATCCATGAAACCGTCTGTCGCGCGTACCGAGCTTGGGTATATCATTCGCGATTTTGATCGCGATAACCTTGAGCGCCGCAAAGCGTTTATGCAGACTCAAGTTGATGCCTTAAACAGCAAGCTAGAGAAAGGTCACGTTGAACTGATACTCACCGATGCCTATTACAATATGCGTGAAATGGTTGAGCCTCACCCACATATTATTGAGCTGGCTAAACAAGCCATGATTGCATGTGATGTAGAGCCAGAAATCAAGCCAATCCGTGGCGGCACTGATGGTGCTCGCCTTTCATTTAAAGGGCTACCTTGCCCTAACATATTCACGGGTGGCTACAATTTCCATGGCATCCATGAATTCGCTAGCATAGATGGCATGCAGCAAGCCGTTAACGTGATAGTGAAGATCGCACAGCTTAATGCAAGCAACGTGGATTCATAAGCGACCAGCCGCAATTAAAACCACACTCAGCACCTAGCTTTTGCTAGGTGCTTTTTTTATTTCGTAATCCCCATTAAAGCGACAAAATAGTGGTTTAGCCTGCCTGTAAACTGACCGCACTAGTTTGTATAGATCAAAAAACGAGCACCCCACATGCATCATGTTGCGTGAATAATAATCCGTTTTATTTATCCCGCCTCAATATAGTGTGAAGCGTCTCAAATATTTCTAAACCAAATCACTTTTTATTCAAAAATGGCGCGGCATGGTAAGAAAGCCATTTCTGATTTACATATAATGAGCCTATACACAGCAGTATCTCTTCAAGGAATGGGCGGTCTGTTGCTTGTTTCAAAAAATTCAAACAGGTGGCTAATTATGTATTCGGTAAATCTTTGTCCTAGTGACCACAACGCAGCTCTATCGCCTGCATTAAAAACAAATCTGGTAGAGACTCTACAAGATTATTTCAACGAACATGAAGTCTCGTTTTGGGAATCCAATCTTCTGACTCAAAGCGGAAAGTTAAGAGCAAACAAAGAATTTGTATGCCCACATTGCGCCCAATTGCACACGATGCAAACGGAAGACTTAATGCAATTTAATCGCAAACTTGCCGCGAAAACTGCCGATCAAGTCACAATTGAAATGCCATGTTGCCACCATATTTCTAGCCTCGCAGAAATGGGGTTTCAAGAAACGGTATTCTCCAACTGGGGTATTAACATCAAGGCGCACAATCGCGCGATTGTGGAAGAATTTCTTCATCACAAAACAACGCCCGTGCCGCTGACCATTGTCGAACAAACTCACGCATAACCAGTTAAAACCCAAGCAAACGCTTGGGTTTTTTATTGCATAAAATGATAAATGTCATAGCCATTGTCGCAAATCGAGCCGGAGATGTTGCATGTAAAATGTGCAATAGATTAAGCTGAATAGTACATAGGATTTAGTGGCAGAGAAATGAAAAAATTATTATTAGTCGTCAGTTTAGCGACATTATTTGGTTGCGCTGACTCGCATAACTTAAATGTGAATAGCACGACCAATACCCCCAAAATCAAAGCCAGCGATTCAGTCTATATCGCACTCTCTAAAGATGGCTCTTATGGAAAACGTCACTATACTGGCTCTGGAATGATGCTAAGCCAAGTCATTAATAGTCGATTAATGGTTAGACTTAATAATGTTGAGATGGCAACTCAGGTTCAGTCGTACTCTGATGCCATAGCCTCAGCTAAAGAGGGAGGCTACAACTATTTAGTTTACCCGACCATTTTACACTGGGAAGATCGCGCTACAGAGTGGTCTGGAATACCCGATAAGGTCTCGGTAAAGGTGTCTGTGATTAACACTCATAATGAAAGTGATATCAAATCAGCAGTGATAGAGGGTACCAGTGGCCTGATGACCTTCGGCGGTGACCATCCTCAGGACCTATTACCTGAACCGATTGAAGCCTTTGCTAAGCAATTATTTGAGTAGTACACACCGTAAAGGGCAATATTCGATTTGCCCTTCACTTCCCGAATATAGCAAACCATCACATCTAAGCCTACCGTACCCAGTGGCATGGTAAATAAGTTGTTCCACTTCCGGCTAGATAAATAGTTCTAATCCAAGTACCCTACCCAATCATGAACCAATAAGCCCAAACATGCTCAGAATCTCAAACACCGTAATCCTAGCTGACTGGGAAATTGAAATGACAGCGATTCGTGCCATGGGTGCGGGTGGTCAAAATGTAAATAAAACCAGTAGCGCTATACATTTACGGTTTGATATTAATCGTTCTTCGCTGCCATCGGTCTATAAAGAGCGACTACTTGCCCTTTCTGACACTCGGATTAGTAGTGACGGGGTATTTATCATCAAAGCCCAAAGCTTTCGTACTCAAGAGCAGAATCGGCAAGATGCGCTCAATCGCTTACTCGAGTTTATTAAGCAAGCCACTGTAGTACAAAAGAAACGCAGAGCAACCAAGCCAACCAAGGCCTCTCAAAGACGCCGGATCGACGCTAAGAAGCGTAAAGGGCAAACCAAATCAATGCGAGGCAAGGTTGTATAAGCTCTCTAGAACTTAGGTTATAGGGAACTTATTTACGAGAACGGCGCTCTTGGGCCTTTTTAGCTTTAAATGCCGATGCCGCTTTTGCTTGAGAGGCCAAAATAGAGTCTATGGTCAATACCATAGGTTCTTTAGGTTCTATGCCATTAGCAAAGGTTCGCATTCTTGGCGGCATCTCTTTTTCTTCTTCTGTAGGGCGCGGCATACGCTTGAAACGAGACAGATAAAATGCTTCTAGCTTCTCTCTTGCCCATTCACTTTTACGTAAATACTTAACGCTACTCGCAATAGATGGGTTAGTGTGAAAACAGTTGAAACGCATTGCAGTATCCAGAATATCCCAACCATAATGGTCGACAAGTTCTTTCACCATATCTTCCAACTTCAAGCCGTGTAGTGGGTTGTTTTGTAGCTCTTCTCTGTTAATGCTCATTATTGCGCTTACTTTTGTTGATTTAAGCGGAGTATAGCAACGACTTTGCGCAAGATGTTAGCAAAATATCGCCATATTCCAATTTATTATACCCATAAAAAAGGCGCCTCAAATGAGACGCCAGCGATTATATTCCTGCTTAGTTATTTGCTTGGTCAGTACGGGTTGCAACGCGCACTTCATCAAAGTAACCAGTTAGATCATCAGGTGCTTTAGCATTGTAAGACAGAGCGAAGTGGTCTAAACGAACCTCGAACTTATTACTACCATAATAGCTATTCGCTTTAACCTCTTCTGGGGTTGCATTTTGATCAACCACCATCTGAGCAAAGATCTCTACGCTATCATTATCTCCTGTGTTAAACGTCGTACTTACTTTCTTAAAGCAGTCTTTGTTTGTGCCTTTTTCTGCATTTCCAAGGTCTTTATTATGAGTATATTGACTCGATATCAACGCACCTTGTAATGATTTCGCTCCAAACTCCACACCCGCCAACGAATTATTGCCCATTTTGTCGCAATAGTAGAATGAGTAAGTCATATCCGTATTTTGCGGAAGACCACTAATTACCTGGCTCGCACCAGGGGTTGCGGTGAAATCATTAGCATCTTCGTCATTTTTAAAGCGGAAACGTATAGAGCCCTCTCCACTAAATGCACTATCACTTGAACTGTCTACATCCCCAAGTCCTTTCGCGCTATTCTCATGGGTTGTCCAATTATCTAGTTTTTTATCAGTAAAGTCTGGGTTTGCAATATTAGCTGTAGCTGTGATTGTTTCAGGGATATTCAAAGATACGATCACACTATCCTTGTCTCCTGAATCAAATGGAACACGCACCCATTTATACTCATCACCTGATACCTCACCCTTGGCACTTTCTATACCATTAATCATCAGCTCATAATTACCCTTAACAAAGGCACTCAGTTCGTAATGATGGTGTGGAAGTATCGCCACTTGTTGGTTCAGCGAACCGTGGTTATCAAGTACTAAGGTTTGGCCAGAGAACGCATCCTGACCTGTCACGGTATAATAACCACCAGTTCCGTGCCAATCATTCAACCAATTTTCAAAGTTACTGTTTTTAATCGGAGCTGTTACAACGATAGGCTCAGGCTTGGTCAACTTATAATTAACTGGACCAACATCTGCATAGGTTAATGGCTTAATCGTGCGTGAAGCTGGGTTTACTTCATCAGCACCGATAGACGTCATTTCGCTTCGTTTCTGACCATCCATGTCATACATAGGTGTCTTTGGATTACTCGTATGCGCCGTCGCATCTAAGCTTGGAGAATCAACTGATGGACGATATAGGTTATCATCTCCACCACGTTGTAGCTCAGCTGAATAAAATTCAAACCCTGACTCATTTTGAGTGATAGCTGAACTGTCCGCAACGCTTTGACCAGATACGATGTTACCTACAATCTCTGAGTCGGTTGGCACTCCGCGCTTAGAGCTTGTAAATACTGGGCCAATAGCGTGGTCAACAATATTATTTTCTATATAAACATGGCGAGGTTGTGTTTTCTTACCTCCCCCATCTAGGTTAAGGCTGTTTACACTATCAACAATGGTATTGTGCTCAACATGTACATCTTCAACTTGTTGATAGCCATTGCCACCATCACCAGAACCATCAGATCCAAGTAACACGATACCGCCGTGGTGAGTCGTATTTAGATAACGCACACCGTCAATATAGTTATTACTAACATCATGTCCGTTATCCACAATGCGTATACCACCCGCCAATGGGTAACCGTCCCCTAAAATAAAGTTATTTTGAATTTTGCTACCATGGCCATGACGGTTAGTCAGTGAACCGTTACTGTTGCGAATGGTGTTAAAACTAATGGTATTTTCACTGGCTTTGTTTGAGATGACTTCAGCTTCACCCTGAATATTTTCAAACAGGTTACCCACCACAAAAGAATGGCTTGGGATCTCATGGGTTTCACTCAAACCAGTACGGATAGCTTCATAATCGTTATCTTTTGCCCCTGCATAAATTTTACCATCTGCGGGAACGCGGTTAGCGATATAGTTTTTATACACAACTATGTTGTTTGCTAAATTATTAGTGCCATCGTCGTTAATCAGACCTTTTTCTCGAACTAGAGAAATCATCGGGTTCTTAATGGTTTTACCGCTGATGATGCTATGGTCTAACCAAGTGCCGTCGCCATAGATCTTAAATAAATATCCGTATTCATTTTGACCCTCTGCATTTAATACTGACACTTCTGTAATACGACAGTCTTGGCAGTAATCTCCACTTAGGCGAGTATTTATTAATGCGCTATCATATAGATTAAAATATTCAAATCTGAAGCACTTCCCTATTTTCATGTATATAAATAGTACTTTCACTCTATATTTTATTTAGGCCTATAAAAAAAGCTGCCTTTAAATTAAACATGGAACAAATCCAGTTTAAAAGGCAGCTTTTTGATTATGGGTATATAAATATACCCATTTTATGTGTTTGTATTATTGGTCGTTACGCGTTACTAGGCGGATTTCATCGAAGTAGCCCATTAAATCATCAGAAGGCTCACCTTGATAAGATAGAGAGAACGCATCCAAACGCACTTCTAGCTCATTGCTCGTAAACTGACTGTTGGCATAAATTTCTTCGTCTGTCATGGTGTTATCGATATCGATTGCCATGTTAGCAAAGACCTCTACGCTATCATTTGATCCAGTATTGAATGTGGTTGATACCTTCTTAAAGCAGGTCTTACTGCTACCTTGAGGCGCATCACCTAAATCTTTAACATGAGCGTACTGCCCTTTGATAACCTCACCGTGTGAATCTTTAATACCAAAGTACAGGGTTGATAACGACTCATCTTTTTTATTGTCACAATAATAGAGTGAGTAACTTACGTCAGTATTGTGGGGTAAACCACTTACTACTTGGCTAACGCCTGGCTGCGAGTCAAAATGATGCTCCGTTACATCCTTCCTAAAGCGAATTCGCGCAGAGCCGCCATCTCCAAATGCCGTATCACCTGAGCTGCCTACGTCTCCATAGCCTGCATTACTGTTTTCTTGTGTTACCCATACATCGCTACTGCCGCCATTATTACGGAAATCAACAAAGTTAGGATCTTGCAGAGCCAGTAGCATAGTAACCTCGGTTGGGATACCTAGGGTAATATTGGCTGTAGTAGATACGCCTGAGTTAAATGGAATGCGAACCCATTGATACTCTTCACTTGAGACTACATCCTGAAGTTGAGCAAGTCCGTCTATAGATAAACGATAACCCCCTTTTACAAAGGCACTTAGCTCGTAATTATGATTTGGGAGTAAACCTACTGACTGAGACAGGTATCCATTTTCACTAATCAAAGCGCTGCCGGTATGTGCGAAAGCATCATCACCAGTCACTTTCTCTGAGCCAAATCCAGACCAAGCATCTAAACCGTTAGCAAAATCAAAGTTTTCTATTTGTGCCACAACCACTGTTGGTTCTGGTTTTGCAATACGGTAGTGAGTAGGGCCCACATCGGCAAAATCTAATGGTCGGTACTGGCGGTCGTCAGTAAGGTTATTGTCATCTGCGCCAACCAGTGTAGTATCAGAGCGCTGCTGGCCGTCCATATCAATAGTTACTTTAGAGAAATCACCTCGAGCATACTCTACTGCATCAATATTTGGTGTATTACTTGAGATGCGGTATAAACCATCTTCACTATGGCGTTTTAGTTCAGCTGCGCTAAATTCAAAACCAGACTCGCTAGCGGTAATGCCGCTACTATCAGATACAGACTGACCAGAAACGATGTTTCCTGCAATATTTGAGTTGGTAGGAACGCCACGATCTGAACTGGTAAAGATTGGACCGATGGCCTTATCTACTAGGTTATTTGCCATATAGACGCTGTCAGGCTGGGTCTTTTTACCACCGCCATCAAGGTTCAAACTATTTACACTATCAACAATGGTGTTGTGTGCTAGGTGAACGTTTTCTACTTGTTGGTATCCGTTATCTGAATCACCAGAGCCATCTGAACCTAACAGTACGATGCCACCGTGGTGGGTCGTGCTTAGATAACGCGCGCCTTCAATATAGTTGTTGGTCACTTCATGATCGCCATCAACGATGCGAATACCACCAGCAAACGGATGACCATCGCCGAAGATAAAGTTATTGTTTATCTTAGCTTGACCACCATGGCGAGTTGTCAAAGAGCCGTAACTATGACGTATAGTATTGTGGCTAATAACATTATTTGTACCCTTGTTTGAAATAACCTCAGCTTCACCTTGGATATTCTCAAATAAGTTACCAACAATGAACGAATCCCCTGGGTAGTGGTGAGTGTCACTCAAGCCAGTACGAATTGCTTCATAATCATTATCACTAGAGTCTGCATAGAGTTTTCCATCCGTTGGTGGACGGTTGGCAATATAGTTTTTATATACCACAACATCGCGGGCTAACTCATTGAGTTTTGTTTCTTCATCCCAGCTTGAGTCTACCCAACGGTTAAACGAGACCATAGGGTTTTTAACGTTCTTGCCACTTAGAATGCTGTGATCTAACCAAATGCCCTGTCCGTAGATGTGCACAAGGATACCTGAAATGCCACTTGGCTTTGCATCAACCACGGAGATCTCAGTAATACGGCAATCAGTACATAGATTGTGGGTGCCATGGCGAGTTTCAATTAGGCTACTGCTGTATGTTACATCATTAAATACAAAGCCTTGTACCTGTACATGGCTACCGGCCATAGCAACCTTAGAGTCGCCTCCCGTTATAATCGCCTTACCTGGATGCTCTGCTGCAACCTTAATTGGTGCTTGTGCCGTACCTTGTCCACCGAACTTCACATACAGACCGTCATCATATTCACCGTCTGCAAGACATAGCGTGGTACCTGGAGCCATTTCCGTTGATACCGCTTTTTGAAGGTCACTAGTAGAATCAAACACCTCGCTACACACAACCTCAGGAACCTCGATCACTGCCTCTGGAATACCAGAAGAATAAAAGGTCAGATCCTCAGAAATTGGCGGCAAAGGTGTTTCAGACTCGGGGCTATCAGGGTCAGCTGGAATACTCGAATCTGGGTTATCTGGAATATCTGATGGTGAGTTATTGCTATCTTTTCCATCGTTACACCCAACAAGTGCTAGGCCGATTAAGATAGCAAGAATGTGTTTGCTCATATTGCTTCTCCTGTAGTTATTTTAGAAAAATACTACAAAATATTTCAGGCAATAATTGCGATATCTGTTCGTTATTTATGGGTATTTTATGCATACACTTGAGTAGTGCACAACATTATTCTTAATTATCCAATTTAAAACATAGACTTAAGCATGCATATTCACACCTCACTCTCTTGTATTATTTTATAACAAGTGTGAATGCGATCTCATTCATAGTTGCTAGTTTTCGTGAGTCGAAAATCTAGCCACAAAATATTTAGTGAGTTAAGTCACTAAATAAATGGTAACAAGTCATTTTCATAAGGAGCAACAGATAGATATGACTTAAAAAAGCCTATTTTATCAGCCAATTAGATAGGTTTAACAAACAAGTAAATCGCAAAAAAATGACACACACAGCCAGCAAGTACAAAACAGTGCCAGATAGCATGGTTATAAGGAATACGTTTGGCTACGTAGAACACCACACCTAAGGTGTAGATTAAACCACCAACTGCCAGCAGAATAAGTCCCCCTGCTGCTAAGTGGATTGACAGTTGATAAATCACTATCAGTGATAGCCACCCCATTGCGATATAAGAAAATAGTGAAAAGCGCTTAAATCGATATACAAAAACCAACTTCATAACGATACCCAATACTGCAATACCCCAGATCACTATCATCAATCCTATTGCTAAGGGAGTACGTAAACTTACCAGTAGAAATGGCGTATAACTGCCGGCGATTAAAAAGTAGATAGCGCTATGATCGAATGTCTTTAACCAACGCTTGGCTTTGGGAGAACGAATGGAATGGTATAGCGTAGAGGCCATAAATAGCACAATAATGCTGGTTCCATATAGCGCCATGCTCACAATCGTTAAGGTATCCGCTGAATACGCAAATGATTTTTGTAGAAGTAGAACTAACGCGAAAACGCCAAATAACATGCCTATGCCATGGCTAATAGAGTTGGCTAATTCTTCATTTACAGAATACTGAGATTGCGACACATTATTATCCTCTACACGATTATACCGACAGTATGGCATGTTTAGCGAACAAGTGTAAGCTGAAAAATGGCTCTTTTAAAATAAGAAAAAGGCCAACAAACACACGCTTATTGACCTATTTTATAGCCTGTTTTTTAGGCTCACTTTTAGTTAAAAAGTGAGGCAGCTCTTGCTTTGGTGCAATGCATTGGGAATTGATTTTGTACCACGCTAGCCGAAGAGCATACCGCTGACATTGCTGTATTATTATTCCAGATGAAAACCGCACCTAAAACGACGATTACCGCAATTACCAGTTTGTTCATATTTTGCTCTCTAAGTTACATTCGAGTGATTCACTAAGCATAGACCAGGAAAACCAACCCATGGACTATGAAAACATAGGTTTAATGGTGAAGAGGTGTTGGGAACTGGGAACTAGAGCCTAACAGCATAGCAAATCTTGGGTGCCCACAGATGCCGCTTAAAACACTACCGGCATGTCGAGGTTTGCTAGGGAGGTAACATCGATTCACCGCTACATAGATACACCAACTCACCGCCCCCTTAACTCTGACAATCTACACTGGTAGGTGAGGCTTCATATACTCCCAAATCATCATAATATGGACGATATACACCCAGACTTTCGGAAGGTAAGGTTGTTTCAAATGCATCTATATTGGTTAGAGTGCCAAATATCCCCCCTAATATTGAGAATGAATAGCTAAAACCTGAGATGCGAGCAGTGACATAACGGATAGAGCCAAATCCTGTGCTTGATGTTGGACTCGCAATCTTACTCCCCGCTTCGTCGAGATAGTCTATCTCTAGGGTTAAGGTACTCAAATCAATGGGTGAGTTATAGGTCGAGCCAAAATCACTGGTATTGAGCTTACTATCATCAACGATATAACACACTGTCGCCAAGCGTGCGGCCTTGCGCGTTACTTCATTGAGCATTTGTAATGAAAACAGAAAACGCCCTATTTCGATAATCCCAAATAGCAGTAGTAACAACACAGAACTTACAATAGTAAACTCAACAATCGCCAAACCACCCTGTTTGCGTGTTTTGGTTGACCTCATATGCCGCTCCTACGCATTGAAGCAGATGCGGATAAGTTCATAGATAACGACGTGTTGGTAAATGGGATCTTGGAAAATACCGGACTATATGGGTAAACCGCTGATACCGTTATATGCTCTGAGCTTGAGGTATCTATGGATATATTTGCAGTTGAGATCCCTGTTAAGACCTTTTGTGATTCAGTTCCTGAGCCTCTCATACCGTACACCACTACATTTTTGATTTGCGATTCAGGAGCAATAGTCCCTTGTGGTTGCGCGCCATAAATGTCGAGTAACGCGTAACGCGCACCAGCTTGTACCGCTTTATTTAAGGTTGTGTATTGAATGAAGATACGGCTAATTTCAAAGATACCCACCATTAATATAAGTAATATTGGTAGAACAAATAGCATTTCTACCGCAGCAATTCCCTTTTGCTTTCGATTATGTACATCCATGTTAAGACTCCCCTGTAGTCAGATCTCGATAAAGCTGGATCTTATACGGACCAGTATCGGTAGGCGTTTGTCCCCCGCCCCCATTTGGCACAGTGCATCCACTGGTATAAAACTCGCCATATATTATTTTATCTTGTTTGTCGTATTGCTGAGTTAAGAAGAAGCAGGCAAAACCTTCAATTGTTACCGCTGATGCACCATTGGTTCCGCCCGAGCAATCCACAACCGGAACCACAAAGGTTCGTCGTCCATTACCATTATAATCAGCATAACGCTCCGACATAGTATCAGTATCAGGCTCAGGAAAGCCGTCTTCTTGAACCCAGCGAGAATTAAAGCCCGTAACAGGTCCATTATTTACCCCAGGCTTGGTGTCCACCGAACCATCGATAAAATAAATGCCAGACTCACCATCGGAAAAATCGCCCGGCGCTTTTCCGCCAATCGCATCTCCTAACCCATCGGCACCATTACCATAACCATCTAGGCGCAGGTAATTGTAGTTCCCAGACCCAATATCACCCGAGCTCGGGTCATAGCAATTTTCCGTACAATTGCTATTACCTGTTGTTTTACCTGCCAATTGATATTCGGTTCCAACGTCATAGCCATAATTAGTGCTGCCTTGTTCGCAGACACCAATTGGAGCGATCACTGAGCTATTTTCAATGCCAGAGCTGCGTCCAGATACCGCGCTTGCAGCAACGGCCTTACTAAGACCGAACACCTGCACTAGAAAACTGTCTAAATCATGGCTATCGACCGAAACCCGTGTATAGATATCACGAGCGGTACTTAATGAATTTACAGCGGGAAATGTAATAGGATTATTACTAAATTGAATGGTAACTTGCGTACCGTCATTGGATTGAAATTTATACTCTTTAGTAGCAGTCGAGTTTTCAGTAACGCCTACTACGGCAAAATCCAGTTCGTCATTTCCAGCCCCAGATGCCATGGCTTTAATAGTCTCAATTGCAGCATCGGCTGCTTGAGACACACCTGCGCCATTTTCGATAGCCATAGAGGCTGATAGCGCGGCTGAATCCACAGCATTTTGCACGCGTGATTTATTTAAAATCATATGGTTAATATCGATTGCAAGGGCTGCAAAACCGATAAGCACCAATAAACTGACGGTAAATAGAATCACCACCAAACCGCTTTGCTTCCTTGCACCGCGGCGTCCCACTCTGATAACTCTCATAATTCCCTCTCTTAACAGCTATCAAGTGTCTAAATTACACTCGTGTTTAAGTATAGCAAGTCAGAGAGGATTATCTTAATATTATGCGTATCGGCGCATAATATTACAGAGCTTAGGGTCGTTAACTAATAGCAGACTCGATGCCTATTAAATAAGTGCATGTCGTGCCTTGGCGGAGATCCACTCAGAAATAACCACTGTCATTAGAATAGACAAGAAGATAACCGTGACCTGAGGCCATGCCAATATCGACATTGATTCTTGAAGCTTAAGACCAATACCTCCTGCGCCAACCAATCCCAGAACCGTCGACTCACGAATATTAATATCCCAACGAAATAGACTGGTTCCTACAAAGCTTGGCATCACCTGTGGCACAATGCCGTAATCTAAAACCTGTAGTGGTGAAGCCCCTGTCGCCTTAATCGCAGAGACCTGAGTCTTGTTCACTTCTTCAATCGCTTCATACATAAGCTTAGCGACAAAACCAATAGAGCGCAGTGCAATCGCTATAATACCCGCTAATAAACCCGGCCCTAAGATAGCAACTAATAACAGTGCCCAAATCAGAGAGTTAATTGAGCGACTCGCCGCGATAATAAACAGCGCTACAGGTCTTACAAATACGGTACTTGGAGTAGTATTGTTAGCGGCTAAAAATGCCACTGGAAGCGCAAGTACAATGCCAAGCAAAGTGCCGAGCGTCGCGATATTAATTGTGTCCCACAGCGGTTGCCATAACTGCTCTAGATAGCTCCATCTTGGCGGCCACATGCGCGAAGAGATATCCGCCATTTGGTTGGGTGCATCGGTCACAAAAAACCAGATAGTCTCGCGGTTCATGACCTGCCAACAAAACACACACAGGCTAATAAAGGTAAACCATACCAGCCAACGCACCATACTCTCTTTTTGACTATATCGATGCCAACTCGTTAAATCTGTCATTTATTTTACCTACTGTACACGCTGACGAATTAAGGTAGATACATATTCACACGCCATTACTATCCCTATAATGATCAGCAATATGCCGGCAGCGGTACTGTATTCGTACCTATCCATTGCGGTATTTAGTGTTGCTCCAATGCCTCCAGCCCCAACAATGCCTATCACTGCTGACTCTCTAAAGTTGATATCTAGTCGATACATAGAAAGGCCAATAAAACGCGGCATTACCTGTGCTTGTATTGCATAGTTCACCTGCTGTAGCCAGCTGGCACCTGTGGAGCGCATGGCCGTTAGCGGCGCCGGATCAATCGCTTCAATTTCATCTGCAAACAGCTTTGCCAAAAAGCCGATAGTGGCAAAGGTCAAGGTTACAAAGCCAGCAAAGGTGCCAAAGCCAAATAGTGCAACGCATAATATCGCGATGATGATCTCTTGAAAGCTGCGCGCTATTGCCACAAACCCACGGCAGAACATGTACACAGGTTTAGGTGCAATATTCTTCGCAGCTCCTAGTCCAAACGGTATGGAAAGCAATACTCCTGCCACTGTCGATGTCACCGTCATGGTTAAGCTTTCTATCAAGCCTTGATAGATATTATCCCAGCGACCACTAAAATCCGGTGACATGAATGCAAGGATAAAGGTCAGCCCGCGCTCTGAGCCTTCATAGATTCGTGCCCAATTGATCTCTACCGACTGAAATGCAAAGGTTAGATAAATCAAAGCAAAGGCCACTATGCCCCACCTTACAGGGGCACTGGCAATCAGAGGTGGCTTTTTCCAACTGCTTGAATACTCGCCATTCATGCTACTGCCTCAACTAACGTCAAAGACTGAGGCTCTTGCTCCGCAAGGCTCCAGTCTTCTTCTCCATAAATTGTGGTTAATACCGATTCATCCAATTGTTGCGGTTTACCATCAAACACCACTTCTCCCGCCTTCAAGCCTACAATTCGATCAACAAACTGCTTAGCTAACTGGACATCATGAATATTAATGATCGCAGGCAGTCCCTTCTCGGCGCAAATCTCGCTAATCAAACGCATAATTTGACGCGCAGTACGCGGATCAAGGGCCGCAGTAGGTTCATCAATAAGCAGCAGCTTTGGATTTTGAGCCAGTGCTCTGGCAATACCTACGCGCTGACGTTGACCACCGGATAATGCATCTGCTCGCTTGTTGGCGTGCTCCAATAATCCAACGCGGTCTAACAATGCATAGGCTGTTTGAATATCTTGGGCACTATAACGACGAGTAAAACTGCGCCAGAATCCTACATAGCCAAGACGACCCGACAATACATTTTCCATTACGGTTAGCCGCTCGATAAGCGCATACTCTTGGAAGATCATCCCAATTTCACGACGCGCAGCACCAAGCTTACCTTTAGAAAGGGAAACCAGATCTTGCTCACAGAACATCACCTCACCACGTGTCGGCTCTGTTAAGCGGTTAATACAGCGAATCAGTGTCGATTTACCGGCCCCAGAAGGGCCGATAAGTCCAACAACTTCCCCAGATTCGACTGAGAAGCTCACATCCGTTAGTGCTTTATCATCTGCGGAATAATGCTTAGTGAGCTTATTTAGAGTAAGTGCTGACATGGGTTTCCTTAGCTACAAGTGTAAGAGACGTTATTGGCGTTATCGATAGTACGGATCACTTCCCAATGCTCTTGATAAGTAATCGGTACAAACTGCGCTTCGCCATTGCGTCCAAACTCTTGCTGTAACTTTGTGCCTTCCCAGTTGAAGCTAAAAAATGCTTGTTTGATCTTATCTTGTAATTCTGGATGCAGGTTATGTGCTACACCATATGATGTAGTTGGGAAGGTTTGAGACTTATAGATAGTTTTTATCTGATCTTGTTTAATCACATCACGTGAATACATGCGATTTAATACTGAGTTGGCAATAGCTGCCGCGTCATAATCTTTATGCGCAACACCCAAGATTGAGTTGTCGTGAGCACCAGAGAAAGCGGGTTTGAAGTCTTGATTTGGTGCTAGGTTATATTCTGCGGCTAGAATAGCAGAAGGCGCCTTAAAGCCAGAGTTAGACGTTTGAGAGGTGAATGCTAAGCTTTTGCCCTTAAGATCCTCTACCTTTTCAATGCCTGAACCAGGATAAGTAATGATCTCCATCTCATAGCCAAATGAGCCATCTTCAGCTGCCATCATAGTAAATGGCTTAAAGCCGGCACAGTTAACCGCTAACGGGGTTGAACCGGTATTAAATCCAGCTACATGTAATCGACCAGAGCGCATAGCTTCTATTTGAGCTGCGTTATTCTGTACTGGGAAAAAGCGAACTTTTTTACCTGTCGATTGCTCCATGTGCGCTAGAAACTCACTCCACACATCCGCATAAACGGCTGGGTCTTCTACTGGAGTGTAAGCAAAAATAAGAGTACCAGGGTTTGACCACTCGGCTTCATTTTGCGGTAAATCTGCCACCAAATTGCCAGAGCGGTCTTGATAACGTGCATCCATCGCTGACGCCGCAGCAGAGAACATTAAAGCAGCCGCAACTGCAGTTTTGATAAGCTTCATTTGTATACCTTTCAATAAGTTAAGTTCGAGACGCAGGATAAGGAACTTTTATTTCAAAAAGGTTGAAGCTTTGTGACACAAATATGTACCTCACACCAAGGATGAGGCATATCTCATATTTGTAAGTTATTAATTTTATTGAAACATTTACAATAATCTAGCAGTAGCAATTCATGTAATTAGTAGATTAAACGTACAATTAACGCCCCCGTGGCGCGCATCGGTTCGACGTTTAAGCTAAGCACTACCCCATCACGAGGCGCATAATAGCGACGTACTTCCGCACCAAAAATATCCTGCCCAATAGAAAGCAGGTCGCCTTCTTTCACCGATTGCAAAAGCGAGACTTGAGGCTGATAAAACCCACCTGTTAGCGCGCGGATAGAGACCACATCCTTACCCTCATATATGTTTGTGTTTATAGATGCACCATGCGACTCCATAACGCCATAGTCGGTCAACACATTTAACACTCCACTAACGGCGCGCTCAACCAATGGGTAGTCACTGTAGCGTCCCATACCAATCTCCAATGTGGTCGATGGAATACCATTTCGATTCCACACTGTCTCTAAAATTCCCGGGTCACCAGGGTCATTCAAGATAACATCAGGCCCAATAAGCCTCGCCATTTTGATGCAATCTGGAAGACGATAATCAGCAAACGCATACAGTGGATAAGTCGTGCCCGTTGTTTGAGTATGGAGATCTATCGCCAGATCGGCATTCGGTTTTAGTAGATGCTCCCACACATGGTAGACATAGCGTTGCGCTTCATTACCCTGCTCGTCTCCGGGGAAAAAACGATTTAAGTTGGCAGTTGAATGGTCCGGATCATTTGATATGTAATCACGATTGTGGTTTAAGGTGCCCGATAAATTGACGGTCGGCACGATCACCACGCTACCCGATATCTTGAGGTCACTTAGGGCGTTTGCGATTTGATGTGATGCAAGCATGCCATTGTATTCATCGCCGTGAACTCCTGCGGTAATCACGAACCGCTTACCTGCTTTGTGGCCTTTAAATACAATAACAGGTAAATGATGCCACTGACCCAATGCATTGGTGCTAACTCGAAACCAGAAGGTATGCTTGCCTGATTTCAGGTCATCAACATTGAGCTGAGATATCACCGGGTATCCATCAATGATGTCTTTTAGTATTTCTGTATTCATGCTTTATGGTTCCAACCAAAATTGTTGCGTCTGACTTGTACCACGCAGACATTGCCGCATCATGTAATTGGCTTTGAAAGCGCTGTAATTGCGATTAATAAACAGTGGACATATATGATGGTTCAAAATAACAGTCGACGCAAAATACTTGTCATAATAATTAGAAAGCAACTTTTAGCTATTAATTTTAGTAGGGAAATTTCCACTTTACACTGAGCTATGCATTTGATTGCTCATATTTTATAAACAATTACATACCATTTTTAGGCTTTGAACAATATCAGCTAAACATGTAGCTTGCCGAAGCTATAAAAATAATATATGTAATACGGGGTAATCACATGTTTAGTAAGTTCTTCGCTAGCCTTTCTAAGGTTGGCAAGGCATTAATGCTGCCAATAGCATCTATGCCAGCTGCGGGTATTTTATTGGGTATTGGTTCAGCCAATTTCGCTATTATACCTCCAGTAGTATCACAATTGATGGCAGAAGCAGGTGGGGCTGTTTTTGGTAATCTTCCACTCATCTTTGCACTTGGCGTTGCCATTTCATTTACTGAAAATGATGGTGTAGGTGCTGTTGCCGCAGGTATCGGTTATTACGTTCTGGTTGCGACGCTGAAAGTTATGGCGGGCGTATTGGGCGTTGACCATATCGATATGGGCGTACTTGGCGGTATCATTTCTGGTGCGGTTGGTGCGTATATGTTCAACCGCTTCTATACCATTAAGATGCCAGCATATCTTGGCTTCTTTGCTGGTAAGCGATTTGTTCCTATCGTGACGTCTTTTGCAATGCTTTTCCTTGGTATTGCGTTAGCGTTCATCTGGCAACCAATCGGTGGCGCTATCGACGCATTTGGTCACTGGGCAACAGAGCAAAATCCGGTCATTGCGTTCTGGGCATATGGCACCGCTGAGCGTGCGTTAATTCCATTCGGCCTACACCATGTAATTAACGTTATCATGCAGCTGCAAGCGGGTGATTTCACTAACGCTGCGGGTCAAGTATTCCACGGCGAGATCCCTCGTTTCTTTGCAGGTGACCCAAACTCTGGAAACCTAGCAGGTGGCTATCTATTTAAGATGTTTGGTCTACCAGCCGCTGCCATTGCTATTGGTCGTGCTTCTAAGCCAGAAAACCGCGTTAAGGTAATGGGTATCATGGCTTCTGCTGCGCTAACCTCATTCCTAACCGGTATCACTGAACCAGTAGAGTTTGCATTCTTGTTTATCTCTCCTGCGTTATATGCGTTACATGCAATCATTGCAGGTCTTGCATATCCGCTATGTATCATCCTAGGTGTGAAACATGGCTACAGCTTCAGTGCTGGTCTGATTGACTATGTTACCTTCTACGGTATTTCTACCAAAGGATGGATGATCATTCCTTTAGGTTTGGTATATGCTGCCCTTTACTACGTGATTTTCTCAGTAGTAATCCGCAAATTCGACCTAAAAACGCCAGGCCGTGAAGACACTACAGAAGAGCAAGCACCTGAGCTTACGGGTGATGAATTCACCAAAGAATTGGTTGCCGCATTTGGTGGTAAAACGAACATCAAATCTACTGATGCCTGTATCACGCGTCTACGTATTCAGATTGAAGACCAAGACAAAGTTGACGAAGCTAAGCTAAAAGCACTTGGTGCTGCGGGCGTTGTACGAGTCGGTACTGGCGTTCAAGCTATCTTCGGTGGCAATAGTGATGTATATAAGACTCAAATGCTCGATTATATGAAAAATAATTAATGCATTGAGTTATTAATCCCTAAGGAGCCTAATCGGCTCCTTTTTTTGTTTCTAAGGTACCCATTGTTCCCAATTTAATTGCGGTTTCACATATCTTCCCACCCTACTTTGCCTCTACAGGCAGTCATTGCGCACAATCATTCCTTTTCTTTAAAAAACATGCTGTTAAGCAACCAAAAGCTTAGTATCATGATGCATAACAACTCTACGCAAGGATGCATACAGTAGTTTGATGAAAAATTCACTTTATCGCCACACCAAGCGGGCGTGCATTGCCTTGGTATTAGCCTCCGGGGTGTGCCACGCAGCCACACCTGTCAGTATCAAATACACCATTAATCGTGCTGAAAACACCCAACACAAGAGTAACACTGTCGTGCTACCCTACTTCTTCTCATCTGAAACCATGGGCTTTAACCTAGGGATTGGTGGCGTGGTGCAAGGCGTAGGACAAGAGCAGTTGGCTATGGGAGCCACAGCATGGGGCGGAGCTGAAAGCTACGGTACGTCTGCCGGGATCTGGAACTATCGACCAAGCTTTTCAAAGCGAACCTTCCTCTCCATTGCTGGGATGTATGCGTACTTCCCGCAACAGCGCGCCTATGCGGGCGGAAAGCTAACTCCAACGCCCAACGATCAGCCGTTACCAGGCAGTTCTGATTCATCCCAAGAGCAATATATTGAAGGGGATGGATTCAACAACTGGCTCGACTTAAAGATGGAATATGTACTTGCTATCGGCTCTCGCCGTAATAACGCCATTATCAATTACAACCTGCGCGGCGGATTGCTAACCGAACCTGCGCCACAAACCTATTGGAACCCCCTTGAAAACGGCACCACTATACTTATCTTGCGCCAATTCAATCGCTATCAATCCTACGAATCGCTAACGGGCGAAAATAGCGGTGATATCAATGCCTTTGAATTAGGTATTCAATACGACAACACGGATTTTGCCCCTAACCCTTCAATGGGAAGCCGCCAATACCTAAGTTATACATATGAAGGAAAGTGGCTAACCCCCGAAGACAATTGGGACGTATGGCAACTGGATATGAGTAAATATACCAATATTGGTGCCAGTGACTGGGCATCACAGCGTATCTTTGCCTTCAATCTATGGAGTGCCTACTCCCCCTCATGGAATGTAAAGCAGCTGGCTGATAACCAGCGCATAGTCGAAGACGCCGCCCCATACAACGAGGGGGCAACCCTTGGCGGATATAAGCGGATGCGCGGGTATGATTCCAACCGCTTTCACGACAAAGCAAGCCTTTACGCCAGCGCGGAATATCGCTACACCTTGAAACACAACCCTATTCAAGACATCGATTGGTTACGGTTTTTAAACTTGGATTGGTTTCAGCTGGTTGGATTTGTAGAAGCTGGGCAAGTCGCCAGTAGCTATGACCTAAAACAGCTTACCTCTGATATGAAAATCGATGGCGGGGTATCATTACGCGCTCTCACCGCAGGTTTAGTGGTACGCGCCGATTATGCCGTATCAGAAGAAGGTAGCCATATGTGGTTTATGATCAATCAGCCTTTCTGATTTTTCCAAATAAGCAGAAAAACGGGCAATAAAAAGAGACTGGTGGTTATCATATCGAGATAGGTGTGATAACCCAAATACTTCATGAGCTGCATATAGCTCACCAACAGCAACGCGCAATACACTCCCAACTTTTTATTAAGGGTATAAATTTGCACCACCAGCACTAATGCAACTGCAGTATGGGTACTGTAATCCGCATTAAACGATGGCCAAATCCCCAAGCCGAGATCAACAAACCGGACGATATACAGATATAGGGTTGAAAGCAACAGCGCGCTCGCACAGCGCCATAGGCGAACACCACGACCCTGCGAATATTTACGTAACAGGAATACGGCCACTATCAAAAATAGCGGAGTATAAAGATCAGCGATAAATGCCCAAGTTGAGTATTGTAAGGTCAATCAAACCACTTCTAATTTGATGATTTTGCTTCTATCAAAAGTGACACGATAACGCTTGGTACGCTCCTTCACACCGCTAGGCTCAGTTTTCTTTTCATGTATTTTCAATTCAATACGTCCACGGCGTGAGATACTAACCTTGCGAGGTTTATTGGTTGATGAATAAACATACATGTCACGATTCTCACTTGGAAAACAGCGCATTAAAGGGGTTAGATCTATTGCAGTATTGGTTTTTATCTTTTTAAAACCATTATATTCAAAGTTCTTTAGGCTGATAATTTCCCGGAAAAATAGCGATACACTTTCTCGATTGGCAATCGCATGCTTGGAGTTAGGCTGAGAATTAAACCAGGTTTCTCCACTGCCAATAATGGTTTTTTTATCCGGCATACTAAATTGCGATAACACACGGGGCTTCTTACGAATTATCTTTTCAAACACCCAGGACTTAATGCTCTCTTTAAACACATCTCGTACAACATATAGGGCGGCGAAAGCCAATACAAACTGCATATCGGTATCGAGCCCCATTAATCGGAATTGAAAAAGAACCACAGTAAAGCCCAACATAATCAACCCAGTGGCGATGGCTAACGCAAGATAGCGCTCCTTCTCTCCTACTCGAGTACTATTACTGGTTACCTTTAGAGGTAGCTCAAGCAGCTTCTTCTGCAGATCAGTTTGGTTAAATATTCGAGTTAGTTTTTCTTCATCATCTGAGGCAATGCTCTTAACTGAATAGGTTGTCTCATACATTTGAGAAATGCGATATTCATCCTCAGCCATAGAGAGCTGCGCCAGATAATCACGGGCTTGTTGTGAGCCCTTTATTGGCTGAAGGTGCGCCGTTTGACGCAATAGATACTGCTCAAACTCATAAGATAAAATTGCATCTACCTTACGAAAACGCTCAAACTTCTGCTCATCTTCTAACGAAAATCGTCGAAAAGAGTCCAGAATATTGGAATGTCCCTTGGCCTTATCAACTATCTCTTCTAATGCTTGCTCTTCTTTCTCTAAATTGGTTTTAAATGAGCGTATCTCATTGATAAATAAATAGGAAAAAAGACTGATTGAGGTCTTATACGACTCATACGGCAGGTGTTCTTTTTCTAGTATCTTGATGTATAGCAGCATCAAGCTGATACTTTTTCCCTTATGAAACCTATGAGTTTGCATAAAGGATTTATCGAAAAACTCCCCCGCAGTAAAGCTTTCACCAAGATCAATACTACTTGGGATCACGAATTCAACTTTAGTCTCTGATTGGGAGTTAGCTGCCAAGGTTTGTTGGATTTCTATACTTTTCTTTGCGGTTATTTTTAGATCCAACATAGGTTGATACTGCTTCCTTTATTTATGTGACAACTTTGTAACCTAACGATTGTAACATTATTAGCAAAAATATAAATGTGTGATCGAATGGCTTTTCATTAACGGCATAAACAATGGCTTTAAGCTGTTGTTATTTCAACCAAAACCACCAAATTATCGCGGCAATCAAGGTGATGCCAATAAGGTTAACTATCATAGTTGCTCCCTTGTAGAACGAGGGGTGAATAGGCGCAAACGGTTTGCATTACTGACCACCGTAATGGATGACAACGACATCGCAATACCCGCAATAATCGGACTAAGTAGCCAGCCCGTTATAGGGAATAAGATACCTGCGGCAATCGGAATGCCGAGTGCGTTGTATATAAAGGCACCCCACAGGTTTTGCTTAATATTTCTCATGGTCGCTTTACTGGTTTCAATGACCTGAGATACGCCAAACAATGAACCACTCATCAGGGTAATATCGGCACTTTCAATCGCAACATCAGTACCTTGTCCAATGGCAAAGCCAACATCCGACCGAGCAAGGGCTGGCGCATCGTTGATGCCATCTCCTACCATAGCAACCACCTTGCCTTGTTGTTGCAATCTTTCAATCCAATCAAGCTTATCTTGTGGGCTTAATTGGGCATGATACTGCTCTACCCCTGCCGCATGTGCTACCGCTGTTGCCGTGGCGTGATTATCTCCAGTAAGCATCACCACCTGTAGCCCTAACCTCTGCATCGAGTTGATTGCAGTAGCGGATTCAGCCTTGATCGGATCTTGAATTGCAAATGCCGCTAATAACTGCTTGTGATCAGAAAGATACACCACAGTGTTCGCTTCGCGCTCCCACAACATTGCTTTGCTACGAATGGCGTCCAAACAAATGCCCTGCTTGTGCATCAAGCGCTCATTACCTAACAAATATTGCTGCGTGGCGTCGCGTCCCGTTACGCCCTGTCCCGCCAACGAATCAACCTGGTCTAGTCGTAAGGGTTCTACATGTCCCGAGCGGTCACAAAATCTAAGTATCGCCTCTGCCAAAGGATGCGTTGAGCCCAACTCCAATGCCTTTAGAATAGGTAGAACGTCTTTTTCTGCCTCACCTTGTAGCAACTCACTATCCACAACACTTGGATTCCCTTGGGTAATGGTTCCCGTTTTATCCAATACGACTACGTCAATGTCAGAGGCACGTTGCAAGGCGTCACCATTACGGATTAGGCCACCAAACTGAGCCGCTTTACCTATGCCTATCATGGTTGAAATAGGAGTGGCTAAACCTAATGCACACGGGCATGCGATAATTAGCACTGAGGTCGCTGCAACCAACATATGCACCCAAACCGGATCGGTGCCAAAGTTGTACCATGCCAATGCAGTTAGCACCGAAATTATCATCACGCTTGGTACAAAAACACCAGAAACAGTATCAGCAAGGCGCGCGATAGAGGGTTTAGAGTTTTGTGCTCGAACCACCATATCTATAATCTGTGACAATGCGGTCTCTTTACCCACTTTAGTTGCCACTACCGTAATACTCGAATTGCCGTTCACTGTCCCAGCGCTAACGTTTTCTCCAGTCTGCTTTTCTACCGGAACCGGTTCACCAGTGAGCATCGATTCATCCACCACAGAGCTGCCTTGTATGATTACGGCATCAACCGGCACACTCTCTCCAGCTCGAATCACTATATGATCCCCAACCTGAACCCGTTCGACTGGAACCGATACAGTGCTTCCATCTCGGATCACTAACGCTGTTTTGGCTCGCAGATCCAACAAGCGACGAATCGCTTGTGAGGTTTTGCCACGCGCCTTTAACTCTAATGCTTGCCCTAGATTGATTAGGCCTATGATCATAGCGCTGGCCTCAAAATAGAGATGTCGTGCTGACTGTGGAAACAAATCAGGCATAACCACGACCGCCATCGAATATAGCCACGCACTACCAGTACCTAAGGCAATCAAGGTATCCATATTCGCATTACGATTCACAAATGCTTTGCTCGCACCAACGAAATACTGCCTACCACAGCCTATCAGTACCATAAGGGTCACAGCACCAACAGCCAGCCATATCCATTGCTGTAAAGAGGATTCAACACTCATTGAGCCACCCAACATGCCATACAGCATTAACGGAACGCCAACCGCTAATCCAAGATAGGATTGACGCATTTTGTAACGGTATTGCTGGCTCTCTTTACGTTGACGATCTTGTTCGGCAATGCCTTGGTCATTAATCTCAAGTGCGCCATAACCTGCGCCCTCAATCGCCGAAATGAGTTCATGGGCAGTCGTCGTTGTTGTCACCTCAGCGGTGCGATTAGCAAAATTGATCAATACAGAGTCGACACCATCCACACTTTCAACCGCTTTTTGAATGGTATTAACACAGCCCGCACAGCTGACCCCTTCCAAACTTAGATGCACGGTCTCAATTGACGCCATCGTTGGCGATATGCAAGGGGTTAGATTTTCCTCAGCTGTTGAAGCTTGTTCAAGGTAACCTAGATTATCAACTACAGCGCTTACTTCATCAGGAGACAATACACCGCGATACTGCATGCTTTGAGACTCGATATCGACATCTAGCTGGCACTGCGCATCAATACTGCATACCGCTTTTCGGATCTTACTCACACACCCTTGGCATGAGACACCGGATACAGGCAAATTAAACTCGTTCATTAGTCGCACTCCTGAGTCCACGACTCAATCAAACAACAGACTGACTCTCCCGTTGGCTCACTATCGGGTAAGGTTTGCCAAGTATCAAAGGTATTCTTGAGCATAGTCAGATGATTTTGCAGACGTACTAATTGCGCTTCAGATTCTGCTATTTTTTCAACCATCATAGAGCGAACTTTAGGACAAGGTGAGTCCCCATCTTGCGCAGACAATAGAATCTCTTCGATCTCTTTTAAACTAAAGCCGATCTCACGCGCCTGATGAATAAAACGCAATCGTTGCAGATGTGAAAGGTTGTATTGCTTGTAGCCGTTATCTGGATTTCGGGTCGGGGTTAATAGCCCACGCTTAGTGTAATAACGTACGGTATCCACACTAACCCCTGCTCTTTTAGCAACTGCTGAGGTGATCATAAATTTAGCCTTATGTTCTAACTAATATACTCATTATAAAACCTGTGAGCTACTCACAGGTAAAGCATAATCTAAAATCAGGTGCATAAATCAGCAATCAGAGAATAATTTTTACAAAGCATTCAGAACATGTACATCTAAGTTGACATGCGTGAGATATGTGATATTTGTATATTCTTACTAAAAGTCATGGATAAGCAAGACATGGAACAGACCTTAGAACCTCAACAACAATCACGCGTAAAGAATTTATTACACTCATTGGGTCCCGGTATAACATCTGCTGCGGCAGCGGTTGGTGGCTCTCATTTAGTCGCCTCGACTAAAGCGGGTGCGATTTACGGTTGGCAATTGGTCGTGCTTATCTTGCTAGTAAACCTTTTTAAATATCCATTTTTTAGAGCTGGCGTGCAATATACGATGGGAACCAAGACTAGCTTAGTTGAAGGTTACGCCAAATTAGGTCGACCATATCTTGGATTATTTACCGGCTTAAGCGTTATCGCCTCAGTGGTGAGCACGGCTGCACTATTAATGTTCAGTGCAAGCCTACTCAAATACTTTATTCCGTTCGATCTTTCGATGATCACGTTAAGTATTATTGTACTTGTCACCTGTTTAGCAATTCTATTTGTGGGACACTACAAAGCACTCAATAACTTATCGAAAGCCATTATGGCTGTGCTAACAGTTGCGACGTTAATCGCACTTGCAATAGCCATTGGCAAACCTGCTCCTGTGCAACCGGATTTTGTATCCACCTCTCCTTGGACGCTTGCTGGTATTGGCTTTATTGTTGTGACTATGGGCTGGATGCCAGCTCCAATTGAGATATCTAGCTTTAGCTCTATGTGGCTAAAGAGTCAATGTAAAGACCAAAAAGTGACGGCGAAATCTGCACTATTTGACTTTAATGTGGGCTATATTGGAACGGCGTTGCTTGCGATTGTGTTCTTATCTCTGGGCGCGTTACTAATGCATGGAACTGGGATCAAATTGCAGACATCTGGGGTGGGTTTCTCCCATCAATTAGTAAACCTCTACGCAAGCACTATCGGTGAGTGGTCTCGCTACCTAATCGCGGTTATCGCATTCTTCTGCATCTTTGGCAGCACTATCACAGTGATCGATGGTTATGCCCGCGTGTTAAGTGAATCTCAACGTCTACTGAGCCATAAAAAAACCACCTCTGCTACCACTACCCGAATTTGGATGGCAGGTATTTCGATTGCGGCACTAGGTATTATTCTATTTTTAGCTAAATCATTGCTACCTATGCTTAATTTCGCAATGACACTGGCGTTTATTACCACGCCGTTCTTCGCATTGTTAAATTACATTTTGGTCAGCAAGGCATCATTGCCTAAAGAGCTCGCTGTTGGTCCTAAATTGAAAGCCCTATCTATTGTGGGTTTGATTTACTTGTTTGGCTTCCTTGCAGTATTCATCTGGTGGAAATGGTTTATGTAACCTCTCCTAAAAAGCACAACACCTATATCTAGCTCCGCATTAGCGGAGCTTTTGCTTTTTATGGACATTTTTTTGCCAAGTAATGCCAGTCGTGGCAAAATTGCCGCGCCCAATTGTATTACTTAACCTGGATCACTATGGAACTTCTTAATCAACTGTTATTTTCTATATCAGTCACCGGCCCAATTTGCTTGATCCTGATAATGGGTGTCGTTCTAATGCGCACTGGTGTTATCAATGATAACTTTATTCAAAGTGCTTCAAACCTTGTATTCAAAGTAACTTTGCCAGCGATGCTGTTTCTTAGCCTAGTAGAATCTAAGCATGACTTATCCACCAGCCTGTCACTCGTCAGCTTTGCCGTAGCCAGTAATATTTTATATTACCTATTCTGCGTTGTGGTTGTAGGGCTAATAATGAAACACCACGCCGATAAGGGTGTGGTTATACAAGGTGGGTTTCGTTCTAACACTGGCATTATTGCATTAGCTTATGTAGCAAACTTGTACGGTACACAAGGCTTGGCGACTGCGGCAATCTATGTTGCAGCCTCAACCCTGCTTTATAACGTACTATCGGTTATCTGCCTGACTCCGAAAAACGGCGCCTCACCCAATGGCAAAGCGCCGAGTGCACTAAAATCGATGACCAAAAGCATTACCAAGAACCCGCTTATCATCTCAATTATTGCGGGTATCCTTTATTCCAAGCTAGGACTTCCTATTCCGAAAGTCGCCTCTGATGCGGGGCATTACTTTGCCAATATGACACTGCCGTTAGCACTACTGTGCACCGGCGGCTCCCTTGATTTGAAATCTCTACGAAAAGATACCACTCCAACCGTACTTGCCAGCACCTTGAAGCTTGTTTTAATGCCAGTAATATGTGTATTTTTCGCGTATTTGTTAGGATTCAAGGGACAATCTTTAGGGATAATCTTTTTTATGAGCGGTGCACCTGCCGCAGCCGCAAGCTATATCATGGCAAGAGCGATGGGCGGCAATGCCACCTTAGCGGCAAATATTATTGCCTTGACTACCCTCGCCTCGGTTGTGACCACAACCATTGGTTTGATTATATTAAACAGCCTAAACCTGCTTTATTAACCCCTAAAAACTACGCGCAGTAATGCCTTATAGCTAGATAGCTTAAAGGAGCACTGCGCGTATATATCAACGCGTTAAGCCTGCTTTATGAGTTAAGCCACCACTCTTTGTGAACGTAATTGCAGCAAAAATATTCCCAGTACCAATGCCCCGCCCAGTAAACCGAGATTAAATGGATTAAGCAGTAATAATGGAATTGATATACAGGCAATTATCCGCTCTACACGATTTAAAGCCTTAATAAAGTACCCTTCAATCGCAATTGCTATTGCAATGATGATAGCGAGTGTCTGCAAAACAGAGATCAGCACCAGCAGTATCCCATCTTGATTATTCACTATATTGGTATAAGCCATCATAATCGGGATAATAAACAGTCCACCCGCCAATTTAAATGCCTCAACAGACGAGCGCATCGGGTTGGCATTCGCCACGCCAGCCCCAGCAAATGCGGCCAAAGCGATAGGCGGGGTCACATTCGAGGTTTGCGACAACCAAAACACAATCAGGTGTGCGGTAAGGATAGGTAAACCAAAGTCACTGAGCATAGGCACCGCCATTACCGCTAATACGATATACGCCGCCGTAACCGGAAGTCCCATGCCTAGAATTAATGCTACAACACTTATCAGCCCTAATGCGATAAGCATGTGTCCACCAGAAAAGTCCATGACAAACTGAGTAAACTGCAGTCCGATCCCTGTTTGCCCTACTACGCCAACAATAATCCCCGCCGCGCCACAAGCAGCTGAAATGGGTAGAGCCAAAAGCGCACCGTTCTTCATCCCTAATAAAAACTGGGAAAAATTGATTCGGCTATGTTTACGCATCATAGCCACCACCAAGATGGCGGCGCAACCTGCAACGCCAACCAGTAATGGAGAGTATGCCATCATCAATAAGGTCGTAATTAGCACCAAAGGGATGAGGTGATGCGCGCCGTGCTTCATCACCTCAATGACTGCTTCGGTGCGGCTTACTGCTTGCAAGTTAAGCTTACATGCCATCAGATGGACATAAAAAAGGGTGCAGAAAAAATAAAGGATTGCCGGCGCAATCGAAGCAAACATGATGTCGCTATAGGGTACTCCGGTGAACTGCGCCATAACAAACGCGCCTGCCCCCATAATAGGCGGCATTATCTGTCCACCTGTTGACGCCGCAGCTTCTATGCCTGCCGCTTGCTCGGGTTTATAGCCCAACTTTTTCATCATAGGGATTGTAATCGAGCCAGTAGTCACCGTATTTGCGATTGCAGAACCCGAGATTGATCCTAATCCAGCGGATGCAAGCACCGCCGCTTTCGCCGGCCCGCCTCGATATTTCCCCGCGATCGAAAATGCAAGATCGATGAAGAACTTTCCTGCCCCTGTCACCTCTAAAAAGGCGCCAAACAGCACAAATATAAATACCGTAGTAGCTGCAATTCCCAATGCCGAGCCAAATACACCATTGGCGGAAAATATCTGAAATTGAATCAGTTCTTGCAAACTATATGCTTTGATTGCGAACGCACTTGGTAGTAAATCACCAAACATTGAATAGCTAAGAAACAACAATGCGATTAACACCATCACCAAACCTACGGTGCGACGGCATCCTTCCAAAAGCAATACAAGTAGCGCGATTCCTGCCGCCATATCTAAACTAGATAAGCCATAAAAAAGGTAATTAATATCGTTGTAGTCAAATACCGTCATACGATACCCAGCCAATACAACTAAAACGCACAGCAGTAAATCAAAAACTCTACCTGCTATATAAAATCGGCTATGAAGGTTACTGACCAACGGATAATGCATGAAAATCAGCACTAGAACCCAACACAAATGAACCGGGCGAAAATAGGTAGCGGAGATTGTAGAGGTGATACCCTGCCAAATCTGGAATACCGACAGTGCAACAGCAACAATCAGCACGATATACCCCAATAGCTTGGTTAACCTTTGAAAAGGCAGGTTTGAATTATTTTCAGTGACAACATCCATAAAGATACTCTGATTTTGGGCCTAGAAAGCAAAAGAGCAAGCCACGTCATCAGTAGCTTGCTCTTGGTTTAATAGATTACTTGATTGAATCTAGATATTTTTTAGCTCCAGGATGCAAAGGAACGCCTTGTAGGCGCTGTGCATTCTCTGGCGTTGTCATTTCAGCCATCTTAACGACTTTGCGAACTTCAGGCATATTTTCATACGCCGCCTTCGTTAAGTTGTACGCCATATCCTCGGACATGCTGGCGTTGACTACCAATACATTCCACACACTTAAGGTTGAGACCTCACCTACATTGTTATAAACACCTGCTGGAATATCAAAAGCGCTATAAGCTGGGTGTTGCTTTATAAAAGCTTGGCTCTGTGCATCACTAATCGAGAGCACCTTAATTTTATGAGTTAACGCGACCTGCGTCACCGCGCCAACCCCCTGGCCGCCAACAATAAAACCAGCGTCTATCTGACCGTTAGCAAGTGCATTGGTTGTCTCTGAATAATTGAGGTACACGGCAGTAATGTCTTTTTTAACATCCAGACCAATAGACTCAAGTAAAGCCGCAGACGTTACCGCTGTTCCACTGCCCGGAGCTCCCAAAGAGATGCGCTTACCTTTTAGATCATCTAGGCTATTAATTCCCGACTTCTCAAGAGTTAAGGTATGAACAAGGTTTGGGTATAAGGCAAACAAGGTATTCACTGGCATTTTCTTCGGGAATTTACCTTCACCTTTGTAGGCATCAAGCACTACATTGCCCATTGCGATACCCGCAATCATATCACCACGTACAACCTTGATTGTATTTTCAACCGAAGCCGCAGTTACCTCAGCTTTAGCATTAACATCAGGTACATGTTCACTCCATACCTTCGCCAACGCGCCACCAAATGGATAGTAGATACCACTTTGGCCACCAGTACCAATTGAGTAATTCGCCGCACCAGCAACAAATGGCAGCATAGCCAGTATGGCGCCTAGTAGTTTACGTTTGAGCATCATCTTCTCCTTGATATACACAGTTATGATTATTCAAGTTAAGGATACTGCTCTACTACTATTCGTCCATTTCACTCAATCATAAATGTGAACGAGCTGTAACAAATGAGCCACATATGTGAAATGCAACGCACTACGCGACCATTTCCCCTTATAGTACTTCGCGGTGTTCAAACGCAGAAACAAAGAAATCAATCAGTAAGCTGATACGCTTTGGTTGATGGAGTCGACTGGCGTAGATAAGATTTAAGTCAGCACTATCTAGATTTAGGTGATTAAAGTTCACCTTGTGGTCAGCAAGTACCGGTACTAAGTTGCCCACTTTTAAGTCGTGGGCAACATCAAGGCTAGATTTAAGAGCGATTCCTTGTCCATTAACCGCCCAATACCGAATAACCTCACCATCATCAGACAACATCGCAGGCTCAACGGTTATTGAATGCTGTTGTTGAGTACTGCGAAAATACCAATGTTTAAGGGCTTCATTATTACGCATCATCACCAAACAGCGATGTTCGGACAATTCTACAGGGCTTTGTAATGTAGCGTGTTTACTCAAGTAGCTAGGGGATGCTACCAATAAACGATGGTTTTTAGCTAAGCGACGACTAATTAGTGAACTGTCTGGCAAGTCTCCGTAACGAATTATCAGGTCCATTCCCGCTTCAGTAACATTAAACAGGTGGTCGTGAAAATTAAGTTGCGGGGTAATATTTGGATAGCGATTACAAAATTCAGACAACATGGGCAGTAAGATTTGCTTGGCTACATCCTTAGGTGCACTGATTTTGATGATGCCACTTACCTCATCCGATTGATGAGTTAATACGTTTTCCAGCTCCACTACTTGATCAAGTATATGCTGACACTGACGGTAGTACTCAGCACCAGAATCGGTTAAAGATATATGGCGGGTTGTACGCTGTAGCAGTTTTACGCCATAACGTTCTTCTATCGCTTTTAAGCGCATGGTTACGGTCGCCGCTGACAAGCTCATTTCTTTTGCTGCCCCCGCTAAAGAGCGGTTGTCTACGATAGAAATAAACAGCTGCATATCCTGAAGCTTATCCATAAACTCTCATTATTTGTAAAAACCAAACAGTTAATTAATATTTTGAGTAATTATTAAAATTAGTTCAAGCAATATAATTACTGCATACCTTAATAATGAAAAGATCTTTACTATGAATACATTCGTAATCGTTGGCGGCACATCAGGCATTGGTAAATCACTAGCAGACACCTTATTAACCCAAGGTCACACCGTTCATGTTGCGAGTCGTCGTACTGGGCTTAATATCCAAGACCCGCAGTCAATCTCTCAATTCTTTAAAACTGTAGGTAACTTTGACCATCTAGTTATAACCGCGGGCTCATTTGCTCCTAGCGGAAAAGTTGAAGACCTTGATCTTAGTGCTGCTAGTGACGCCTTTGATACTAAGTTTTGGGGGAGCATTCGATTGGTACAGCAAGCTGTCCCATACCTTAAGGGGTCAATCACCCTAACCTCAGGAATGCTCTCAAGAAAGGTGGTCGCCAGTACCTTAGTAAAAACCGCCGCAAACGCCGCTCTAGAGGCGAGTGCTAAGATACTTGCCAAAGAACTTGCTCCTATTCGTGTCAACGTAGTAAGTCCGGGGCTAACTGCAACAGAGGCGTATTCTACTATGGATGAACAAGCGCGTAGCGATATGTTTATTGTGGCTGGAAAAAGCCTGCCTGTCGGACGCGTTGCAACGCCGCAGGATTTAGTTGCCGGTTACCTTCTCGCAATCGAAAACCCTGTCATTACCGGTTCGGTTATTGATATTAACGGTGGTGCACTGCTGTAACCCAACAAGCAAGATGGCCCTATTCAACGCGACTGGCTATACACTGTTGCGACATTTTAGGCAAAAAAAGGCCAGCATTTAAATCTGCTGGCCTTTGTTAGTTTATACCTATCACACTAAGTAAATGATTCGTTACTTACTGCTATTGGCATTGCATTAACGAGCATTTTCAAACGCCAAAGCCCTGCGCTCTATGTAGCGGAATAATATGGTTAACAAACCATTGACCGCCAAATAAAACAATCCAGCAACCCCAAACACCGTCAATGTGTCATAGGTTTGTGCATTAATTCGCTGGGCATAGCCCATAACATCCATAATCGTAATGGTACTAGCCAAAGAGGTACCTTTAAATACTAGGATCACCTCATTGGAATATGCGGGTATAGCACGACGAATAGCAAATGGAAGCAACACCCTTAGGCTTGCCGTCATATTCATGCCTAATGCTCGGCACGCCTGCCACTGCCCTGACGGGATGGCATTAAATGCGCCTTTAAATAGCTGGGTACTATAAGCGGCAGTATTAAGCGCTAAGGCTAACATTGCGCAAAACCATGGCTGGCTCAACCATTGCCATACAAAGCTAGAATGTATAGATTCAAACTGACCAGGCCCATAATAGATCAAAAAAATCTGGACTAATAAAGGCGTTCCAGTGAAAAGCGTAATCACACCCCGGCTAACCCAATGCAATATTGGCGTTCTTAAGATCAAGGTCAAGGTCATCAACAAGGCAAGAATACAGCCCACGATAAGGGCGACAAACGTTAAGTGTAAGCTTGTCCCTAAGCCATCTAACATCTGCCAAAAATGTTGTGAGGTCATGCTTTCGCTCCTGCACTCATAGAGGCTTCTTGAACTGAGAAGCGACGTTCAATCACTTTTACTAACTTTTGGGTCAAAATAGTAATAACTAGATAAATAACAGCGGCAGTGGCATACCAAGTAAAGGCTTGGTGAGTACTTGCTGAAGTCAATTGCGCCTGCTTCATCAAATCCGTTACCCCGATCAACGACACCAAAGCGGTATCTTTTAATAATACCAGCCACTGATTCATCAACCCCGGCATTGCATGGCGCACAGCTTGAGGTAATACAATTCTGACGAAGGTACGCGTTTTACTCAAACCAAGGGCGTTCGCCGCCTCTCTTTGACCATTAGGTACAGCTTTGAGTGCTCCCCTAATTGTTTGCGAAGCATAAGAAGCAAATATAAGGCCTAGCGCTATAACACCTGATATAAATGGACTGATGTCTACAAAGTCCCCAGTTATCATAAAAATAACTTGGGTAGACCCAAAGAAGATGAATAGAACAACTAATAATTCAGGTAAGCCACGGATGATTGTAACAAACAACACCGTTGGCCATGCTAGCCACTTTTGGCGAGACATTTCACCGCACGCAAACAATACTGCTAAAATTAAACCGACACATAAACTAACAAAAGCAAGCTGGACAGTAGTCCAGCTTGCTTGTGCAAGAGAAGCGGAGTAACCCGTTAATCCCATATTACTTACCAAAGTACTTTTCAAAAATGGCTTTGTATTCGCCGTTCTCTTTCACTGTTTTTAGAGCAGCATTAAGCTGTTCAACAAGAGCTTGGTTGTCTTTATTTACCGCGATACCGAAGCCATTGCCAAAATATTTTTTGTTAGTCACAGCGTCACCAACATAGCTAAGCTTGTCGTTCTTCTTGAACCATTCAGCTACAACTGCTGTATCACCAAATACTGAGTCAATACGACCATTTTGCATGTCAATAAATGCATCTTGGTAGCTAGAATAAGGTACAGCAGTCACACCCGGAAGTTGCTCTAATAGATATGCTTGGTGAGTAGACCCATTTTGAACGCCTACACGTTTGCCTTTAAGCGCAGCTTGATCAGCTACTTTACCTTTGATAGCTACAAAGGCCGCTGAGTTATCATAGTAAGGATTGGTAAAACTTACTTGCTCTTGACGAGATTCAGTAATATCGATACCAGAAATAGCCGCGTCATAGCGCTTGAATTTAAGTGCAGGAATCAGGCTATCAAATGACTGATTATGGAAAGTACATTTTGCATCAATTTGCTTACATAATGCATTCGCTAGATCAACATCAAAACCTTGGATTTCATTGTTTGCGTCAACATATTCAAACGGAGCGTAAGTCGCTTCCATTGCAAATTTAATCTCTTGTTGGGCTGCCATAGCGTGGGCTGAGGTTAGACCGATAAGTGATGCTAATAGGATTTTTTTCATTAGTATATCTCCAAAACTGCGCTGCCTAAAAATATGTCAGCGTCTTTAGGCGTAAAAATTAGTGAGTAAGATAGTCAGCAAAGGCTTGAGTCGTGGGCTTGGTAAACACTTCATTAGTGCCATTTTCAACCACCTTACCCTGCTCAAGATACAAAACATGGCTTGCGATTTTACGAGCAAAATCGACTTCGTGAGTCACAACAACTTGAGTGATGCCAGTATCGCTAAGATCATTTATAACCTTCACTACTTGAGAGGTTATCTCAGGGTCTAGCGCAGCTGTTGGTTCATCAAACAACAGTACGTCGGGCTTCATCATCAATGCACGAGCAATGGCCACGCGTTGTTGCTGGCCACCCGACAGTTGCAATGGCCACGCATCCGTTTTATCAGCCAGCTGTAACATCTCAAGGATCTTAATCGCTTCTTGCTTTGCAGATGCCTTAGACATGCCCGCAACTCGCACTGGTGCTTCAATTAAATTTTCCATAACCGTCATATGTGGCCATAGGTTGTATTGCTGAAATACCATCCCGACTTTCTTACGCAGAAGTAAGCCTTCTTTTTCAGTCAACCCTTTGGAAAAATCAAACGACATATCAGCAACATTGAGATTGCCATCTTCAGCTGTTTCTAAAAGATTCAGGATTCTCAGTAATGAACTCTTACCCGCACCACTAGGGCCGAGTAAAACTAAGGTATCACCTTTCTCACACTTGAAAGTTACATCGTGCAATACCTGTGTGTCACCATAGAACTTATTAACTTGATTAACCTGAATACTCATGCGTAAAAATTGCCTTAACTCTTATAGGAGTGCATAGTACCAATATTGCTTTGTTATGCAAATAAAATGTATAAAAAGTTAGTCAGTTTTCAAGAGTTAGTCTACAAGCACTTAAGACCAGTGGCATATCGCTCAATAATCAATCACTTGCTTATTAATTCAGCCAGCGTGAGTTAAACCCCCCCTTAATAACCACGAGCTTTCCAAAACTGCGCCTCATCACGCGACACCACCTTAAAGCTTTTTTCAGCAACCACCCTTCCGTGCATCTCTAGAGTCATACGCCACTCTCCAAGGTTGCTTTCCAATCCCCCATCATCATTTAGTAATTGAATGGTGTCTCCTAGATAAAAGTTCCAATCATTACTACGCACATAAATGTCACCATCGAACGGCTGTAAAACCTTGCCCTGCTTATTAATTATCCCAGGGTGATAAATACAGTAGTTCAACAATGCACCTCTCGCCTTCTTGATATTGACGCTAAAGCCAAACTCCACGCCTTCATCGGCTGGAATCGTGGTAGTAAATTCAGTGATCTTAGGTAGGTTCTTAGAATCGGCATCCCAGTGAGAATAGATACCGTAGGATGTCATTTCGATAATTGGAGTGCGTTTTGCCACAAGTTCGGCTCTCTATAGTGATATAGCAGTAGATAATACTGCAAGCGAGCGACAACATTAAGCACTTGCCGTACCTATCTCACTCATTTTTCGCCCTTATCTTATGCCCCCCCCAAATAACTCTCTAGCAAACTCCATTTCATTCATATTTCAATGAAACTATGCTCGTAATTGCATAATTCATATCTAATTAACAAAAAAACTCCTGAATTATTCAAATTATATTCAATCTTATACTTTGAATATATAAATTGATTAAGATCAATCGATCTTTGTCATATCCCACTTTATTTAACACATCTGTAAATTTATGTTACTGAGTTCTCAATTCATATTTTGGTGTAATGACATATGACACCAATTATATATACTCGCCTCAGTTGATTAATTAAATAATAAATTCAAATCAACTGGGCATTAAAGATTTTAAGTAGGTAAACTATGAACACATTCAACAGTATTTGGGTTACTACAGACTACAAAATCGCTTTCTCATTCCCTTCGAGATAGCCCTATTTCTCGTACTATCGCTATGTATCGCTGTATCTAAATGAAATACTCCAGTTATTTTGGGAACATTCATTAGAACTGCTTTATTTATAGTAAATAAAAAATAAATTACATCCTAATTATTTATTTAGGATGCAATATTCTATAAATAAATTTCTACACTTATATATTAATAATAAAAGTAAGTTAGAAATAATTAAATTGAGTAAATTATAATGCAAAACTTCAAACACCTACCAGAACCATTCCGTATTCGTGTTGTTGAGCCAGTAAAACGCACAACAGCTGAATACCGTGAACAAGCTATTCTTAAAGCGGGCATGAACCCATTCCTACTAGATAGTGAAGATGTATTTATTGACCTGCTAACCGACAGCGGTACCGGTGCTATCACTCAAGAAATGCAAGCTGCAATGCTGCGTGGTGATGAAGCATATAGCGGCAGTCGTAGTTACTACGCACTCGCTAACGCTGTAAAAGACATTTTTGGCTATGACCTAACTATTCCGACTCACCAAGGTCGCGGCGCTGAACAAATTTATATCCCAGTTCTAATTAAAAAACGCGAAAAAGAGAAAGGTCTAGACCGTTCAAAAATGGTCGCTCTATCTAACTATTTCTTTGACACAACTCAAGGTCACACACAGGTTAACTGCTGTGTAGCGAAAAACGTATATACCGAAGATGCATTCGATACCTCTGTAAACGCTGACTTTAAGGGTAACTTTGACCTAGATAAGCTTGAAGAAGCCATTATCGAAGCCGGAGCTGCGAATGTTCCATATATCGTCAGTACAATTACTTGTAACTCCGCAGGTGGCCAGCCCGTGTCTATCGCTAACTTAAAAGCGGTATACGAGATTGCGCAAAAATATGACATACCAGTAATCATGGATTCAGCGCGCTATGCGGAGAATGCCTATTTCGTTCAGCAACGTGAACCAGGCTATCAAGACTGGACTATCGAAGAGATCACTCGCGAATCTTATAAATACGCTGATGGCCTTGCAATGTCAGCTAAGAAAGATGCAATGGTTCAAATGGGTGGCCTATTGTGTTTTAAAGATGACTCATTCATGGATGTATACACTGATTGCCGTACCCTATGTGTGGTTCAAGAAGGCTTCCCTACCTATGGTGGCTTAGAAGGTGGCGCGATGGAGCGTCTGGCGGTTGGTCTATACGACGGCATGCGTCAAGAGTGGTTAGCATACCGTATCAACCAAATTCAATACCTAGTAGATGGCTTAGAAGCAATTGGTGTAGTTTGCCAACAAGCGGGTGGGCATGCAGCCTTTGTTGATGCTGGAAAACTACTTCCACATATCCCAGCAGAGCAATTCCCAGCACACGCATTAGCATGTGAACTGTATAAAGTTGCCGGTATTCGCGCAGTTGAAATTGGTTCACTTCTATTGGGGCGTGACCCAGCGACAGGTAAACAACACCCATGTCCTGCCGAACTGCTTCGTTTAACCATTCCGCGTGCTACTTATACTCAAACCCATATGGATTTTGTTATTGAGGCATTTGAAAAAGTAAAAGCAAATGCAGCAAACGTAAAAGGATTGGATTTCACTTATGAGCCTGAAGTATTGCGTCACTTCACGGCAAGGCTTCAAGAGGTTACCCCTACAACAAATAAAAAAATCGAAAAAGAACTAGTGCTCGAAGAAGCATAATTACTTTGAGGCGCATTCATAATTGATTGCGCCTTTTTTCTCTAGCAATACAAAATAATAAAAGCAGAGAAATATAAGTAACAAACCCTATTCAAATAACGTGAAACAAAGGGAAATAATAATGAAAAAGAATCCATCTCTAATAGGTGGTGCCTGTATCATTGCTAGTGTCTGTGTGGGCGCAGGAATGTTAGGTCTACCAAGTGCTGGCGCTGGTGCATGGACTATGTGGTCTATGTTAGCTATCGCATTAACTATGGTTGTAATGACAATATCTGGTTGGATGCTATTAGAAGCATTTAAAAACTACGACTTAAAAGTATCTTTTGACACCGTAACCAAGGACTTATTAGGCGACAAAGTTAATCTTCTAAATAATATTACCGTTTATTTTGTTGGCGGTATTTTATTATATGCTTATATCACTTCTTCCGGTCTTATATTACAAGATATACTCAATATCGACGCCAAAATCGCATCTATACTCTTTGTTCTTGTCTTCTCTGCGTTTGTTTGGCACTCCACTAGAGCCGTTGACCGAATTTCGGTGATACTGATTACCTTTATGGTTTTGAGTTTTGTATTCGGTGTCTCTGGACTGGCGGTAAAAGTAGATATGTCAGTGCTATTTGACACGATCAGTGAAGAAGTCGCTTATGCCCCTTACGCGATGGCAATGCTACCTGTTGCTTTAACCTCATTTGGTTATCACCACTCCGTGTCATCAATGCGCGCCTATTACGGTGAAGAGAACAAAGCGAAGCAAGCCATTCTTGGTGGCACCGTTATCGCTTTGGCGCTGTATTTCTTATGGCTATTTAGTATTTTCGGTAACCTTCCAAGAACCGACTTTGGTCCGGTAATTGAGCAAGGCGGAAACGTCGATGCGCTATTAACTGCTCTAGGTTCTGTGATTGAATCAGAGCGTGTATCCAACGCTATCAACACCTTTTCAATGGCTGCGATTCTATCTTCATTCATTGGTGTAGGTTTAGGGGTGTTCGATTTCTTGGCTGATTTCTTCAAATTTGAAGACTCCAAGCAAGGCCGCACAAAAACATGGCTAGTCACATTCTTGCCGCCGCTAGTGCTATCACTTCTATTCCCATTTGGCTTTGTTATTGCCATTGGTTATGCCGGCGCAGCTGCAACGGTATGGGCATGTATTATCCCTGCACTGTTAGCGAAAAAAACTCGTGAAGCTAAAACAGGAAACGGCGGTTTTGTCGCCCCTGGCGGCCAAGCTATGATTACCGTGGTTATATCGTTTGGTGTGATGACCGCACTATTCCACGTCCTTTCTATGACTGGAACCCTGCCAACCTTCGTTGGTTAATTCTTTTTCAATAATACAATCAAGCGAGCCTTTTATAGGCTCGCTTATTTACGTTTATATATAGGAAAAACATGACAGCTCTACTCTATAGATAGACAGTCTTAGTTATCTCGTTTTTGTTAAGAAGGGGTTAGGCGCTGGGTTCTAGGCTCTACAACCGTACTCCCCGTCATCCCGGTGGTGTTTTAAGCCGGGGTCTTTGGGTACTCGGGGGTTGGTTTGAAATCGTGACCAATGATTGAGATCTGAGTGTCTACAGATCCCCGCCTGCGCGGGGAAGACGTTGGTGGGGCGTGGCGGTGAGTGGATGTAGCTATGTATCGATGTGGCGATGTAATACGATCTTAGACCGTGATATGACCCCAGAACCGAGGTTCTGGGGTCTGGGTTCTACAACCGTTCCCCTCGTCACCCCGGTGGTGTTTTAAGCCGGGGTCTTTGGGTACTCGGGGGTTGGTTTGAGGTCGTGACCAATAATGGAGGTCTGAGTGTCTACAGATCCCCGCCTGCGCGGGGAAGACGATGGTGGGGCGTGGCGGTGAGTGGATGTGGCGATGTAGCGATGTAATACGATCTTAGACCTTGATATCACCGCTGAACCTAGACCCTGAGTTCTAGAGCCGCTCCCCCCGTCACCCCAGTGGTGTTTTAAGCCGGGATCTTTGGATACTCGGGGGGTTGGTTTGAATTCGTGACCAATAATGGAGGTCTGAGTATCTACAGATCCCCGCCTGCGCGGGGAAGACGTTGATGGGGCGTGGCGGTGAGTAGATGTTGCGATGTTGCGATGTTGCGATGTTGCGATGTAATACGATCTTAGACCGTGATATCACCGCAGAACCTAGACCCTGAGTTCTAGAGCCGCTCCCCCCGTCACCCCGGTGGTGTTTTAAGCCGGGGTCTTTGGATACTCGGGGATTGGTTTGAAACAGTGACCAATGATTGAGATCTGAGTGTCTACAGCTCCCCGCCTGCGCGGGGAAGACGTTGGTGGGGCGTGGCGGTGAGTGGATGTATCGGTGTGGCGATGTGGCGATGTGGCGATGTAATACTACCTTAGACCGTGATATGACCTCAGAACCTAGGCATAGGCTCTAGAGCCGCTCCCCCGTCACCCCGGTGGTGTTTTAAGCCGGGGTCTTTGGTTACTCGGGGGTTGGTTTGAAACAGTGACCAATGATTGAGATCTGAGTGTCTACAGCTCCCCGCCTGCGCGGGGAAGACGTTGGTGGGGCGTGGCGGTGAGTGGATGTTGCGATGTTGCGATGTAATACGATCTTAGACCGTGATATCACCGCAGAACCTAGACCCTGAGTTCTAGAGCCGCTCCCCCCATCACCCCGGTGGTGTTTTAAGCCGGGGTCTTTGGATACTCGGGGATTGGTTTGAAACAGTGACCAATGATTGAGATCTGAGTGTCTACAGCTCCCCGCCTGCGCGGGGAAGACGTTGGTGGGGCGTAGCGGTGAGTGGATGTGGCGATGTGGCGATGTATCGATGTGGCGATGTAATACTACCTTAGACCGTGATAGTTCGTCGTGAAGCAGGAGCGGTAGTTTACTCTGGCACCTCTGTTTATGAGGGTACGGTTCAGGTTCAGGTTGAAAAAGTAGGTAGCGAGGCGACCACTGCACAAATTGCCAAGCTTATTTACGACTCGCTAAGTGAGAAGAGTGAGATTCAGCAAGTTACCCAAGATATGGCTAATCGTCGGGTTAAAATCACCTTAGGGATCGGTGCCGCAGTCTTCGCTTTAACCCAAGATCTCAATCGCGTTGCCTCTGTGTTTCTAGTTGATTATTCATGCGCACTTAAGCTCAGCACGCCTGTAACCTTTAAGTCGATCATGTATCGCGCTGCGTCACAAGGCATCCTATTTAAGGGTGGCAGTGCCATTGAAAAACTGGTCAACGTCGATACCTGCGTGTTTGATAAAACCGGAACCCTTACCTACGGCAATATGGAAGTCACAGACGTGATTCCGCTATGCGCGACCAACTCAGCTAAAGATCTGTTAGCAATGGCAGCATCGATTGAGGAACATAGTAATCACCCTCTTTCACAAGCTGTCGTTAATGCCGCAACACAACACGATCTGCCGCATATTGATCACGGAGAGGTAGAATACGTTATTGCCCACGGTTTACGAACTACCCTAAATAGTGGTCAAATCGTAATGGGAAGTCGCCACTTCCTTGAAGAGCATGAGGATGTCGACTTCTCTAATGATGAACAGACCATTCAAGAGTACGAGGCCCTTGGTCGGCACCTGATCTTTGTCTCCTTTAATGGGAAATTGATTGGTATGCTTGGTTTGAGAGATCATCTGCGTGAAGATGCTATTGAAACTCTGGCATCATTAAGAGATCTCGGTATCAATGAGCTAATAATGATCACCGGTGATAGCCAGTTTAAAGCCAGTATTTTAGGTGAAGAGCTAAAACTTGATCGCGTGTTCGCCGAAGCGGTTCCTTCAGCAAAATCATCCATCGTTGAATCGCTGCAAGCTGAAGGTAAAAAAGTGATGTTCGTCGGAGACGGCGTGAATGATGCGCCGGCTTTAACTGCTGCCGATGTAGGCGTAGCCATGTCTCAAGGTACAGAGTTGGCCCGACAAGTCGCAGATGTGGTTCTGCTGCATGACACCTTATCAGCCGTTGCTCAAGCAAGAGAGCTTTCTGATATTGCGATGAAGGTTATCAACTCAAATATCAAAGCTGCCGAGTACATTAACAGTGGCATCATGCTCGCCGCCGCACTTGGGTATCTGAGTCCAGCAATGAGCGCCCTACTGCACAATGGTACAACGCTGTCTATTCTTGGACGCTCCGCAGCATTGAGACATATATAAACAAATAGCCACTAATTGATATTAGTGGCTATTTTTTATCAGGGATTTCACTACAAAGCGCTAAGGTAAGCCTTCAATGATTTTAGCCTAACCGTTGCCCCACCAATGATATCCATAAACCCTAGAATTGGGTGCGGTTTGGTTGCTGAGATCCACGCAGAACCGGTTGCGCCAACGGGAATGTTGTAGCCTTGTGGCTCTTCAAATTCAATAATTACAGTTCGTCCATGCGCTCCAGCATTGTTCGCAACATGTTGCGTCACATTCTGCGCACCATTTTTCACTGATACCGTCGCCTCACCAGTACCGCTGGTAATGCTGTGTACCTTGCCTCTAAATACCTCACCCGGATGGGAGTTAACATAAAACTCAGCAAACTGACCCGCTTTGATGTAGCGGTAAGTCTGATCACTGACACGCATTTCCATAAACTTCTTGCTGGTATCATAGATGTGCATGTTACCTGTGCGAGTCCCCTTAGAGATATTTACTACACCAATCTGGCCGTCAAATGGTGCCACGACTTGGTTCATCTCGTTCTGCCATTGGCTCTCTGAGATCTGGGCTTTGATAGTAACAATCTCAGCACGTAATTCTGACAAATGCGAATAACCTTGCTCGATGCTATTTTTCACATCATCACGTTCCGATTGACTGCTGTACTCTTTTAGCTTCATCAAGCGCACCATGGTTGTTTCATCGGTTTTGATCTGGGTTTTAGTTGCCGAGATCTGATGATTGATGGCTTGTATCTGAGCTTTTAAACCCTTAATTTCTTCAACTGAGTCGGTTGCCTCTAGGGTATAAAGTAATTCACCTTTCTCAACTATCTGGTTGTGATTGACCAGCACGCTTTCTACTTTTTGTCCCACCAGTGGACTCAATACAGCATGAGGCGCCTTTACGGTACTGCTATCTGTTAAATCCACCGGCGCCCAAAAGCGGCTTACGGTAAACAGGGTCATGGCTAAAAAAGCGCCAAATGCGGTAATCATAGTGGCATTGCGTAGGTTCCATTTTATGACTCCGGCCTTAACCAAAATCCACATAATGAACACATAGGGAAGCATGATCTCTTTCATTATTTAGACTCCTTCACTGACATGTTGCCGTTTTTTACACCACGACTAATCACACCACTTAACGAATTTCCAATAATGTCCCAACGCGTGAACGCAATGACAATCGCTAATACCCACCAAGTTTTACTGATAAACAGGCCACACAAAGACAACGCAAACACCACATTGGTATGTGCACTGTTGCGATGTTCGCTCTCGTGGACTGCAACCTCATGTAATTGCCATAGCAAATAAGCAACGTAGGCAAAAATTGAGATGGTTACAACGAAGATGATACCCATGAAAACTTCAGAATTGAGCAGTTTTATGATGGAAGGGTTGCCATCAACAAATTCGCTCGCTGGCATGGATTTGCCGTGAATGTTAGATAACGTCGAGAAAAATAGTGAGGTTGCAGCCGCCGCGCTCAGCACAGCAATTGCCTTTGTTAGCCACTTTACAACACCGAACAGTCTTTTCATTACTTACTCTCTCTAGTTAGGCATAATACTAATAAGTCTTGTAGCGACTACGCATATGGCACTCTAACTTCACACCGTGTTTGCCATCTCCCTATTTCGTAATCTCCACCACATAGTGACGATAATAAATTTCTATGATTACCTCCAATCATTCGCTGTCATACCTGATATGCATGAAAGGTATATTGTGTAAAATGACGCGGTTAGGTGGCAGATAAGCCAAGGATTCAATACAATCTGCCCATTGGTTCTATATCTCGCCTCCATCTCATATTAAAGGTACAACGACCCCATGAGCATCGACCCGCTTTTCACCCAGTTTGAGCCATCTGTTACCTCGCTACCGATGCCGCAAAAGTTTACCTTTCCTTTCTATTATGAGCCGCACCCACTGACGATCATCGCATGCGATCTACTGCAAAAAAAACTGAGTTCAAACAGTCGATTTAATGAACTGTTTGGCCTACAACCCGATCAAAGCCTAAATACAGAAAAAGGCTCCACTGTGAGTGGGAAAATGTTTGGGGTGTTGATAGTAAAAAATAGCGCGGGAGAGCTCGGATTTATCAGTGCTTTCTCCGGCAAGATAGATGATAGCAATCACCATCAAGGCTTCGTACCACCGGTGTACGATATGCTAGAAAATGATGGTTTTTTTAGAGCTGAACTAGAAAAGGTTAACCGGATTTCGACACAGCTAAAAATCTATATCAGCACCTCTGATATTAACGAGCTTAAGCAGCAACTCTGCGAACTCATTGAGCAACAATCATCTCAAATAAAACATATGCAAGCTGAGATAGCTGAAAGTAGAAAACTGCGTAAACAACAGCGCATCCAAGCACAACAGTCGTTAAGTGCAGATGAGTATCAACAGATTGAGAAGAAACTGGCTCAGCACAGTGTGGCGCAAAAGAATCAGTTAAAATGGCTCAAACAGCAGTGGGCAGATAAGCAGGTAGTGCTGACTGATGAAATCACTCACATTGAGCAAATTATCACCGACTTGAAATCTCAACGCGCAATGCAGTCTAATCAACTTCAGCACAAGATTTTTTCGCATTACTCTTTCTTGAATGCAAAGGGTGAACGTCAAGATTTAAACCAAATCTTCGCCCAAACTGCCTACAAAGTGCCACCCGCAGGTGCGGGCGAGTGTGCTGCGCCCAAGTTAATGCAATACGCCTATCTCAATGGCTACACACCAATTGCCATGGCCGAGTTTTGGTGGGGCCGTGCACCACAATCTGAAGTTCGTCAGCACCAACAGTTTTATCCATCGTGTATGAGTAAATGCCATCCTATCTTATCGCACATGCTACAAGGATTAGCAGTAGACCCAAATCCACTACTAGAGAATCCAGCCCAAGATAAGCCGTTACCCATCATCTATGAAGATCAGCATATTGTGGTAGTAAATAAGCCAGAAGGGTTTCTTTCTGTACCTGGCCGACATATTCAAGATTCAGCGCTTCACCGTATACAGCAGATGTATCCAGATGCAGAAGGTCCTTTTGCACTGCACCGCCTAGATATGGCAACCTCGGGTTTGTTGGTGTTTGCCTTAACCAAGCGTGCCAACAAATCACTGCAAAAACAGTTTATCTCGCGAGAGGTGAAAAAACGCTACGCGGCATTAATTGATGGCAAATTGCTACAGCAACAAGGCGATATTACTCTGCCTTTATGCGGCGACCCTTATGATAGGCCAAGACAGATGGTGTCGTTTACCGACGGTAAGCCTGCGCATACGCGCTATCAACTGCTCGAAAACCTTAATGGGCACAGCAAGGTCATGCTGTACCCAGAAACGGGCCGTACCCACCAACTTCGCGTACATTGTGCCCATGAGCAGGGGCTTAACATGCCTATTATTGGCGATACCTTATATGGCCGCAAAGACGCTAGACTATATCTGCACGCACAGCAGCTCAGTTTTACCCACCCTATCAGTAAAGAGTGGGTCACCTTTGAAGCGCAAATCCCATTTTAGGACTCGTTTGCCAGTGTTGCCAGCTGTTGCTGATAGGCAAAGTGACCTAGGATACAACGCAAGGTGCCGTAGTCATACTTAGCGTCAAAGTGCTCAAACAAGGGCTTTAGTTTGCCCTCGGAAAGAATATTTAGCTGCTTGATAACCGTATCCAATTGGTCTAAATCGAGTGGATCAATCTCTATCACTTGATGCAGTTGGCATGTTCCTAATTCTATTGCGGATGCTAGGTGGCTCATAACGGTATTGAGTGCTATGCCGCGCTCTTTTGCCACCTGTTCAGTATCATTCAACGATAAAAACAGCTCTAATGTCGTTTGCTCTGTCGCACTCAACATCGGACGCTGTTTTGGTTGTTGCGCCATCAACTCGATGATCGACTCACCATATTTAGTCACCTTGGCTTGACCAAAGCCTGAGATCTGAGCCAATTCATCCAGTGTTATGGGCCTCTTTAATGCAATATCTGCCAAACTCGCATCATGACAAATAACATAAGCTGGAACATTTTGCTCCTTAGCAAGGTCAGCGCGGAGTGCTCTGAGTTTCTCAAACACTTCGCTATCTTGAGCTGAAAGCGCAGAACTTTTTTTCGCAGCCGTGGACTTTTTCTTAGTGGCTTTGCGAAGCTCACGCAGCTCTATGGTTTGCTCCCCCTTAAGCACTGCGCGGCATTGCTCAGTTAGCCTAAGGTTGTTATACATACCCTCTACTGTCAGATAATTCATCGCAATTAACTGCCTAAATACGCCCTTCCACTGCTCTGCAGTAAGCTCAGTACCAATGCCAAATGTAGAGAGCGTATCGTGACCAAAGCGTTGAGTTTTATCATCACTTTTACCAAGCAGGACATTCACTAGATGGGTCACACCAAAGCGTTGACCTGAGCGATAAACGGTAGAAAGCGCCTTCTGCGCAGCCTCTGTACCATCCCAGGTTTTAGGCGGATTTAAGCAGTTGTCGCAATTGCCACACCCTTTTTCTAATGGTTCGCCAAAGTAGCCGAGTAAGGTTTGACGACGACAAGCGCTAAGCTCGCAATATCCTAACAATGAATTAAGCTTACCCACCTGCACTTGCTTATATTGTTGATTGCCATCAGAGTTTTCCACCATTTGCTTTTGCATCACCAGATCTTGCAAGCCATAAGCCATCCAAGCGTTGGCTGGCAAACCATCGCGCCCTGCTCGCCCTGTTTCTTGATAGTAAGACTCTATGCTTTTGGGCAGGCTAAGGTGCGCAACAAAACGGACATCGGGTTTATCTATCCCCATACCAAACGCAATCGTCGCCACTATGATGATGCCCTCTTCACGTAAGAAGCGCTGCTGATTCTGATTCTTTTGTTCAACGGACATACCGGCATGATAAGGCAATGCAACCCGCCCTTTATCTGACAGCCAGTTAGCGGTTTCCTCAACCTTCTTGCGTGATAGGCAATAAATCACCCCAGCATCTTGCGCATGGTTGGCCTCAATAAAGTCCCAAAGTTCATGCTTAGCATTGGCTTTTTCACTAACGTGATAACGGATATTGGGACGGTCAAAACTGTGTACAAATACCTTGGCATCAGCAAGATGAAGCTGGGCAATAATCTCTTGCTTGGTGCGCTCATCTGCGGTGGCAGTTAACGCGATACGCGGAATATTCGGGAATCTCTGCGGCAGAATAGATAATTTTTGGTACTCAGGTCGAAAATCGTGTCCCCACTGACTTACACAGTGCGCTTCATCAATGGCAAATAGCGATATACTCGATTGTTCAAGAAGATTAAGAGTACGCTCCAACAATAAACGCTCAGGTGAGACGTAAAGCAGTTGTATTTCGCCACTTAGCACTAAAGCTTCAACTTCCTGCTGCTCGTATTGATCTTGGGTTGAATTTAGAAAGGCGCACGCCACGCCAACTTGCCGCAACGCATCTACCTGATCTTTCATCAGTGCAATCAGTGGCGACACCACCACTCCTACGCCAGAGCGTACCATTGCAGGGATCTGATAACAGATGGATTTACCGCCACCGGTTGGCATCAAGGTCAGAACATCTTGCCCTTGTACCACACTCTCTACTATGGCTTGTTGCTGGTGACGAAAACTGTCGTAACCAAAAACTGAATTTAATACCTCGATTGGCTGAGGTTTATTGGCGTGCTCAAACTGACTCAATGCAAAACTTCCTAAGGGTTAATGAAACAAAGGATAGCGAAGAGTCAGTAATAAAGCAGTTGATAATAGTATGAAACACGCTCTTATTTAGAGTCTGGCTTCTCTGACAGCATCATTTGCAATCCGCCGCCATTATGCACGTGTTTGTACCCTTTGGTCAGCAATATCTGCTTTGCCTTTTGCGAGCGGCTACCACTGCGGCAATACACCACAATAGAAGCATCTTTAGCAATCGATGACAGATCGGCGTCAGATATCTGCGAAACAGGAATATTGAGCGCATGATTAACATGCCCAGTCTTGAACTCTTGCTCGGTTCTAACATCAATCACTACCGCGCCAGAGTCTATCCACTGCCATGCCTGCTGTGCACGCTCAGAAGCAAATGCCTGTGGCGCAACAATCAGACTAGCAGTCAGCACTGCCAAGGCCATGATTCTTTTAATCATTACGCTCTCCTAGTTAAGCGGCGCAAACAGTCTCTAATTGGATGCGCTGCTTTGTAGCCACGGTGAGACCTAGTAGATCTCCATCACCCAAGAGCCAAGCTTTTTCTCTTGCCATAATTCAATGATCATAGGTTCCAGTGCTGAGATAACGCGCTGCAAATCTTGCGCTGTTTTGCTGTCATTAAACCAGCCATTTATAGAATCTAGGTTAAATGCAAGCTGCTTTAAATCACCTGAATTGGTCAATAACTCTTCACCGTTGGTGGCTTGCTCTTGCTCTGTCAATTGTATACGAGATTCAAAATACTGATCCCCAGCTCGATACAAATTCCAACCGTCTTCTCTAGTGATTAAAAGTCGCATATTTTATTCCTTATCTTTTCATAATAAGGGTAATCACAACACACCATCCTGACTATTCAAAGGATGCATCTCACACCCTGACGGTTCAAATGCTTACAAATCTCAATGTTTATTACAAAACGCATGTTTATGAGATAAAACAATAAAAATCAAAAATAAAGCGCTAAAATAAAAGCTTATCAACATCAGTAAATCGCACTATGACTACACCTAACAAACCTTGGTTAAAAACCTACCCTCAAGATGTCCCAGAATTCATTGATATCGACCAATATGCCAATATCAATGAGATGTTCAAAAAGCCATTTGAACAGTTTGCTGACAACATTGCATTCGTAAACATGGGACACACTCTCACCTATCAGCAACTGAACGAAAAAAGTGACGCGTTTGCGGCCTATTTACAATCTGAACTGAAAGCTAAAAAAGGCGATAGAATTGCACTCATGATGCCCAACCTACTGCAATATCCGATTTGCATTTTAGGCGCTCTCAAAGCTGGGCTAGTGGTGGTAAACGTTAACCCACTCTACACCCCCCGTGAGCTTGAGCATCAGCTTCGAGATTCAGGCGCCACCATCATAGTGGCGGTAACCAACTTTGGTGACAGCCTACAAAAGGTCATCAATCACACCAGTATCAAGCACGTCATCCTTACCAGTATTGGCGATGAACTCGCGCCACATAAGCGTACTTTAGTCAATTTTGTCGTGAAATACGTGAAGAAAATGGTGCCAAAATACCACCTGCCAAGTGCAATCTCCCTTAGACGAGTACTCACCAATGGCAAACGCCTAAATTTCAATCCACCTAAGATTAAGCACAATGACCTTGCCTATTTGCAATATACTGGCGGCACCACTGGCGTAGCTAAAGGCGCAATGTTGACCCACAAGAACGTGATGGCAAATGTGCTGCAAGTCTTTGGTCACTTCGGCCCGCGCACAGCAAAAGACAAAGAGCACGCAGTAACCCCGCTTCCTCTTTATCATATCTTTGCCAACTCCGTGAGCATGATGCTGATGATGTATATGGGGGGCAGTAATCTGTTGATCACCAATCCTAGAGATTTAAACAGCTTTGTAAATGACCTCAGCAAATATCCATTTACCATGATTTTTGGTCTCAATACCCTATTTGCAGCCCTTATTAATCATGCAAAATTCAAGCAACTGGACTTTTCTCATGCAGAGTTCACTATTGCCGGAGGCATGGCAACCCAGAAACACATCGCCGATGAATGGCAGCAAATCACTGGAATGCCAATTATTGAGGGCTATGGCTTAACCGAGTGTTCACCCGTAGTCGCAGGGGGGGTTCATACTCAGCAACAATTTGTTCCGGCAATTGGAGTACCACTGCCAAGCACTGAAATGAGGATCGTAGACGACGCTGGACACCCTTTGGACACCAACCACATTGGTGAGATCCAAATCCGTGGCGACCAAGTGATGGCTGGATATTGGAAACAAGAAGCCGAAACCAATGCCGTACTCACCAAAGATGGCTGGCTAAACTCTGGTGATATTGGGCGTATGGATGAAGATGGCGTTTTCTATATCGAAGACCGTAAAAAGGACATGATATTAGTGTCTGGCTTCAACGTATTCCCAACCGAAATTGAAGAAGTCGCGACACTACATCATAAAATTGTTGAAGCGGCTGCGGTTGGCGTACCAGACGATGTGGCAGGCGAACGGGTAAAACTTATCGTTGTGACCAAAGGCTCGGTTACTATTGATGAGATTAAGAAACACTGCCGCCAACACCTCACCGGCTACAAAATCCCCAAGGTCATCGAATTTAGAGATGAATTACCAAAAACCAATGTGGGTAAAATTCTGCGCCGCGAACTGCGCGACTGATCGCTAAAAACGCAAACATACGCTAATTGCAGACAATAAAGGCTCTTGCTAAGGGCCTTTTTGCTGCATACTCACAACGAATAATAAAGCAGATTAAGCAAGCTAACCGCGACTAAAATTTACGAAATACCTCTTCTACCATATCAATTACCAGTTGTTGTGCCGCGGTTTTCTGGGTGCGGTGACGATAAGCTAGGTAAATATCCCGCTTACCAAGATCAAAATCCGTTAACCATTCATCCAGTGCCCCGCTCTTTATTGCACTATCTACAAAATAATCAGGCGCGATACAAAATCCAAGCCCTCGCTCTACTATTTCAACAATGGATTTGGGATCAGACAAGGACAGCTTTGGATGCAAAATCACGTTCTCAATACTGCCGTTCTGGCAATTGACTCCAGTGACCCTTTGAGAATTCAACTGCCCGATGAAATCGAGCGATTTTAGGTCCGCTAAATGAGTGGGAGCTTGGGAGCTGAGTGTCGGTGACGCAACAATTTTTAAGGTATTAGATAGCAGCTTTTTCGCCACTATACTGCTATCTGGTAGCTCACCAGCCAATATGGCTATATCTGCATCAGGATGGATGGTCGTAATATCAGCAGAAGGGATAAACCGTAGTTTCAATTTTGGGTGCTTGAGCATCAATTGTTGCACATCAGCTTTCAAAAACCTTTGATACACTAAATCGGTGCAATCTATGGTCACTTTCCCGACAATCTCTTTTTTACCCGCGTTAATCGCATCAATTTCTTCACACAGAGTGGAAATAGGATTAGCAAGTTGCTCATAATATTCGCGACCTACACTAGTGAGGATAAGTGTGGTTTTTGAACGAATAAAAAGAGGAGAACTTACGTGCTCCTCAAGATTAGCAATGCGGCGACTCACCGTTGATAGTGGAATTTCAAGTGCCTCGCTGGCAGCTTTCATACTTCCTAATCTAACAACATGACAAAATATATAGAAATTATCTAGATTGTAATCCATCGTCTTCCTTTGATAGGGGTAAAGCACACCTTATCCAAACAATACATTACAACTTGATGCGTCGCGAATTTTTTGGCGAAGCTAAATGGGACTTACTTTCATATTTTTAGTTAGCCCCAAATTTACATGTTTGTTGGCGCTAGATGTAACCGCCACCCGTCTTCTCGCTTGGATCTTGCCAAGCATAACCACCGCCGGTCTTCTCGCTTGGGTCTTGCCAGGCATAACCGCCGCCGGTCTTATTACTCGGGTCTTGCCAATTATAATCCGTTGCAGAATTTATTGGACTGATATCAGTAGCTAAAGCGACTGGTGTAATGAATAAAGAAGTAAGGAGTAGCGTCAATGTAGCTTTCATAGTCTCACCTAATCGAAAATAGTTGTTTATTAATTCGCCATCCCTGCTGACAAAACCAATAATACCTCCCGCAACCAATTCCGTATATACATAACGAATAGAACCAGAATCCCATATATGGAATTGATTAAGGGTTTTTATGCGGCTTGAATATACAGCGCTACTAATCCCTGCTAACTCCTAGCTAGGTTATTCGGCTTGCCTTCTAGTAAATCAAAGCTTTCATTTTTGTATTTGTTGCCAACTACCATTTCATTAACACACATAAAAACAACAGCTTAATGGCAGTAACCCAGCATGTTCTCTCAAAACCACACCTTCCATATTACATATTGGTATGACATAGAAGCGTTTGGATTATTGGCTTTGTACATTGCCCTTTACTATCACCTCCCAAATAAAATTGCAGTTGGTAGAGATAAAAGTGCAACGAGAAACACAAACACGTATCGGTATTGCCCTAGGTTTAGGGATTGTTGTTATGGGAGCGCTCGCTCTACAGCAGGACATTTTCTTAAGGCTATTGCTTGGTCTTAGCTTAGGTGTTGCACTAACTAAAGGGTCTATTGGCTTTGCAGGAAGTGTCAACCGAGCCTATCGCCGTGGTTCTACGCAACTTATTCAAACCCTAATGTTGATGTTTGTGGTTACTGCTGTCATTAATGCTGGCCTACTGTTAACTGGTGGCACTGAGCAGTATCAACTTTGGGTCAATCCCATCAACCTTGGCTTGATAGTTGGTGGTTTGATGTTTGGCTTTGGTATGACCCTTTCAAGCTGCTGCGCTTCTGGGGTGATGGTGGAAATGGTCAGTGACGTACCTAGAGCACTGGTTACCTTGCTAATGTTTGGTTTAGGAGTCTTTATTGGCCTACCCATTCAATCATCTTCATCTCTAGTGACTGATACACTACTCTCTAGTGCTTCTTTCCAAGGAAAAGGGGTATTTCTACCTGACCTATTTTCTTGGGGTCCACTTGACGGCTATCTAATATCTATAATAGTGACCATCGCTTTTGCAACTGTCACCATATATATCGCAAAACGTTACCAAGCAAGCCGCGAACAAACAGGTACTTACCTTGGTGTTGAGGGCGAGATAGCGCGTGAACAGCTATCAACAAAGACTTCCCCTCTTTCGTTATTTAGTGGCCTATGGACAATGAACTTCGCCGCTATCGTAATTGCAATAATCTTTGGCATTATGATGGCAACCACCTCAGCTGGCTGGGGAGCATCCACTCCTTTTGGGCTTTGGTTTGGTAAATTGCTCATAGCACTAGGAGTAGATTCCCACTCTATCGCTACATTTACCCATCGCCCTGAAAAGCTATTCACAATGCCGTTTTTTGAACATGGGGTATCGGTGCAAAACCTAGGCATATTACTTGGAACATTAGTTGCAGTGCTTTGGCTTGGCAAATGGGCATCACCATTCAAATCGCAATATACGCTCAAACACTATACTTTGTTTGCGCTGGGCGGCCTTCTAATGGGACTAGGAACCCGCTTTGCTAATGGCTGTAACGTTGGTGCCTTGTATACACCAATTGCGAATTTTTCATTATCCGGTTGGGTATTCTTCGCCGCATTAATTATCGGTGGTATTTGGGGTAACCAGTTTGCACGAAAGGTTAAGCTCATCGCCGCAGCCCCGCAAGCTAAGCCTGTAATGCAGTAACCGTGACTGTTTAGTTAATTAGGGAGCCAAGTGCTCCCCTAATAGTTCGGTCTTGCTCAACAAGCCCTTCAATAGCGTTTCTATTACTCATTCAAAAACGATTTGTTCAAGCGTCATCTTTCAACAAAGCAACATGAACATAAATACAATATGCTAATTCAAGATCTGTATTGATCGTGTTAGAAACATTCTATTTTTGCTTGGGTTTGTTTTTCGGGGGGATTAGGCTTTGTTTCCTAATTCGAGTTCAGGTAGAAACCGCCTAATATGGATAATTGTTAGGCGATTACTATCGTTTTAGGCATACCTAGCCCAGTGAGCTTGTTTAACGCTTTGATCATGGCGTAAGTTTCGCCAACTGGGCGTTGTAATTTCTTAAGCTTAATGTCCCTACGAGCAGTTTCTTCACACGGAACATTGCCGTTTCTGAGAGTGAGCGTTTGTGATAGCCAGACATCGTTTTCCAATACTTATTTGAACCGTATAGCTTCTGACAACCGACCGCTAGATTGCGCGGATGGCTGCGTTCCCAGAAGGCAACCCCTTCTCTCGGAGGGATTAGCGGGACGGCTCTTTTGATGAGAATAGCTGCATAGCATGACCTTGTGTCGTAAGCTCCATCTCCAGATATCTAATTGATTCTTCGGCGAGTCTTCTTGAGTAAGTTAGGTAGCACCTCACTGTCACTCACATTCGATATACTTAACTCAGTAGCAATGATTTCATGCGTGTCTATATCGACCGCTAAATGTAGCTTTCGCCAGATTCGCCGCTTTCCGCCAGTGCAAGTTTTTTTACTTTCCACTCGCCTTCGCCGTAGACCTTCAGCCCTGTAGCATCAATGGCTAAATGCGGGATTGTTCCTTTAGTCTTCGTATTGAACGAGACGTTGACCGTTTTTGCTCGCTTGCTAATGCATTAATTATGAGGGCATAACAATGGCACTGAGCAAGCTTGAAAACAGAATTAATGAAACCTTGTAGACCTCTCAACGACATTGAAAATACTCGTTTGACCATAAGAGCCGTCGTAATCGCTAAATCACTAAACAAACGAGGCCTTTTCCGGTTGCCTTGTTTGACCTGCTTCCAGTGTTGGATTGCTTCTTTATCAATACAAAATGTTAGTGAACCACGATTGATTAAAGCTTGGTTATCTTGCTTCCAGTTAATTGTTTTGTAACGAGGCTTGGCCATTGCTCTAAGTATTTGGATGAACTTAGCCGATCTGATCGTGGATTGATGATTTAGTTCCCTGATTTAGGAAACAAAGCCCATTCATCGCCAAAATATAAGACTAAATCATCGATGGCGATTTACCCCGAATTACTATTCAATATTCACTAATTCGTTATTGAATAGGCAGCGAATATCGACTAGAGCCGGGGCAGTCCAAATGGTCTCCGGTGAAAGCACTGGAGACCATTTTTCGTTTAATAAGTAACCACTAATATTTTATTTCTGAAGGTCTAACGCTTCATCAAACGCTTCTAGAGAAGAGCTCAACTGAGTAAAGCGAGTATTACCGAGAACAACCTCACTCCACTCTTCATGTGATAACTCTACGGTAACACCATCGTTAAGCTGCGATCCCACTTGGATAATGCCATTACGTAATTCAACACTAAATACGGCGTCACTATCTGTCATTTGTAAGTTAAATTTCGCACCTAATCCATCAGCTTTATGTGTATCCACAAGGTAGCGAATATACTCGACATTAGACTCTATAGGAGAATTCGATAGCTGTGCTTTATCCATCGTCCCCATCATTTGGCTTAAGTCTTGATAGTTATTGATTTTTTTCTCAGCGAAGGAAAGTTTCCCTTCATGGAGTAAGGCTTCCGATATGTAAAACCCTCGTGCATTTGCAGAGCTAGTACGCTGCCCAAGTGCACGGGCTGCTTCAGCGCGATGCAGTTTAATTTCTGCATTCTCTGACTCCACCTCTAATATCTGAGAGGTTAGATATAGCGACCACTGCCAACCTTCAACCGTTTGTTTTCTGTTTGAAGATTTCACCATTTTAGTCGCCGCCTCGACGCCCCCAAGACTGTCTATATATCTCTGAGAAAAATCATTGGTGCGTAAAGGATTAATGTCGTAAACATCCCAACCATTCCACCCAACAACGCCGTTATAGACTTGCTTTACATGGCTTTCTACTTGACCGTAGTTTTCTTTATCCTTTCGTAAATCAAGAGGCATATGCACAAACTCAGCCGCGCCTTGTGCGTCTTTCCCTAAACTAATGGCTCTAATGGTTTGGTCATGAATTAACTGCATTGAGTCACGAAATGCGTGAATGGACCTCTCAGCATCTTTACGTGTAGAGTTTGCTGCACCATGTATATCAACGTGATAGTCGAAATCGTAAGTTAAAACTAAATCAGCGGCATCAACCAGTCGAATTGGGTCGCGGTATCGATCGCCACGTAACGTATACAAATTGAAAATACCACCATCACCGTTGATCGCATTTGTCACCATCAAGCTTTTTTCAGGAAAGTAGTACGCCACGCTGTCGGTTACATCCGTAGGGCTTGGCAATACAATCACTTCAGTACCCGCGATTTGATGAGTCTCTATCTCATTGTGTCTAAAGGTAATGTCCGGTGATAAATACCCCTTTTCACCAGACAGTTTATCTAAAGAAAAGCCTAATTTATTTGGAAAAGCATCTGGGCCATTTTCTGGATGAAGCATACCAAACTGAATCATCGCTCTAGCGGTAAAGTTGCCTGCTAACGGGCTAACACCGTTATCGGCGAATAGGTGTTTTTCCATCCATTCATGTGCATAGATTTTTGTCTCATCACCCTGCCACACCGTCGAGCCGAACACATAGTGAGAGTGAGTATATAAAATCGCTTGTACATCGACGGAATCATTTAGCGCTTCTTCTAATGCTGCTCGTTGCTCTTTGGCGACATTAACACTGTCGCCAGTATCAACAATAATCCAACCTTCCGGTGCGTGGACTGCAATTATATTCCCTATTCCCCACCCCCCAATGCGATAAACACCTTCGGTAATTTGTGTAACGGACTTTTTGTCTACGTTCCACAGTTTATCTACATTCGCCGCAGGAGTAGTCGTTACTACACCGTTTTTAGTGGCAACAGGTTCGTAATTTAAAGACAAATTGTATTGGTCTGCTACCGCAAAAAATGAAGTCGTAAGTAATAAGCTGCCACCTAAGAGTTTTTTATACATGTTTGAAGCCTTTTTGTTGGATATGAAATCGTTTAAGTCGTATTTTGTTGTGTCAATTAAACTCACTTATCCCACTTAAGTCGATGAATTACAGAAAGTCATATGTGCTAATTCACGCACATCAAAACGTTTCCAAATACGACAAAAATGCATTTCTCTAATTCATAGCTATACCACTCTTATCTCATTATTTTACTCATTATATGGCTCCCAAGGAGGAGGCTGCTTTCTCACTGATACGTTGACGGACTCCAACGGAATAGGTGTCGAACTACGGCTAAAACTAGGGTCACAACCCCATTTAGCCTAACTATACTGAGGTACTAGGTTATGCCTAAAACACATAGGTTTAAAAAAACAACAAAGAACATTAATTGGTTTTCTCCTAAGTTTCAGCTCTACGCTAAACGGCTGTTTACGTGGCCACTGTTCGCAACCCTATTGTTCGTTCTTTCCTATATGTTCTCAAAACTGGGGCGAGTACATGGTATCGAATTACCTGAAGATCACTTCATTAATGGCTACCCGTCGATCATTCAACTTATTGACTCACAGTTCTTTCTGGGAGCCATTGCATGTGCAACCATTTTAGTCACTGTCTATGTCTTGTCTTTATTTTGGAAGTTACACGAAATAGCGGTTCATAAAGCCAAATCCATCGCATCTGCCCACACACAAATAGTATTTGCCCTTTCTCTATGTGGTCTTTTTATTGACAAAATGTGGTGGGTACTCGCGATCATTGTGGCCTTTACGCGCTGGGATTTAGTCTCACGGTCTCTATCTCAAATTATTCGAAAAGGCATTAACCCAATTAAAGAACAACAAGATCGTAATCAACAGGAGCCCAGATTATGAAAGAGATAATGCTTCCCTACATGTTGATTTGCTGGTTATTGGTAAAAACGGGTGTTGTAAAATGGACACTACGTAATGCAGTAGCCATGGTGGGATTAGGATTAGTTTTAAGCTCTATCTTATTTTCTGCACACCGTTTTTTCTCTCCCGCTGATTTAACTAATAGCACAACGGTTAAAGCACCACATGCGGTACTAAGTCCATTAGTCGGCCAAGAGGTGCAGCAGGTTATGATCAGTCACAACCAACTCGTTAAAAAAGGTGACTTACTTTATTCACTTAAATCCAAAGATACTGGAGCGCAAATACAAGGCTTAGAAGCTCAAAAATCCGCAGCTGAAGCCGAAATTGTTGCATTGAAACATCAAATCCAGAATGACAAGAGAACATTGAGGCGATTAAAGAAATTAGGTGAGTTTGCTCATGAATCTCAACGAGATGATGTCCGAACACGTATTGATGCAAACTCAGCGAAAGTCGCGTCTGTTTTTGCTCAAATAAAGTCTATCGAAGCCCAAATCGTGACGGCTGAATGGCAGAACGAACGTCGTGAAATTCGTGCACCATTTGATGGACAAATCTCTACAGTAAATATCACAAAAGGTACCCGTGTGGGTAATATGCACCTCTACAACACCAACAAAAAATTTGTAGAAATGCGCATCGCCGATCAGACATACAAAAGAATTAAAGCGGGCCAGTTTGCTGAATTTTATGTCAATGCCTACCCCGGCGAGATATTTCGAGGACGAGTACATAGCATTACACCCGGTACAGGAGAAGCGCACCTTTCAGTTGTAAACGGTGACCAACATGTCAGGCAACACATGGTGAATAATTCATCCAACCATGGACGGACTGTCATCATTGAGTTTGATGAGCCGCAAGGGTATTCCATTCCTATAGGTTCGACTGGTGCAGGTTGGATTTCAGCCGAAAAACCACACCCACTGTTAGGCTTCATGGACATTATCGGCGCCGCTACCGTTCGAATTAATGCTTATAAAGCATTCTTATTCGCTATTTAGTGATTGAATATCTCAGCCCCAGTTCCTGCGGGGCTGAGATTCTACCTATCCTACTTTCTCAGCGATCTTCAGAGCTTCAGCGCTGGGTTCTGGCGTTGAAATTCCATTAAATACTCCTTGTCCTTTATCTGTTTTAATTTCAAAGTCATCAAGCCAATTGATGTCTGCTAGTAAACGAGCGTCTTCGATTAATAAACTGCGATCCTTTTCACTCATCGTGTCGATATCTCCTCTCCAACTTATTGATATATCGATAACAATCATTCTATCCAACTCAAGAAACTGATGGTTAAAATGTCCAAGCAGTGACTCTATTCCTTTCGCGTAACTAAGCACTAACGTGCATGTCCCTTCACCTATATCGCAAACTCTATATTTGCGGTCATTCAGATATATTGTGCAATCCACGTGGGCTTATCCTCCATCATAATTCAACTTACATTGTTTTAAATAAATCGAATCTCAGCGAGGAATTAGAGAAATTCATAAATGAACCGTCGCGTAAATCAAATATGAATTTCTCTAACCCCTAGTTCTATTGAGTCAAGATATTAAGATGGCTTCGTAACAAGCAGCTAGGTTTATCGGTAACGCGGAAAGCGCCCTCGGTAACCTTCCGACTCCCGTAGTTTCAACTCATACATTATTAATAAGATGTAACCAATATGAAGTTAAAGCGCTCAATCGCACCCATAAATTATTCAGCTAAATGGAAGGTCATCGTTCTCGTATTGTCTGTGGCACTGATGCTTCTCAGCGCCCTACCCTCTGTGTTCAGTGAACGTGAAGCATTGCACATTTCTAATCAAACGCAGTCGGCACACGCTGACGATGTATACCGCTACCTTACAGACAACGATATTGATGTTCACAGTGTTAATGAAAGCAACGATAGGTTAGTCGTGACCTTTGCATCTAGCGGACTGCAAGCCTCCGCATACAGCTTAATGTCTGAGTTCATTCACCCATCTGAGACCGTTGCCCTTACGCTCGAACCTTCAGCTCCTTCTTGGCTAACCTCGCTGGGCTTTCAGCCGATTAAGTTTGGATTAGATCTGCGCGGTGGTGTGCAATTTCTCTTAGACGTTGACCTAATCAGTGATCGACGACCTTCGTCAGGAGTTTCGTGTACGCGGCGGTGTAGAAAGCGGTGAGGTGGTCATTGCTCGATATAACGAAGCATTACTTGGCGATATTCGAACCCACTTAAGAACACAGTATCCAAATTGGACTCTGAGCCAATCTGGTGAGCGCTTAATGATCTCAATGGATGAGGAAGAGAAACGCGCGATTCGAACTCTGACCGTGACACAAAATCTTCAAACAATGCGAGGCCGCATAGAAGAGCTAGGGATCACGGAAGCCGCAGTCCAACGCCAAGGTGAAAATCGAATTCGCATCGAACTGCCAGGAGTACAAGATCCGACATCCGCAAAAGACATTATCGGCGCCACTGCATCGTTAGCGTTTTACCATGTGGAGCCTAATATCAGCGCACGAACAAAATCCATCAATGACCAAGATGGTAGACCTGTCATTCTGCATAGAAACAGTATCTTAGGGGGCGAGCATATTATCGATGCACGCGCCAGCCTAGGAGAAATGGGAACACCCGAAGTTAACATCACTCTTGATAGCACGGGGGGGCGGCTGATGACCAATCACTCGCGCAGCAATATCGGAAACCCGATGGCGACTCTGTACAGTGAATACAGTCAATCAGAGACAGGACGATCCATTGAGCAAAGCGAAGTTATCAGCGTAGCGACAATTCAATCAACGCTGGGTAACCGCTTTCGCATCACTGGCACGGGGTCAATGGCAGACGCTCAAAACCTTGCTCTTCTATTGAGAGCTGGCTCACTCACCGCTCCTGTCACCATTGTTGAAGAACGCACAATCGGGCCAACTCTTGGTGCTGAAAACGTCAAAAATGGCTTTGCTGCACTCGCCTTGGGGCTTGGTTTTACATTGGTATTTATCGCTTGTTGGTATCGACGCCTTGGCTGGGTTGCGAATGCTGCACTGACTATCAACTTAGTGTGTCTGTTTGGCCTATTGGCGCTCATTCCTGGCGCTGTGCTAACGCTTCCGGGCATTGCTGGGCTCGTGCTAACCGTGGGGATGGCTGTCGATACCAACGTGCTTATCTTTGAACGCATCAAAGACAAAATGCGAGAAGGCAGAAACTTTTCCCAAGCCATAGATCGAGGGTTCGATAGTGCATTCTCTTCAATTTTCGATGCCAACCTCACAACTATGATCGTTGCCATCGCTTTGTATGCAATAGGTAACGGCCCAATTCAAGGCTTTGCTATCACACTTGGATTAGGCCTACTGACTAGCTTATTTACCGGCGTATTTGCGTCTCGAATTCTTATCAATTATATGTGGGGAAGAGATACCTCACATGAGGTGAAACTGTAATGACCAAATCGATTAACGTCACCAAAATACGTCAATTGATGACGATGATATCTCTGATTCTTTTGACGCTTTCCATTACATCAATCGTTGCAAGAGGGTTCAATTGGGGACTCGACTTTACGGGAGGTGTTGTCGCAGATATTCAAACAAAACCAAACGTAACTCAAGTTCTGCTCAAATCTCACCTCGACTCAGCACTGAGCCAAGATGTTCAAGTGACGGCGGCAGGCAGTGAGGGAAATTGGCAACTGCGTTTCAATGATACAGACCTCGATTTGCGAGAAGCACTTAACCAAGCACTTTTGCCAATAGACAGCAATTTTCACATTGCTAACAGCAGCGTCATTGGTCCTCAGGTTGGATTAGAAATGGTCGAACAAGGCGGCTTAGCGATTTTGGCTTGTTTCGTTCTTACCTTGCTGTACTTGAGCTACCGATTTGAATGGCGATTAGCGCTAGGTTCAATTGCTGCGTTGATTTACGACATTGTTATTGTGCTAGGGCTCTTTGCGGTGACTCAAATTGAATTCAACCTAACCGTGTTGGCCGCTTTACTGGCAGTGATGGGCTACTCCCTGAATGACTCGATCATCATTTCAGATCGAATCCGTGAGGTATTTCGTGCGAAGCCAGACGGTGAAACAGATGCCCTACTCGATCAGTCCATCATGTCAACGTTGTCACGCACGCTTGTCACATCAGGTACCACCTTAGTCACAGTCTCAGCATTGTGGTTATTAGGAGGGAGCGCACTAGAAGGTTTCGCCATTGCACTGTGTTTCGGGATTTTAAGTGGGACATGGTCCTCTATTTCTATTGGCACACTCTTGCCAACTTGTGTGGGCTTGAAACCAACCCACTATAAACCGGAAGAAACTGAATCCCTTGAAAGCATGCCTTAGCTTTTACTTACTGCGCTTACTGCTTACTGCTTACTGCTTACTGCTTACTGCTTACTTAGCACGCTATTAAGCGAATGTCGTCGTCTGATAGCAACAAAGAATTTCTCTAATTCATAGTCTGAATCATCGATTCGCCTTAAGTTAGCAACATGGTTCGACGCATAACTTGAAACGAACCGTTTGCTGCACAGGAAATTGCAGTATTCACCCGATTTACTCTCGTTAAAGGACATTAGCGAGCCTTCGGTTACTTAATAAAGGCTCAACATGCTCAACGTACTCAAACAAGAATACAAACTGCCACTTGGCATCATTGCCGTTCTATTTTTCAAACTGATCGGCGACAACTTACTCACAGGAGAGCTGTCTCAGTTCGCCTACATAATGATTACTGCGGTGTTGTTTTACGCGGTAATGAGCGCTATTTTTTCGGTTGTTCGCCACTCAGATGCGCTGGCGATCAAGCTTGGCGACCCATACGGTACTCTTATATTAACGCTGTCTGTTGTCTTGCTCGAAGTCATTATGGTCTCGTCCGTTATGCTGACTGGAGAATCGAATCCCTTCCTAGCGCGTGACACCATGTTTGCTGTCGTGATGGCGGTGCTTAATGGCTTTGTCGGTATCACCTTGTTAATCGGTGGGATGAAATACCATACCCAAACCTACAACCTTGATGGAATAAAAGCGTACTTGGTGGCCATTATTCCACTCTCATTACTGTGCTTGGTACTGCCTAATTTCACCAGTATGGATTCGCTGGGTAACATGTCGACCAGCCTAACTTGGACATTAGTGCTCGCTTCGATCGCCTTGTATGCCGTATTCCTGTTCATCCAAACACGCAGCCATACCGACTACTTCATTGATGGTGATAATGAAGATCATCACGAACATCACGGCCCTCTGCACAGCAATATATTCCACACGATTATGCTGGTGAGCTATTTGATGGTGGTGATTTTGTTAGCGAAAAGCCTCGCGATTCCAATTAACGATGGCATCACGGAAATGGGCGCTCCTGCGGCTCTAGGTGGTTTGATTGTTGCCTTGATTATTCTCGCACCTGAAGCGGTTGGTGCCGTTAAAGCCGCCGTGACCAATCAATTACAGCGTGCGATGAACCTCTTCTTTGGCTCAGTTCTCGCCACTATTGCGCTAACCGTTCCTGCTGTTCTGCTGATTTCAGGGGTAATGAACGAACCCATCCAACTCGGCCTCGACCCTGCAGAAATGGTGTTATTAGGTGCAACTCTATTAATGACAAGCGTGAGCTTTAGCAGCGGTAGAACTAACTCGCTCAATGGCGCAACCCACCTCATCCTGTTCTTTGCCTACATCATTTTGATGTTTGATTAAAACGCATTGTGGGCTCCGGCTATCAACAGCCAGAGCCCACGTTAACTTGGAGTTTCCATGCAAGAGATTATTTCCGCGATTTGGCTGCAAGACTTTGATGCCTTACTTGAGTTGAATTCACTGCACGTTTTATTGCTTTTGCTTGGTGTCGTGCTTTTCCTAGAGTCGAGTTTTGTTTTCTTACCACTACCCGGTGACGGCCTAGTGCTGTTTGTCGGGGGCATGGTTGGTTTGGGCGCGATTGATTTTTCAAGTGCTCTAATGCTTCTAACCAGTGCCTCTTTTTTGGGCAGTATCATTGCCTACCTTCAAGGGCGCTGGCTGCACAATATTCCGTTCATGCGTAAAGCTGAACAAACACTGCCAGATGAATCGTTGCCCAAAGCAAAAAAACTATTAAACCGATTCGGGTTTCTGTCCCTGTTCGTTTCGCGGTTTGTCCCATTTGTTCGCGTACTGACCCCGATGTTGATGGGCGTTGCACAACTCAGCGCAATAAGAACGCTGATTGTTAGCTTCACTAGTTCGATTACATGGGTCTTCAGTTTATTGCTGATAGGAAAGTGGATCATGCGACACCCATTCGTCTCTCAATATCAAGAGTTGATTACAAAGTGGTTCTTAATGGGCAGTTTAATCCTGATGGTTACCGCATTTATCGCCCTCTTTATTCGGCTTGCGACCAAGAAGCAACAACCACAAACATCCGAATAAAAATCGCTTCAATCGTATTCTCACTTATTGTTAAAGGTCTAACATATGACATTAATCACATTAGCTTTTTCATCAGAAGGAGCGGAAAAGCTGTACCTCAAAATACTGGAGTGTCTAACTCTAAGAAAGGCTAAACGACTGAATCAAACGCTTCTAGAGGCTGAACCCGTCGAATTGCCATCAGTCTTAAGGAAGCTCTCTGACCAGCAACGTATCGCCACTTGGACTCTATTAAGCGAAGTAAACCCAAGCCTTGCTGCCAACTTACTTGATCACTTATCTGATCCCGAGCTTCTATGGCTGATAAGTCAACTATCTGAAAGTAGCACCATAGTGCTATTTCAATATTTGCATTCCGCAGACCGCCGGCTGCTACTCAATGAGCTGCCAAGCGACCTACAAAAACAGCTCAGGCAAGCCCTTCCTTCAACATGGAAAGACGAAGAGCGTGCAGCCTTGATCTACCCACAAGACTCTGCCGGAGGGATTTGTAAAAGCGAAGTCCTCAAACTGTCAGCAGACGCTACCATCGACAGTTTGAGCGCAATATTAAGCGCAGAAGAACACAACTTAGACCGACTAGAGTGGCGCTACGTTTACTTGCATGACACTGAAGGCAGCTATTTAGGCGGGCTGAAGATCCGTGATGTACTGCTGCTACCACGTGGTACGTCATTAAGGGAATACATAGATACCACAGTGCCTGTTATCAGCCCCGACACGGATCTAAATACGATTAAAAGTACGCTGGACACCACTTTACACCCCGTTGTTCCCATCGTTGATGAACAAGGTTTCCAAATAGGCATCGTCGGTTTTAAACATCTCAATGAAGCCTTATACCAACGTTCGAAGCAGCAAATGCTGGAGCAATCCGGTGTATTTGGAGGTGATGAGTCTCGCACCATGCCAATACTAAAACGTAACCTACGTCGACTCGCCTTTTTATTGCCTTCAGTCGCCTTAAGTTATGCCGCGATTTCAATCATTGCTATTTACGAACCCATCATTGAACAAATTGCCGTCTTAGCGGCCGTGTTGCCGCTTGTCGCCAATCTTTCTGGTGCGGCTGGGAATCAATCCGTTGCAGTGTCGATACGTGAATTATCTATGGGCCAGATCTCAGCCAAAGACCTGCTGTATGTGGTCGCGAAAGAGATTCCAATCGGCGCGATCAATGGAATGCTAATTGGTGGTGTTCTGGCTCTGCTTACGTTGTTCACGCTTGGCGGGGATCACTCTGGATTGCCATTGGTTATTGCCATTGCTTACACACTTTCTTCTTCTCTTGCCGTCGTGATTGGAGGTACATTGCCCTTGCTACTAAGACGGCTCAACTTCGACCCAGCCATGCTATCAAGCCCAATGCTGACAACCTTAACCGACGCAATTTCGTTCTTCAGTGTTCTGTATCTAGCACACGCTTTTTTACTGTGATTTAACCTTTTCTTCCACCACAAAATGGGGATTCTTATGCATTTAGAAACATTGTTCACCTATATGACACTCACGGTTCTTGGCCTATTACCCATCATGAACCCACCCGCAGCAGCAACGGTTTTACTCGGTTTGAGTAAAGGACGAGATAAGAGCTATATTGTGTCGCAAGCCAAAACGACTGGAGTCTATCTTTTCATTGCCTTGTGCATCACCTTCTTCATTGGTGCATCGGTACTCGAACTTTTCAGTATTTCAATACCGAGCTTGCGTTTAGGTGGTGGCATCATCATTGTCGCGATTGGCTTCAATATGCTGTTTCCTCGCCCCGACAATGGAGCCGCCCCCTCAAGGCAAGATTCAATAGCACTAGTACCTTTGACCATTCCTTCACTGTGTGGCCCTGGTTCTATGGCGATGATCATCAGCCTGGCCGCTCAAATTGCTACTTATGAAAACCACACAAGTATGACTAGCGTCTATAGTGGTGTAGTCGCAGGGCTTGCTCTCGTTGCACTTATTGCGACCTTCACATTAACCATGGCGTACCCTCTGCTCAAGGCGCTTGGTCAAAATGGCATCAATGCATTTACCCGAATTATGGGCTTTCTATTGATCTGTATGGGAGTGCAGTTTTTCACTCTCGGGATCCAAGAAATCGTTCTTGAGATCAATGAACTCTTATAAGTAAACAAACAGCCCAATTTTAAGCCTCAGCCATTTTTGGTTGGGGCTTTATTATGTCTATACGTTTAGCAAATATGAATCGCTGTAATTCATAGTCTATTCCCCGGTCAGTAAATAAAATAGCGGCATAAACAAACACAACTTGGATTTATATTTATGAAACTAACTAAAACATCTCTATTAATTGCATCACTTATTTCTTCACCTTTAGTACTTGCAAATAACAATGTTGATTTCTCTGACTCTAAACAACATTATTCGGGGTTTGATATTGGTTACGGCAGCAACAATTTTGATATTGGCCTTCAATATGCCAAGTCACTAAATAACGATTGGAGTTTGCTAAGTTCATATAGCAGTGACGACAATTTTGATAACCATGAATTGGGATTTGATTTTCAAAGAAGCGATGGCTTAGGGCTTGTTTTTGAGTATGAACATGATACCAACTTCCAATCAGATAATTTGCGCGCGAATGACTATAGCTTCAGTCTCTACAAGGCCAATACGGTTAACGAACAGTTTTCTGTTGTACCTCAAGTAACGCTAGGTAACCTGAAGCATCAACAGATGAGCAGCAGTGTTTACTACACCAGTGCATCACTTGATATGACTTACAACCTGAACCCTAGCATGTGGGTAGGATTCACACCGGAATACACTTACAGCTTAGGTAAAGTGAAAGAAAAGAATGGCAACCAATCGACGCTTAGAGATTGGGATTACACGGCAGAACTTGGTTATCAATTAAATAGCACAAGCGCGTTCGTCTATAGCTATCAATATGATGATGGTAATAACCTTTCATTATTCTCTTTTAAACATTCTTTCTAAATCATTAGAGCTGCCGTTAATAGGCAGCTCATTTTTTAATACCTAATTTTAAAATATTTAAATAAGTGAGCCACTTTGAAAACTAAACTAATATTACTGAGCTGTATTATCAGCGCTTATTCCATTGCTGATGAAAACACAATTGATTTTGAATCCGCGGTAGAAGAGTTTACAGAAGCGACTATTGAAACAACACCCATTGATTTCACCGACCCGACTGCCGCTTATAGCTCCCTTCAATTAGGGTACAGCAATGAAGGCCTTGATGCCGGATTTGGATATGCTAGAGCAATCAATGACGATTGGGCGGGATTGATTTTTGCTCAGTCTCTAAACAGTTTTGACACATACAGAGTCAGAGCCGCCGCACTGAGCACCAATTTCGGTAGTGGGGTTATGGGAGACTATTTATATGATGACCAACATGACACACACACTTTCGTATTGAACGCGATGCAAGTCCTGCCGCTGCATGAACGGCTACTGATTGCACCGACTCTTGGCGCGGGTGTCATATCCAGCGATAACCTTAATAAAGACGTGCCTATTGCTATGGCGCAATTGTACGGTGTCGTTACCATTACAGAGCAAGTCTCTATGATGATAGCACCTATCTACACGACGTCTTTGAGTGACAAAACACTTAAAATCAACACGTTAGACTGGGAAGGTAATTTTTCATACCAATTCGCAGATAACCAAAATATTTCATTTAAGTATAGTATCTACGATGAAACCGACAACAAGGTGGGCATTCACTACACCTATGCGCTGTAGCTACACTCATTCACTATAATGCCCTTGACTCTACCTAATACGAGTACTCTAAGTCGAAGCTCTTGTATCACATCAAGCCCTAAGCACCTGTAGTAACACGGATGTTGCTAGCCCTCCTTTTACTTACTCAAGATATTTAGAACGCCTTTCGTTGAAAGCTAACTTCTGCTCACAGCGCATTGCTGCGAACCGTATCAAACATTCTTTAACACATATCGTTCTTAAACTATTGAACAAAGACTAATTTCCCTTATTCTTAGGTTACGCTTTCGAACTTCGTTATGAAAAGGTAACCCATGAAAGAACTTCAAGACTTAGACCTAAATCTGCTCAAGTTACTTAAAGCGGTTGTTGAAACTCGTAATACCCATGCAGCAGCAGACAAGCTTGGTATATCGCAAACCAGTGTCAGCAGAGGGATGGCGAAGTTAAGAGAAACTTTTGGCGACCAGCTTTTTCTTCGTAAAGCACACGGCGTCGAGCCTTCAGAGCTGGCAGAGAAACTCGCCGAAGCGGCCGATGAAATGTACTCCCCTTTGATAAAAGTGATTGAGTCCTACCACAACTTTGACCCTAAAATATTTACCGGCGAAGTCACTATTGCATTAAACATATTTCTACTTGAACTGTATGGCGATGGGGTTTTTAAGGTTCTACAAGAAGCTTTACCACAAGCGAGCTTTAAATTGATCTACTGGCAAGATAGAAGCTTGGTAGAAGTACTGAATGGACAAGTCGATTATTTACTACAACTTTCAGGCATTCCATTACCTCAAGATATCTACCAACATAAGCTCACCGAAGTAAAATTGAGCCTAATTGCGCGTAAAGATCACCCAGTGTTAAGTAAAAGCAGTGAATGGGAAGATATTCATCACCTACCAATAACAAGAATCTTAATTGATGGCATTAACACCAAGCGCGCTCCGATTGAAGATCTCTATATATCAAAAGGCTACAACGCGAATATTGTGCTGGCGACACATAGCCTCACAGTATTACGAAGCAAGCTCAGAAATTCGGATGCCTTCTCTTTTGGCAGCAGTTTTATGACGGAAGATGATTCGGAACTCCGCTGTTACCCATTACCTAATTTACCAAAAGAAATGCGCCAAATTGGTGTAGAGGGCGGCTACCTGCAATCCAAGCGAGGCTTCCCACTTCACCAACTATTGCATCAAACCATGCAGAGCTACTTTGATAGTATTGTTCAACCTGACAGTCGATAGCGAGCGGGATTTCTGGCCTCAATTAAAAACTATTAACTATAAGCTCTGGCCCCTAAAGCGATATATAGGTCGCTTTAGGGGCACGTTGTCTTTAGGGTAATCGTGTCTGAGGCTGCTTTAAGCAGAAGGTGCGCGCACAGCAGAGGTTACCACCGGATACATGATGGTATTTTTGATTTCGTACTTATATTCAAAGCTGAAATCAGGAAATGGGAAGGCTTGCTCTTCATGCCACTGCGCAACAACCTGTTCGGCTTTTCGTTTCTGTTCCTCATTGTCATTGGCATTTACATCCACAAGTTGATATTGCGTAGAGTGAGCTATCTTCGCACCAATGCTCTCGACTTGGGTCAATACAGAAAACAAAATATCCTCTTGGACAGCCATGAACTCTTCATGGTCACGACAGCTAATGTAAGCCATCAGATTAATATTGATGGAGTATTCCCCAACACCCATGAGCCTCACTCGAACTGGATCTTCTTCTATGATTGGATGTTGTAGCAACAACCGGCGCAGATTAACGATCAGTACGCGTAATTGCTCAAGGGTGGTTTCAGAACGCAATCTCAACACATGATCCATGCGTCGCTTATCACGCCGCTCCAAGTTATCAATTTCCATGTTGGCAAATTCCGAGTTAGGAATGGTAATTAAAGAGCGCTCTAGCGTCCGGACTCGAGTCGAACGCAAACCAATACTCTCAATGGTTCCTAGTTTGTCTCCATAACGACAAAATTCACCAATCTTTACGCCCCCGTCAGCATAGAGCGTTAATCCGTTGATTACGTTCTCCAATATAGGGCGAATGGCCAGTGCAACCGCTAAGCCACCCACACCCAAACCTGCCAATACTGGGGAGATCGAGAATCCCATAAATTCGATGACATAAATACCAAGAATCGCAATAGTTAGGCCACCAAATATACGTGCTAATACAGTAATCAATGACGAATCTACATGCTTACCATTATGCTTTTTGAATACATAGATATCAGCGAAATAATTGAAAATGGCCATAATGAGCCACGAAACAAAAGTAAATTGAGCAAGTAGAAAAAACGTGGTGAACAGCTGATAAATGCTACCTGTAATCCAAATCCCATCATCGATCACCCATCGGGCTAAAAACAGCAGGTTTACCACACCCACAAGCGATAGCAATCGACCAGCTCGCCACTTTAACCCTTTGCCTTCCCAGCGACTATTCCAACGTTCACCAAGAAAAAAGCTTATTTTTATCAAAATCTTGCATACTAGCAAGACGGCAGAAAGCGCAAACCATTGCCAAAGTGGAAGCGCCCCATAGAGTTTATTAAAAGATGAAGGTAAAGACAGAACAAATTGCTTAGAAAATAAAGGACCAGGACTGATCAGAAATTCTTGATAATAATCTGAACGCGTTTCAGCATGGTAAGGTAGGGCTGACATCGTTCTATACCAACCAGGAAGGCTTTGGATCGAATTAGAACTGAATAAGAACTGATCGGTTCGCTCACCCAGAGTTTGGCGAGATAATACAATCTCAGTGTTGCCTAGGCGCCAGTGGTCAATACCCTCCCCTTTTATTTGCTCTAGATTTGGCGCCAGCTGATGAGTACTGGGGTCAACTCTATCCAACACCTCTCGAAGCAGAATTATTTTCTCCATCACGACAACTGTTCGGCTTCGATTCGGAACCATAGACAAATCCATGGTTCTGATCACTTGTGAATAAGCATGCTGCGCTTCTTTAAGATGCAGTGTTTCATTTTTCCAATGCTCGATAACCACACTCGAATCCCTGATGAAGCTCGAAAGAGTATGAGTGGGGCTCGAGGTGTCAGCGAGCTCCAAAGCAATACTTGGCATGGCTAGCGCATTAGGTATGGTTAGAAAAACGGCTACTAACATCGAATAAAAACGTCTTATCACAACGATCTCCCGTCATCACTTTGTTCCAATGAAAACATAGGGGCTAGCGAATAAGAATGATCCATGACAGATTGATGTTGAGAGTAATGATAATTAGCTTGTAGTAACGTAGATATACATTTTAAAAGTGAAGTGAATAACGTTGTCATTATATCCTCCAAATAAAAATTCACATCCATGTGATTCAATATTAGCTTGCTGAAATAAACTAGTTGATATATTTATTAAAGAACTGACCTAACTCATTAATAGCATCTTCAGACTCTGGCATATCGATTAAGATACCACTCATATAATCACCATGAGATTGGCCATCATATATATGCAGGTCAGTCTCTACGTCTGCACTGCGTAATAATCGATGCATACGAACCGTATCACTTAACAAGAGATCTCGAGTGCCTGAAATAAATATCGTTGGTGGGAATTCACCAATATCAGCGTATATTGGTGAAATAAGAGGATTATCAAGCGCTTCTCCACCAGCATAGACATCGAAAGTGCCCTCAATCAGCCCTTCTCGCTGACCTAGAGGGTCTAAGCCTTGCATCGTTAACCATGAATCCGATGTCTCTTTAAGGTCGACTGAAGGAGTCCCAACAAACAATGCGCCAGGTGCGGGAAGATCGAGTTCTTGCAGTTTAAGTGTCGTTGCTAACGTTAAGTTACCGCCTGCGGATGTGCCAAAAATCGCTGTTGATTCTGGTGATTGAGTTTTTATTAGCTCTTTCCATACTGCTACTGCATCATCAATTGCCGCTGGGAATGGATGCAGTGGCGGTTGACGATAGTCAACAGAGATCACCTGTGCACCTAGCCCGTTCGCAACCCAAATAGCTTCTCGTAAAGCTGATTCACCCCCACCGAAAACAAATGCACCACCATGGATATGTACTAGCCACTTATCTTTGTATTCAGGGGCAATATTCTTCGGTGTAACAAAGAACGTATCGACTCCGGCAAACTGCTTAGCTTCATAAGTAACGCCCAGGCGCTCTAGAGCTTGTTGAGCAATCTTAATACCTGGTGCATCAAATTGGGCTTGTAACGCCAACCACTCTGCCGTGTTGTTAGGAACAGGAATTGCCGGTGAGATAACTCTGTGCTCAAATAACTGAGCAAACTCTGTCGATATTCCTGCTGGGGTCGGAACCTTTCGCTCTTGCAGTTCCATTCCAGCAAACGCCCCTGTGCTTGATAAGCTGAGTAGCAATGCAGGAATAACAGTGCGTAGTGATTTGGTTTTCATAGTAACTCCGGTAATGAATCTAAAAGCCGTGATTGGCGAACTGAGGCTATTATTCACGTCCGAACCCATTAGCACCATGAATTAGAGAAATTCAAATTTGATTATAACTAAGTAGCAATAATGAATTTCTCTAATTCCTGCTTAACACAATAAATTAATGGGATAATGCATTGACACAATATAAGGAGCTCACATGAAATACCTTCCTGTACTCATGATATTTACGAGTTATCTCATTTTACTATTTATATTGGTTGATCATTTAAATATTCAAACCGTATAAAGTAGATAAAGAAAAAAGGGACAAAGAAAAAAGAAACAAAGCCGCCCTAACAGGGTGAGATTGTGAACGTTTTTTGTTCAAAATCACGATCGATTTGACGATCACATTTAGCTGTGATCATATACTCCCTTTTTAGGGAGCAAATCATGCACATCGACCACTTCAAAGAACATTTTCAAACGATTACCGACCAACGCCAAGGTGCAAAGGTCACTTATTGCCTGTTTGAAGTCCTTTTTGGCTCGCTATGTGCGGTTATTGCTGGTGCGAAAGGCTGGTTTGATATTCGTGAGTACATTCACGGACATCATGACTGGTTTAGGCGCAATGACCTATTTTTGAACGGTATTCCTGCTGATGACACTGTTGCTCGAATAATATCGACGATTGAACCTGAGCAGTTTCATGAATGCTTCATAAACTGGATGTCATCAATTCACACCCTTACTGATGGTCAAGTCGTTGCGATCGATGGCAAAACGCTTCGCGGCTCATATAATCGCGAAGACAGAGCGAGTACTATTCATATGATCAGTGCTTACGCGTCATCAAACAAGCTCGTATTAGGGCAGTTAAAAACCGAACAAAAAAGCAATGAAATTACAGCGATCCCTGAACTGATAAAGATGCTCGATGTCAAGGGAGCGCTAGTAACCATTGATGCTATGGCCTGCCAAACCAAGATTGCTAAAGCCATTGTAGAGCAAGGTGGTGACTACTTGCTTGCCGTAAAGAGCAACCAAGGAAAACTCCGACAAGCAATAGAAAAGGCGTTCTCTTCTCAACGAGCCAATGTGGTTGATGAGATCTCTCTTAAGCAAGGACACGGTCGTATAGAATCACGCCAATGCTATGTTTTTGATAGTACGAAACTTGAAGGTAACTTCTCTCGCTGGAAAGCCTTGAAGAGCATTGTTATGGTTGAAAACTTTCGCCTTGAGAAAGGCAAATCTGTCGATCTAGAGTACCGTTATTATATCAGTTCTAAAAAGCTGAGTGCAGAGCAAGCTGCGATGGCAGTCAGAGAGCATTGGGGCATAGAATCAATGCACTGGGTGCTTGATGTAACCATGAATGAAGATGCGTGCCAGATATACAAAGATCACGGTGCAGAGAATCTATCATGCCTACGCCATATGAGTTTGAACATGCTCCGAGAAGAGCCAACCAAGCTAAGCATTGTTGGTAAGCAAAAGCGCTGCATGATGAATACATCAATGCTAGAGGCAGTATTGAGTGCTGGCTTTAGTCAGGTGGTGGAAAACTAGGCATTCATGCGGTCGCCCTGTAAAAATAGCCGACACTGACCCCAAAGCTACAGCGAAAATATGTTACGAGATGGCGAAAGACGACGGCATTATTTAATAGGAACATAGAGCAATGAAAACATTCCTTCAGAAAATCGAAGAAGCGAAACTTAGACAAGCTAAGGCCAACAAACACAAGAACGTACTAGATAGGCTTAACGCTTCCCCAGACATGTTTAATGTTGAGTGTGAAGCTTACGCCGACTTGATGAAATCAAAGGGTGTGACCAACATCAGCGTAATGAATAGTATCGTTACCAGAGAATCGCTGTGGAATAACTTCACGGCCATTCGAGCCATCAGTGATTTTGGCGACGGTCGTGACACCTACAGTGTTTCACGAAGTGCATACAAACAAATCAACACTTTGCTTGGCCGCAGTTCCAACCCCAGCAAAGGCACATTAGATAACCAAAGAAGATTTTAATCCTTACAAACAAGGGGAACATAGCGGCATGAAAAAGCTGATCCTTGCTACAACAATAACAATAACAGCGATTCCAGCTCTATCTGGTGAACTGAACGAAGAACAGAAAATGGTTGTATCTAGTTATGTATCGTCGACTATGTGTTCAAACGGGTTCGAATCGAATTAAAGCGGCTTAACACTTCAAATCAATTGCAGACATTCACGATGACCACACTCAAAACGTAAACATCTGACACTAAGGCGCTTTTGTCCCAATGAGCGTTATCACAGGTGAGTACTAGCAGGTCTCTGTCCAGTTATACACGTTCTCGCAAGAAGGGGTTAAGACGGATCGTCATGGTTGATTTTTTTCCGATTCTATGAGGAATTTCAATTATTCCACAATACTTCCACCTACGACGTAAAATGTTTAGGTGTGAAGCCGTACAAATTGAGTTCAGCAGTGGGAGTGTGTAGGTGAGTGTAGCAGCATTAAATATGTTAACTGGTGGTTTTATAGGTGTAGTGTTGACATTATCCATCCAATACACAGTTAAACGTTTAACCATTAGCTACAGCCATTTTTTGGCAAAGCGTGGGAAGTAAATTATGACACAAGCTGCACCGGATAAAATCACCTTCATGGGTGACGAATTTCTGCTATGTCCTGTTTTCTCTATAAAAGGGGAGCAAGAACTTCTTTCCCTTGAGTATCTTGGTATCAACAGTACATCATTCCTCTCGGGGTGTAGCAGAGGGTTTGTCGCCAGTTTTGAAATAACCACCGACAACCGATTGAGCCTGTGCAGCATATCTCTCATCGGCTCAAATTCCATTAGCCGAAATGTTTGTGGCAAAGAAGTTATCACGGACGCATATCATAAAGAGATCAGAGGAATCGACTATTTCCCTCAATTTTCCGGGAAACTAGTACTGCTAAAAGATTACTTAAAGAAAAGCAGCTTTATGTACAATTGCCCGGAAGATTATGAGACTGTTATTGAGCTTGGGCTAGAAAAAGGCAAAGTTATCCGAGTGAATGTGATTCGAGTAAAGGACGCGAATTCAAACGAGATACTCTCAAAAGAATTCACATCATTCACTGAAGCAAGTAAGTTTGCTAAATTTCTTTGTCAAGAGGGAGTTCAAGGGGTCACTTTAAAGCCAAACCACTCATCTAGGTTCACCGTCCGAGCTGATTTTGATAGAGAGTTTGAGTATCTATTTAATGAACCTCACATCAAACAGCGGCGCTGCTCCGAATGTGATGAAGTCATCCCCTTTGAACGAGTGAAGGTCGCCCCCAGTTGCTATCTGTGTATAGAATGCCTTAGCACACATGAGTCAAACAATAGTTATCACCGCAAAATGGATGTTGATGGCATTGGTGGTAGCCGTGACGACGCAAGACGAACTCTTCGAAACAGACGAGATTAATTACCTGACGCCTACCTTGCTTTTGTCCCTTAGCTATTTATAAAATCGGAGAAAATGCCCTCTGAGCACATAAATTTCATTGTTATCACATGAATATTATTTGGGGTAGTTCGAACTGTTACCTTACAGTCAGTTCGTACCCGACAAACATAATTGGGCACTACACTGTAGTCAAAAAAGTTGCTTGTGCACTCATTTTAACAATTACTGCATGGAGTTTCATTCTGGATTGCTTTGGCAACATCAAGCAAAGGTAAACTAGAGCCATCTAGTTCTTGGATAGCCCAGTGTAAAGCTTCATCAATAAACTCACTCCACATTTCCATTACAGGAACTCTCGGCTTAAAAAAGTTCTCTCTGTAATATGCTGCTCGAATCGGATTTTTATCAACATGAGAAAGAGTTGCCTCTACTAATTCTGTCGGGATACGCTCATTATGCAGCATGGTACTTCCAATACATCTAGTTCCATGTGCTGTCATTTTCCCTTGGTAACCCAATCTCCGAAGAACGCTACCAATCGAGCCTACTCCTGCATGTCCGGCTTTAGTTCGTCCCGGAAACACATATGTTTCACAACTCTTAAAGCTCTGCAAAAACAGCAACAACTTAATGACACTTGGAGACAGTGGCACCGAATGTTCTTTGTCTGTTTTCATTTTGGGGTAAGTGATTTTTCCATTATCTAGTTCAATAAATCCCCATTCAGTTATAGCGGCCTCACTGGGCCTTAACAACAATTGCAACTGCCACATAAACAAGCAGAATATTATTGGCGTAGTATTTGATTCAATTAGCTTCTTAATCAGTTCTTTTAGTTCAACCGGCTCAATCGCGGGATAATGTTTTGGCGCTGGTTGCTTGAAATACCTCTTTAGCTTCTTGGTCGAAACATGACTTACATCCAAACCTAAAACGTCTGCATAATCAATTACTTGACCAATAATTTCTATTGCTTTTTTTACCGTATTTTTAGATAAAATCTTATCTAATACATCAAATAGAAAACTTGTAGTAATGTGTTTTATAGGCACTGGCCCCATATCTTTCTGAAGGTGATTATTAATAGTGCCTCGCTTTTGACGAATAGTGCGGGCCTTCCAGCTAAGGGGGTTTCTTTCAATTAGTATTTCTGAACATTGATAAAAAGTAACCTCAGCTGAAACACCACTCTCTAGTGCGCTTCCGTTCTTCACAATTTGAGGATCAATACCTTTTTGCAGATAGCCCAAATACGTATCTTTTCCCTCTCGAGCTTTAGACAAACCAAGACTCGGATATGTCCCAAATCGCATGTATGTAGTTTTACCATCGGCTGGTTTTATATACCTCAACTCCCAGTGCACGCTGCCATTTGCCTCTACACATACATACAACTTGTCGCCATCACTATGCCGAACAGTTTTCTTGGAACTTTTAGCATCATTTATTGCTTTAGATATCTTAGTCGCCGTCAGCTTATGGCTCGCCATCTAAACCTCATTGTTCGTTCAACTATGAGGTACTTCATCACAAAACATCCCTCCACTCCATACAATGGGTAGACGCCGTTTACCGTGGACATCGTTGGAGAGTTAAGTGAGAGATATTTAGGCGTTAACAGCTTACATAGATAGATCAGCCAGAGAGTTTCTGGAAATGTGGTCGCTCCACCAAGTCATCAGTTTCATTCGTTCATTAAAAAAAGATGCCCTGTTGTATGCTGCCCTAACTCGATTTCTATCAGTATGTGATAAAGCTGCTTCGATCACATGAGTGTCAAATCCATGCTCATGTAAAGTTGTACTAGCCAATGAATGCAGTCCATGTGCAGTAGTACGATCTTTGAAACCAATTCGAGATAAAGCTTTATTCAAGGATTCTGTATGTATATGGGTTTTTCTGTTTATTCCCGAAGGGAAAACATACTCACTCCAGGTGGCATAAGGCAACTGCCGCTTTAATATCACTAATGTTTGATTGGTCAACGGTATTTTATGAATTCTCCCATTCTTCATTGTATCTTTTGGAATGGTCCAAACTTTCTTTGTTAAGTCTATGTCTTGCCATCGAGCTGATGCGGCTTCTACTGAGCGTGTCATTGTATGAAGTTGCCATTCGAACAATAGCTTCATTGGTAACCTCATAGTAGATACTGCAACTTCCCTTAAAAGCTCAGGCAGTTCATCTACTTCTAAAGAAGGAACATGATTAACTCGCGGTTTCTGAAAGACTTCATTGATCCCATGTAAGTTGTGACTCTCAATGACCCCTAAGTTCACAGCGTGAGTCATCACAGTTTTAAGTAATTGAATACTTCGCTTGATCGTTTCAAACTTTCCCAATGACGCCAATGGTTTAAATATACCTATCGCTACTGGAGCTGTAATCAGTTCTACTCTCATGTCACCTAGTTGCGGCATAACATGAAGCTCAAGCTTTCTTCGAATATCGCTAAGTGTTTTAGGTTTAAGCTGTCCAGCCTTACTCTCTAACCATGATTCAAAAATCAAAGAGAGTGTATTAACTCGTTCGGCTTCTTGCTCTAACTTAATTCGCTGACGTTCTAAAGCAGGGTCAAGTCCCTCTTTCAGCAACCTACGATAGTTATCTTTGATATTTCTAGCTTCTTGAAGGGAGAGATCAGGATAAGTGCCAATAACAATGTATGTGGCGGACCCTAGGGGCTTAATATATCGAAACTCCCAAGAATCGGAGCCTCTTAATTTAGAATGGAAGTATAACCCTTGTCCGTCATTGAACCGTTGACTCAATTTCTGGCCAGTGGGTTTAAGTCCACGCAACTGAGTAGAAGTTAGCTTGCCTTTGTGCATATCACACCTCGAAACTGTATATTATTTATCAGTAAAATGAGATAGATCTAGCAATATACAGTAACGAAGCTAACGCATTGAAAATGTAGCTTTTCCCTATCAAGCTCGCATGCAACACGAGATGAATTCAATCAATGATTCGTTAGAAGATTTCAATTGTAACTGTATAACGCTGCCGGCACAGATGATTAAACTATACAGTTTTCTATACATCAAGTTTGGGACATCATCAGCTAGTGTGGACAGCGCTGGAGGATAAGGTATTGATTAGAAACGAAAAAAGACGCCCATGGACGTCTTTAATCTATAATGTGGCGGTGAGTGAGAGATTCGAACTCTCGATACGTTGCCGTATACACACTTTCCAGGCGTGCTCCTTCAGCCACTCGGACAACTCACCGTTTTGATTTGCGGTTGATTTACTCAATCAACGAGGCGCTAATTTAATGATTTGTGGGGTTGTGGTCAAGGACTTCTATTAAGTTTTTTGGTTGTTCTGGTCTGTTTGCTCAATAAATAACAGTAACGGCGGTTTTTTTGTAGATTAGTCCCTTTCATATCGCATTTTGTTACGCTGTATCGTTGTGGTTCTGTATCTTAAACTCGCTTGGGTATAGAATGAGGGTAAGTATCAAAATGGAACTCGAATTGTGGATTTAGCAGAAATTATTGCTCAACCTGAGCTAGAAAACCGTCTTTTACCTTATCATCAGACGTTAGGGTTTGTGACAGCAATGGCAGCGGCGCCACATGTTCTAGATCCATCACAGTGGGTTGCCTATTTATGGGGAGGCGATGAGTCTGCTCCATTTACTAGTGGCGAACAACTAGAGCAGTACCTTGAAGCTATCATTACAGCATGGAATGCAACGCGCCCTGCTCTATTTGAAGGCACCTGGCAATGGTCTATTGAATGTGGACTAGATGAGGGAGAGATTGTCACTGAAGCAACTAAGCTCTTCTGTGAAGGCTTGCTGCAAGGCTGGGGATTAACCCAAGATGATTGGCAAACACTCATGCCGGAAGATAGCCAAGATAATGCACTACTAGGTGGTGTGATTCTTTCTATCAGTATGCTCTATGACCCAGAGACCTCTTTAGAAACCCTTTCAGAAGAAGGCATTAATGGGCTGGAGCAGTTTGCTGAGATATTCAATGCAATGCCTGCAATGCTGTGTGGTTTAACCCAGCGCGGCGTAGCACTTGCTGAGCAAGCATAGTTACAACATCTTTAATACCATAAAAAAACCTCGGCCAAGTGACCGAGGTTTTTTATTAGTCAAAGCCTATGCGCTGTTACTTAAGCGTTGCCTTTCACTTTTAGGTTTAGTTGCTCTGCAAAATCTAGCATACGATTTAGTGGGATAAGCGACTTCACTCGCACAGATTCGTCAACGAATATCTCATGCTCTGCCCCGCCCTCTTTCAACGCTGATTCAATCGCTTTAAGGCCATTCATTGCCATCCAAGGACAGTGCGCACAGCTGCGACATGTTGCGCCTGCGCCTGCGGTTGGTGCTTCGATAAGCTCTTTCTCTGGCACCAATTGTTGCATTTTAAAGAAGATACCTTTATCTGTCGCCACTATCAGTTGCTTGTTAGGTAGCTCTTTTGCAGATTTAATCAATTGGCTGGTAGAACCCACTGCATCGGCCAGTTCTACAACACTTGCAGGAGACTCAGGGTGCACCAAAATAGCGGCGTCAGGATAGACGGCCTTCATGTCTCTTAGTGCTTTGGCTGAGAACTCATCGTGTACAACGCATTCGCCATTCCACAGCAGCATCTCTGCTCCTGTCTGATTGGCAATGTAAGAACCTAGGTGGCGGTCAGGCCCCCAGATAATCTGCGTACCTTCTGCGTCTAGATGCTCTACAATTTCAAGTGCAATACTTGAAGTCACAACCCAGTCAGCGCGAGCTTTTACAGCCGCTGAAGTATTCGCATACACAACCACGGTGTGCTCAGGGTGGGCATCACAAAACTCGGTAAACTTATCTTCAGGACAACCTAGATCAAGGGAACATTCCGCTTCTAAGGTTGGCATTAAGATGGTTTTTTCCGGGGTAAGAATTTTTGCAGATTCTCCCATAAAGCGTACCCCAGCGATGATCAATGTCTTAGCTGGGTGACGGTTACCAAACTTAGCCATCTCAAGCGAATCCCCAACAAAGCCGCCGCTTTCTTCGGCAAGGGCTTGGATCTCGGGATCGGTATAGTAGTGCGCGATAAGCACGGCATCTTTTTGCTGTAGAAGCTGTTTAATACTCGCCTTGTAAGCATCCTTCTGCTGAGCAGAAAGAGGAACTGGCTTAGGAGGAAATGGGTATATAGTTTGTGTTGTTTCTAAAATCTGGCTCATAACTACGCCTGAAAACGTAAATAACTTTGAGCATTGTACACCTTTCTTTATGCCCTTGCCAAAAGCAAAAAGCCCAACATAGATGTTGGGCTCTGGATCACATTTTACTCTACTTAAGCTTGCTCACTTTGGATTGAGCTGACTGAGCAGATGAGGTGTTTGGATACTCTACAACTGCTTGTTCGTAATACTTTTTTGCCGCCTTGGCATTGTTATTACGCACTGCAATATCACCTAACTTAACCAGTGCATCAGCACGCTTATTCGAATCTTTATATGAAACTACGGCAGCAAATGCTTTCGCTGATTTCAGGTCGTCTTTTTTACTAAAATAGAGCTGACCGAGCCAATAGTTGGCATTAGATGCATATACAGACTGTGGGTATTTAGTGATGAAGTTTTCAAATGCCGCAGTTGCTGCATCGTAGTCTTTTTGCTTTAAAATCAAGTCAACGGCACTTTGATATGCTTGTTGTTCACTTTGATTATCAGAATACTTACCTGTTGAATCGGGTTCTGCTGCTGGTTGTGGGGCAACCTTAGGTTTGGCAGCCTCTGAACGAACCTTATCTAGTTCAATAAACAGCTCTCGCTGGCGGTCGACTAGCTGTTGCATTTGGTGTTGATTTTTCTCTAACGCGCCGTGCAACTCGCTTATCTCGATAGACATATCATCTACCTGTTGTTGCAAGCCCGCTTGAACTCGATTGCTGTTGCGCAGTAGACGCTCTAATCGCTGTACGTCGGTTTCTTTTCGGCTCGCTGAAGTACTAGATGAAGTCGTGCTTGTTGTAGAGACACTGGCTTGGTTAGTAGATGAGCTAAGATCAGAAACTGGAGCCGGTGCGGCAGACGCGAAGCCTGCCACACTAGCAAGTAACGTAAGCGTAATCGCTCGCTTGTTACTAATTAACATGTTTACTACCTTTCGATTAGTAAACTAGAACCGCACGACGGTTCTGTGCATAAGCTTCTTCAGATTGGCCTAGTTCTAGAGGCTTCTCTTCACCGTAGCTTACGATAGAGATTTGGTCAGCTTGAACACCTGACGCTTGAAGATATTTAGAAACTGCTGTTGCACGACGCTCGCCAAGTGCGATGTTGTACTCAGGTGTACCACGCTCATCAGCGTGACCTTCGATAGTCACTTTAACATCTGGGTTTTCACTTAGATATTGTGCGTGAGCTGACAACATTTCTTCGTATTTTGCGCTGATAGTTGAGTTATCAAATTCGAAGTAAAGAGTTGAAGTTTCAGCAAGTGCTTTTTGCTTCATTTCACGCTCTGCTGCAAGTTGCTCTTCTTCAGTCATTGGCGAAACAACAGTGGTATCTGTAGCTTGTGCATTTTCATTACCAGCTGCTTGTTGTTGATTGTTAGTTTGTTGAGCATCAGAAGCATCTGTTGCATCATCTGATGAGCTACAAGCTGTCATAGCTAGAACTGGTAGTGCGATTAGCAGACCCTTTAAAACCTTGTTAAGTTGCATGTTTTCTTTTCCTTTTCGTATAGAAAGTAGCTAAGTTACAAAAATGGTGACCAAGCAGGAGCTCGAACGCGCCCGTTTGTAGCTGGAAGCCTGGCCTTAAAGCGGCCATCGATAGAGACCATCGACAACACATTATTTTTATTATACATAGAGCTGTATATCACCATTCCGCCGTTTGGCGCAATGCTTGGAGACTCATCCAAGAGTGTTTTAGTTAAAACTTGAACAGCTCCGGTCTCCAAATCTTGTTTTGCCAAATTAAATCCTGAGGCACTTTGATTAACCATAATCATAAAGCGGCCATCTGGTGTGATTTGACCACCCAAGTTTTGATTCCCTTGCCAAGTAATTCGCTTGGTCGCTCTTGAATCCAAATCTACTTTATAAATCTGAGGCTTACCACCTCTATCAGAAGTGAATATTAGTGATTTGCCATCTGGGTACCAAAACGGTTCAGTATTGTTTGCTCTACCGCGCGTAATCTGCTTAAGCTTTCGGGTTGCCAGATCAAGGGTATAAACCTGTAAACTGCCAGATTTAGACAATACGATGGCCAAGGTTTTTCCGTCTGGTGAAAAACGTGGAGCACCGTTATGGCGTGGGAAAGAAGTCAGCTTTTCACGCTTGCCGGTATAGATATCCATCATGAATATCTCGGCACGACCATTTTGGAAGCTTACATAAGCAAGCTTACGACTATCTGGGGACCATGCTGGCGACATCAAAGGTTGCTTTGAGCGTAAAACCAAACGCTCGTTGTAGCCATCGTAATCTGCGATGCGCAATTGATAAGGATATTTGGCTTTATCGTTAATAACGACATAGGCAATACGCGTTAAAAATGCACCTTTCTCGCCAGTAAGTTGCTCATAAACCAGATCAGAAATACGGTGCGCGTATTCACGCAATCTAGGACCGGGAACCGTGGCAACCTTGTTAAATAGAATATGGTCTTGAGATAAAACCAGGTTGCCATCTTTTAGGGATTTCGATTTCCCTTTGGTCAAACTGCCGCGCACAATATCAATCAGCTTGTAATTAACTCGATACTTACCGTCAGCTGTTTTGGTAATGGTGCCTGTCAGTAGTGAGTCCACGCCCATCGATGACCATGCTGAATAGTTAATATCAGTATCAGTGTATGGCGTTTGGGGCATTTGACCGACAGCAACTGGGCTAAACTTACCACTACGTTGTAGATCAGAGGCAATCACCTCACTTACATTGTGTGGCAGTTTTCCAGGGCCGTCCCATTTAAATGGTACGATAGCAATCGGACGAGCAGAGTTTATCCCTTCGGTAATCACTAACTCTAATGAGGCATGGGCATAATTTGCCATACCAATAAATAGCATTGCGCTAATAAATAAACGTCTTATCACCATATAATCCTTAATCAGGTGCAACGGTCAACCGAATACTCTTCAGTTTTTCAGCCACTGCTGGGTCTTTAGGTAGAGGGAAGCTATTCACCTGCGCAATGGCGCGGTGGGTTGCGCTGCACAAGGTTCGGTCACCCGAGATTGTCTTCACATCGCTAACAATAGCGTTCGAACCCGTCGCAATTAAACGCAAGTCAACCTGACATGTTTTACCGCGATAGGAGTCCTCAACTAAAAGCTTTTGTTGAATCATCTGTTTGTAAATAGAGCCGTAACGACTTAACTCATCCGCGATAAAGCGGTTCTTAGCCGCAGAGTTGCTTTGCGACTCTTGCTCTAAGCCTGAGAATATATCGTTAAGCGCAGCTTCTTGTACTTTACGCTCTTTTGCTGCCTGCTCAGCCCGTGCTTTTTCTTTTCTAGCTCGTTCAGCAGCAGCCTTGGCTTCTTTCTCTTTAGCAATGCGCAATTGCTCTGCTTTACGCGCTTTTTCAATGGCAACTTTAGCGGCTTTCTCTTTGGCAATTCGAGTTGCTTCCGCTTTTGCGGCTTTTTCAGCTTCGCGTTTTGCTTTTTGTTGAGCCTGCTTTGCCGCCTTCTCTTTCTCTAATCGATGTTGCTCAGCTTTGTTAGCCGCGGCCTGTTTTTGTTTACGGTCGGCTTCAGCTTTCTTTGCTTGTTGCTCGGCTTGTTGGCGCTGCTTCTCTTTTATAATCCGCTGCTGCTCAGCTTCGCGCGCCTTTTTAGCCGCGGTTGCTTTATCTTGAGCTAAACGACGAATGCGCTGCTCTTCTGCCTTACGGTTTTTCTCTAGCTGTTCACTCTGTTTACGCAGCTTTTCGACACGTTGCTGTTCTGCTTTTTTGGCGGCATTGCGCTCAGCGCGGATCTTATTCGCTTGCTGCGAGATCACACTTGGGTCTATCACCACCGCCTGCACCATATTTGGTGTTGGCTTGGGCTTTGACATATTAAAGTTAGTTCCCCAAATCAACGCCACCAGCAGCAGTAAGTGCACAGCTCCTGATATCACCAATGATCTAACGAACTTTTTGTCTTTTTTCATGTGCGCCGGTATCTATCCTTTGATATCCGTTAACAAACCCACTTTTTCAATGCCAGCTTGATTGAGTTCATCCAATACCAATACCACATCCGCGTAAGCGGTTTTGGCATCGCCACCTACCGCAACCGGAGAGTTAGGTGAAACCTGACGTTCCGCTTTCACTCGTACGATAAGGTCATCTAAGCTCATGCCACGCTGAACTTCTTCATCGTTAACACTCAGCCCGAGCTGACCATCTTTGTTTATCTCAACAATAATAAAGCTAGCGTCACCATCGCCTGCCAATTCAGAAGCAGGCTTAGCCGAGGTTGTTTTTGGTAGATCAACGTCGACGCCTTGGGTGACAAATGGAGAGGTCACCATGAAGATGATCAACAATACCAACATCACATCAATGTAGGGTACTACGTTGATCTCTGCGGTCATCTTACGTTTTTTTGGTTGATAACCTGCCATAGATTACGCCTTATCACTCATCGCTTGACGGTGCAAGATAGCATGGAATTCTTCAGAAAAAGTGGCGTATGAATGCTCTAGTTTACCCACTCGATTACTCAGGCGGTTGTAGAACATAACCGCAGGGATCGCCGCAAACAGCCCCATTGCAGTAGCAATCAATGCCTCTGCAATACCAGGCGCAACCATAGCTAAAGTCGCTTGCTTAACCTGCCCTAGCGCGATAAAGGCATGCATAATCCCCCAAACCGTACCGAACAGTCCGATATAAGGACTGATCGAACCAACAGTTGCTAAGAATGGTAGGTTGGTTTCAAGGTCATCTACTTCACGAGCAACCGCAACGCGCATCGCACGTCCCGTACCTTCCATAATAAAGTCTGGTGACTCAACATTGGTACGACGCAAACGAGCAAACTCAGAGAAGCCTGCATAGAAAATCTCTTCGATACCAGAGATGTTCTCTTTGCGCGCTTTTACCTCTTGGTATAATTTACCAAGGTCTTTACCAGACCAGAACTTATCTTCAAAGGTTTGCGTTTGAGAGTATGCAGTCGAGATGATCTTACTGCGGTTGATAATCATCGCCCAAGATGCAATAGACATCCCTACTAGGGTTAGCATTACCAGTTGAACCAGAAAGCTGGCTTCTAAAATTAGGTCAATAAAATTGATATCCGCATTCACGTTACGAAAACTCCGAGATAATAAAATTTGGAATTGCAGTTGGCTTCATTTTTGATGTATTAATACATGCTACCCGAACCACTGCCCTGCACAATACCTTCCCATCGAGATTGACTATCTCTTGACAAAAATCCAAAGAGACACGTTTTAATTGCGAAACGTGTGTTTTTACCGTCAATTCTTGGTCGAGTTGTGCACCCTGTAAAAAATCGATATCCATATGCTTAACAACAAAACCCAGTTGTTGTTCTAATAAGAGCTGCTGACTCACGCCCTTGGCTCTTAATAATTCAGTTCTTGCTCGTTCAAAGTATTTTAAATAATTTGAATGGTATACGATCCCACCGGCATCGGTATCTTCATAGTAGATACGGATGGGCCAATCAAATGTCGAGTTCTCATTTGTAGAGGTTGTGGTCATAGGCTTTGCATATACCTGAATATAATAAATTTCTCTTATATTAAATCAAACCACATTCTTGATTTATGTGACACGTTTTTTTGATAAACACATGACTTTTGTACGCTAGTTGACCATTTTTCTCGCAAATTGAACCGCAACTAGCAATGTCAAACCTTACCCTATGTAAATATGTAACAAAATCCATTTGTTCACATCAATTCGAATATTCATTCAGCCATATAAAAAGGCCCCCAATTCTGGGAGCCTAATGGATTATTAATCTATTTTATCTTGGTCCATCATCTCTGTGTGTTCTAACCACAGCGCATTGATGATACCAAAAGCACAAGCTAGTAACACACCTAGAATCCAAGCGAAATACCACATGTTTTGTACTCCTTAATAAAGTGAATTCTTGTTTTCTTCGATGAACTTATCATCCAAACGACCAAACATCTTGTAGTAACTCCAAGTGGTATAAGCCAAGATAATTGGCACCATAACAAACGCTACAACCGTCATTATGTTTAGGGTTAATTCACTTGAGGTTGCATCCCACATAGTCAAACTCTGAGATGGATTCAGGCTAGATGGCATCACAAATGGGAACATAGAAAGACCCGCAGTGAAAATAATGCCCGCATTACCTAAGCTTGAGAACACGAATGCAAATCCGCCACGCTCAATACGAGACATCAAGGCTGCAAGTAGTGGCATCGCCAAACCTATAATAGGTGCGGCCCACATTGCAGGGTATTTGGCGAAATTATTCATCCAAGCACCCGCTTCTACAATAACCTCTTTAGTGAGTGGGTTTGACGGCCCTGCTAAGTCCATTTGACTGGCAACCACATACCCATTCAGGCTTTGGATCCAAACGCCTGCGATAGCAAACAGTGCAACCGTTGCAATCCCCATTAACTGTGCCACGGTACGCGCACGTTTATGGACATCAGCAGTCGTTTTCATCTGTAACCATGTCGCACCTTGTAGAATAATCATAGCTAAGCTAACTAATCCACATAACAGTGCAAATGGGTTAAGCAAACCAAAGAATGACCCATGGTAAGTAGGCATCATAAAATCAGTCAGCTGAAATGGTATGCCTTGCAGCAAGTTACCAAATGCCACACCAAATATAATCGGCGGAACAAAGCCACTAATGGCAATACAGATGTCCCAGCTATTACGCCATTTCGGGTCTTCAATCTTAGAACGATAATCCAATCCTAGCGGACGCAACCACAGTGCGGCTAGAGTCAGAATCATAGCAAAATAAAACCCTGAAAAAGAGACCGCATAAACCAAAGGCCATGCCGCAAACAACGCGCCACCAGCGGTGATAAGCCATACTTGGTTGCCATCCCAATGGGGGGCAATTGAGTTGATCATCACGCGGCGTTCGCTATCATTTTTGCCGATGATAGGAACCAGTGCCCCTACTCCCATATCAAATCCATCGGTAACGGCAAAGCCAACGAGCAATACGCCAACTAGCAACCACCAGATAAATCGTAAAACTTCATAATCAAACATATTTACGCTTCCTTATTACGCTTCTACTTGGCGTTCAACGCGAGATTGTGCGTCTTGATTGCCTTCTTGTTCGAAGTGATAACGTCCTGTTTTCAGGCTACTTGGACCCTTGCGAGCAAACTTAACCATTAGATAAGCTTCTGCAATTAGGAATACAGTGTATAGAGCTATAATGGCAATTAGGGAGCTCCACAATTGACCAACCGTTAGCGCAGATGCCGCTACACTGGTAGGCAATATTTCACCCACAGCCCATGGCTGACGACCAAATTCTGCAACAAACCAGCCTGCTTCAATCGCAATCCATGGTAGTGGAATACTCCATAGTGCAGCTTTAAGTATCCAAGGCTTCTGTTGGATTTTTTGGCGACAAGTCTGAACAAAGGTAAGACCAAACACCAATAGCATGATAACCCCACAGCCAACCATAATACGGAATGACCAGAATAGTGGCCAAACGGTAGGGATAGTGTCATCCGCAGCAGCTTGGATCTGATCTTCGGTTGCATCAACAACCTTGTCGGTATAACGCTTAAGTAGTAAGCCATAACCAAGATCATGCTTCACATCATCAAATGCGGCTTTATTCTCTTCGCTGCGATCTCCGCCACGTAGTTTTTCTAAAAGCGCATAGGCATTCATACCATTACGAATACGATCAACGTTTTGTTCACGAAGATCACGTAGGCCTGTTACCTGCGTATCGAGTGAACGGGTTGCAATAATACCCATAGCGTATGGGATCTTAATCGCATAATCCGTTTCCATTGTTTCTTGATTTGGAATACCAAATGCGGTGAACGCTGCTGGAGCTGGCTCGGTATGCCACTCGGCTTCAACCGCTGCTAGCTTCACTTTTTGTACTGCGCCCATTTCATAACCCGACTCATCACCAAGGACCAGAACAGAAAGAATGGCTGCCATACCAAAAGAAGCGGCAATCGCAAACGAACGACGAGCAAATGCTACATCACGACCTTTGAGTAGATAGTAAGAACTAATGCCCAGAACGAACATCGCACCTGCGGTATAGCCTGACGCTACAGTATGTACGAATTTAACCTGAGCGACTGGGTTTAGAATCACCTCGGAGAAACTCACCATTTCCATACGCATGGTCTCGAAGTTAAACTCCGCGCCCACTGGGTGTTGCATCCAACCGTTGGCAATCAGAATCCAAAGCGCAGAAAAGTTTGAGCCAATTGCAACTAACCAAGTCACACATAAGTGCTGACGCTTAGATAGGCGATCCCAACCGAAGAAGAATAATCCAACAAAGGTGGATTCTAAGAAGAAAGCGACTAAGGCTTCAATCGCTAATGGTGCACCGAATATATCACCTACATAGTGAGAATAGTAAGACCAGTTCGTTCCAAACTGGAACTCCATGGTAAGGCCGGTAGCAACGCCGAGAGCGAAGTTAATACCGAATAATTTGCCCCAAAACTTAGTCATATCCTTGTAAATCTGCTTACCTGTCATCACGTAAACGGATTCCATAATAGCAAGCAAGAAGGCCATACCTAAGGTAAGAGGGACGAATAGAAAGTGATACATTGCTGTCAGCGCAAACTGCAGCCGCGACAGATCAACTACATCTATCATAAGAGCTCCTTGAGTGTCTTCCTAGACACAGGTTAAATCAAATAAGGAGTTGTTAACGTAGTGTTTTAATTATTAATCTTGGTGAAATCAATGGTTAAAACGTTGTTAAGCAACTTCTAATATACCTGGCCGTAATACTAAAGGTTTCGCTCGTTTGTTTCAAAGGCTTTATTTGCGATTTTGTCCTTGATTTACATCAAGAATAATGAAGTGAACTGACTGGCATTATTGACCTAAATTAAGGATATGCCAAAAACTGTGATGAAGTTAACACTGGATACTCAGTTAAAATAAGACAATTAAAAAGGGGCTTACAGCCCCTTAACAATTAACTACTTTTCTACATCAAACCCGAAATGCAAATACGCCCTTTCGGTAACAATTCTGCCCCGTGGGGTGCGTTGTAAATATCCTTGCTGAATCAGATATGGCTCAAGAACATCCTCGATAGTGTCCTTTTCCTCACCAATTGCAGCTGCCATATTGTCTAACCCAACCGGGCCGCCCGAAAATTTCTCTATAATCGCTAACAATAACTTGCGATCCATATAGTCAAACCCGAGGCTATCGACATCTAGCATATTAAGAGCTTTATCCGCTGTATCATCATCAATATGACCATTGCCTTTGACTTCAGCGTAATCTCTAACCCGACGCAGTAAACGGTTGGCAATACGAGGCGTGCCACGAGCTCGTCTGGCAACCTCTAGCGCCCCTTCAGAAGCCATGGAAAGATCTAAGCAATCGGCACTGCGTTGAACTATGTGTTGCAGATCTTCAATCTTATAGTATTCAAGCCTTTGTGTGATGCCAAAACGGTCGCGCAGCGGTGAGGTCAATGAACCTGCTCGTGTAGTTGCACCGATAAGAGTAAAAGGTGGGAGATCGATTTTAATTGAACGAGCGGCAGGTCCCTCGCCTATCATAATATCAAGCTGATAGTCTTCCATTGCCGGATATAGCACCTCTTCAACCACTGGGCTTAAGCGATGGATTTCGTCGATAAATAAAACATCATTCTCTTCGAGGTTAGTCAGCAGTGCGGCCAAGTCCCCTGCTTTTTCGAGTACAGGGCCTGAAGTGGTGCGGATACTCACTCCCATTTCATTGGCGACAATGTTGGCAAGCGTAGTCTTACCCAGACCTGGAGGTCCAAAAATAAGTAAATGATCTAACGCCTCACCACGCATTTGTGCAGCCTTAATGAAGATCTCCATCTGGCTACGTACATGGTCTTGGCCTCGATAATCCTCAAGCTTTTTGGGACGAATAGCTCTGTCTATTGCTTCTTCATCTTTAAAAACAGGACTGTCGGCTGCGATTAATCGATCCGCTTCTATCATACTTATACCATAGCTCTTAGAGCTTCTTTAATCAGCATTTCACTGCTCATATCTGGCTTAGCTATTTGAGAGATCACTTTAGACGCTATCTGAGGTTTGTAGCCTAACGCAAGCAATGCGCTAACTGCTTCTTCCACAGCCGCATCATCGCGCGATTGATGGCTATCAATTGGAGCGGCATCCGTAGCCGGTGTAAAGAGATCTCCTGCTCCCCAGCCTTTAAGGCGGTCTTTCATCTCAACCACCAGGCGCTCAGCAGTCTTTTTACCAACTCCTGGCAGCTTAACTAGCGTTGAGATATCTTCATTCTCTACACAACTTACAAATTGTGACGCAGTCATTCCAGATAAGATACCTAGCCCTAGTTTTGGGCCTACGCCATTGGCTTTGATCACTTCTCTAAATAGTGCGCGCTCAGAAACCGTGTTGAATCCATACAATAATTGAGCATCTTCACGTACTACAAAATGTGTATATACAATTGCTTCTTGTCCTACATCAGGCAGCTCATAAAAACAGCTCATTGGCATTTGAACTTCATAGCCAATACCGGAGACTTCAATCAATAATTCTGGTGGCTGCTTCTCTAAAAGAGTGCCTCGTAAACGTCCTATCACTGCATATTTCCAATTGGGATAACTCTATCCAAAGATGATAATAAATAACTGGACGGATAGCCAGTATTACAAGAAAGGATTTAGATGAAGGTGCATAGCAAAAGAAGAGATTAACGGTAACGACCACGCCTTGCTGAGGTTGCACGACCCGCTAAGGCGACTAAGGTTTTATTGGTGTTTGCGTGACATATAGCGACACCAAGCGCATCGGCAGCATCGGCTTGTGGCTTAGCTGGCAGGCTTAGCATCTGCTGAACCATATGTTGCACCTGAGCCTTATCCGCGCCACCAGTTCCAGTGACTGCTTGTTTTATAAGCCGGGCTGCGTATTCAAACACAGGCAGATCCGCGTTAACTGCCGCCACGATAGCACTGCCCCTCGCTTGCCCAAGTTTCAGAGCAGAATCTGCATTTTTGGACATAAACACTTGCTCAATAGCAAACACTTCAGGATTAAACTGGGTAATGATTTCACTCACCCCAGCATAGATCTGCTTTAAGCGCCCTGGAAGCTCTTTTTCAGAGGTGCGAATACACCCGCTCCCCATATATTGAAGCTTTCTGCCAGTTTGGCGAATTACCCCATAGCCAGTAATTCTAGAGCCCGGATCTATCCCTAAGATAATGGTCATTATTACTTCTCGTTTATACGATTGAGACAAAAACTCCCGCAATCGCGGGAGTTTTTTAGGTCAGTAATATTTATATTACTTCAGCTTATTCTGCATCTTTTTTAGCAGCAGTCACTGCAATAGCGAGCTCTTGAAGAGCCGCTGGATTCGCTAGACTTGGAGCGTTGGTCAATAGACATGCGGCTGCGGTCGTTTTAGGGAATGCAATCACGTCACGAATATTATCTGTACCACATAAAAGCATTACCAAGCGATCCAAACCAAATGCTAAACCAGCATGCGGTGGTGTACCGTATTTAAGCGCGTCTAACAAGAAGCCAAACTTAAGCTGTTGCTCTGCTTCATCGATACCTAGGATATCAAATACAGTAGCTTGCATTTCGGCGTTATGAATACGCACTGAACCGCCACCAACTTCGTAGCCGTTGATAACCATATCGTAAGCATCAGAGTTCGCAGCCGCAGGATTTGCTTTAAGCTCTTCAGGAGACACACCTAATGGAGAGGTGAATGGGTGATGCATTGCATGCAAGTTACCTTCGCCGTCTTCTTCAAACATTGGGAAATCAACAACCCACAATGGTTTCCATGCAGAGGTATCTGTCAACTCAAGGTCTTGACCCACTTTTAGACGCAGTGAACCCATAGCTTCAGCCACAACATTTGCTTTATCTGCACCAAACAAGATGATGTCACCTGACTGTGCATCAGTACGCTCTAGAATGCCATTAATAACATCTTGGTTTAAGAATTTAGCAACCGGAGACTGGATACCTTCTAGGCCAGCTTCAAGGTCATTCACTTTCATCCAAGCAAGGCCTTTAGCGCCGTAAATACCAACAAATTCAGCGTAGCCATCGATTTGCTTACGAGTCAGTTTAGCACCACCTGGTACGCGCAGAACCGCAACGCGACCCTTTTCATCGTTTGCAGGGCCAGAGAACACCTTAAACTCAACGTCTTTTACAAGGTCTGCAACGTCAACCAACTCCATTGGGTTACGAAGGTCTGGCTTGTCACTACCAAAACGGCGAATCGCTTCACTAAATGGCATAACTGGGAACTGACCTAGGTCGATATTCAGCAGTTCTTGCCACATTTCACGAATCATTTTTTCAGTGGTTGCACGCACTTGGTCAGCTGACATGAAAGAGGTTTCGATATCTATCTGAGTAAACTCTGGCTGACGGTCAGCGCGTAAGTCTTCATCTCGGAAACACTTAACGATTTGATAGTAACGGTCAAAACCTGACATCATCAGAAGCTGTTTGAAAAGCTGTGGTGATTGAGGAAGTGCGTAGAAGCTACCTTTATGCACACGGCTCGGTACCAAATAATCACGAGCACCTTCTGGCGTCGCTTTAGTCAGTACTGGTGTTTCAATATCTAAGAAATTGTTTTGGTCTAAGAAACGACGTACAAAGCTTGATGCTTTAGCACGCAGTTTAATACGATCGCTCATTTCAGGGCGACGTAAGTCTAGGTAACGATACTTAAGACGTTGCTCTTCAGAGTTCTTTTGATTGAAATCCAAAGGAAGAACATCTGAACGGTTAATGATTTCAAGACCAGTAGCAAGCAGTTCAACCTCGCCAGTTGTCATCTCTTTGTTGATTTGACTCTCTGGGCGTGCACGAACTTCACCGGTTAGCTTAATGCAGAATTCATTACGCAACTGGTTCGCGGTTTTGAATACATCAGCCATATCCGGATCAACAACAACCTGAACGATACCTTCACGATCACGCATATCGATAAAGATAAGACCGCCTAAATCACGACGACGGTTAACCCAGCCGCACAATTCTACCGTTTGTCCCACAAGGGATTTGTTCAGTTGACCACAATAATGGCTACGCATATTCAATTTCCTGAATGTTTCTAAGTTAAAGGTATCTATCCAATTCAAACCATAATTTACAGTTCAAATTGAGATAGGTGCTCAAGAGCATCCGTTCTTGGCACAATTAGTTGGTATTTATACTTTGAATCAGTCTCAAAATCGACCATCTAATCAATTTTTTATGGGTTATCACGGTGTATTGCTCTGTTTTTAAGCAATAGCAGATAAAAAAGCGCGATCTTGGTATGTGATGCGTGACACGAAACTCAGCTTTACACTAGAATTAACTGTTTCCATTTTTACAGTCAATCTCATGAGCAAAGACAATATTTTTTCCGCTCCTATCGACAAGATAGGCGACTTCACCTTTGACGAACGCGTTGCTGAAGTATTTCCAGATATGATCCAGCGCTCAGTGCCAGGGTACAGCAACATAGTTTCAACCATCGGCATGTTTGCAAAACGCTTTGCAACCAACGGTTCAAATATCTATGACCTTGGCTGTGCACTTGGGGCGTCGACCCTATCCATGCGCCGCAACCTTGAGCAGGTTGAAGAGTGTCAAATCATCGCTATCGATAACTCGCCAGCAATGGTTGAACGTTGTAAACTGCATATCAACGCATACCGTTCGAATACTCCGGTAGTAGTGCGCGAAGATGATATCCGTAATATCGATATCCAAAACGCCTCAGTGGTGGTACTTAACTTCACACTGCAGTTTTTGTCACCAGATGACCGACAAGCATTACTGCAAAAGATTTATAACGGATTAAACACTGGCGGGATCCTGATCCTTTCTGAAAAATACGTCTTTGATGATAATCAGACGCATGAGTTACTCATCGATCTTCATCATGACTTTAAACGTGCCAACGGATACAGCGAACTGGAAATCAGTCAAAAGCGCAGTGCTATCGAAAACGTCATGTTACCGGATTCCATTGAAACCCATAAAGCTCGTTTTTCTGATATCGGATTTAGCAGCAGCGAGGTGTGGTTCCAGTGCTTTAATTTTGGTTCGATGTTCGCCATAAAATAGAAAACCAACACCAATTAAACACAGCAACCGTTATGCAAAAAGATACATATCATTGCAATTTGCAATAGCATTCTGCGACGACCGCCAAGAGTTTTTCTTTAAGCCTTTAAAAACAGTATGTTAAATTTACATATTGAAAGTTGGCATATCAAATGCATAATAGATAGTGATCCTTTTAAGCCGAGGATCACCTAGCCAACTGACGTTGTTAGTGGACGATATTTTGTCCACAAAAATACATGCCAACTCTTATCATTATGGGTTGGCTTTTTTTTGCGTTGTATTCTAGGAATGCTTTGGACATAGGCTATAAACTGCCCGGTAGCCCACCTGACGAAGTATTAACATCACTTATCGCCACATCGATTCACCGCTACATCGAATCCGCAATATCTCTTTCAACACATATCTTGGAATGAAAAACCCGAGACACTACAGACCCCGGCTTAAAAGACCACCGGGGAGACGAGAGTATTGAGTATAGAGGTGAGCTTTTAGCTATCAGATGGCGCACCTAACGAAGTATTAACGCCACTCATCGCCACATCGATTCACCGCCCCATCGACTCCGCTATATCTCTTTAAGCACATATCTTGGAATGAAAAACCGAGACACTACAGACCCCGGCTTAAAAGACTACCGGGGAGACGGGAGTATTGGGTATAGCGATAAGCTTTCAGGTAGCGCACCTTACGAAGTATTAACGCCACTCATCGCCACATCGATTCACCGCTACACCGATTCACCGCCCCCATCAAAAAAGCCAGAAGACTCTCCTTCTGGCTTTAAACAACATGACTGGCTATTCCGGTGCCTAAGACACTTCTAAAGGCCCTCCAAAGGCTGTAACTGGTGGTGCCTTACCTTTAAACTTCTCAAAATCAACTAAACAGGTGTTGGCGGATGTAGCTTGTGCCAGTTCTGATGATGGAATATCTTGAGTTAATGTATTTGGATCACCATAGGTATCGATGGCACCGATTTTCTCGTTCAAAGGACCATACCAAGCACCTTCCTCGATTCGAATAACCCCCTCAGGATAGGAACTCGATACTACGGCACCTGCTAGGAGTTGACCACGGTCGTTGAACACCCGCACAAGATCGCCATCTTTAATGCCTTTTGCTTTGGCGTCCGCTGGATTCATGTAGCAAGGCTCGCGCCCTTGTACAGCATAGGTAGCTCGGAACTCTTCTGATTCACACATCTGTGAGTGCAAACGCTTATCGGGGTGGCACGACTGTAACCAGAATGGATGTTTATCAGAGCCTGGCCCACCGTGCGAACGCTCTGATTTTTCAAACCACATAGGGTGATTTTGGCAATGCTGGTAGCCAAAACGGCCAATGGTGCGGCTTGAGATTTCAATAAACCCAGAAGGCGTACCTAAAGCGTTAATTTCAGGGTCTTCACGGAATGCAGCGTGTCGAGTCCATGATTTTCCTTTACCAGCGAAATCAAGTAAGCCTTTTTCCCAAAACTCTTCAAATTCTGGCATCTCAAAACCGCTATTCTTGGCTTTACAGCCATCATAGAGGCTCTTAACCCACTCCATTTCACTCATGCCACGGGTGTAATCTTTATCACGCCCCCAGCGAGCGGTGAGTTCAGTCATGATGTCAAAGTCTGTCTTCGATTGGAATTGAGGGTCAACAAGCTTGTGCATCGCAACCAAACCGCGGCCAGAATATGCACCATAGCCATCAATATCATTACGCTCAAATTGAGTACATGCGGGCAAGACAATATCAGAAAAACGACAGGTCGCCGTCCATGCAAAATCAATAGTCACCAGTGTTTGCAGATTCTTGAACGCCTTCTTCATCTTGTTACGGTCTTGATGATGATGCCACGGGTTATTACCACTGATAACCATCATCTTAAACCCAGGTAACGTGACCTCTTTACCATTGGCTTGGATTTTTTTACCCGGTTCGAGCAAGCTATCAACCCAACGAGATACAGGGATAACACTGCTGTACTGTTTGAAGTCTTTATTAGTATGTTTGGGCTCTTGTCCCTTATCAATATTGAGTGGGAAAGCGCCCGGAGCGCCAAAGCCTGTTGAAGGAACACCGATACCTGAATAGTGGTGTCCATATGATACCCCACCACCAGGCAGACCGATTTGCCCTATCATCGCAGCTAGAACAGCCCCCATCCAATAAGGTTGTTCACCATGTTCCTGACGCTGAATACACCAGCCAAACAGGATTTGGGTACGACCTTTTACCAACATACGTGCAAATTCACGTATCTTGTCCGCAGGAACGCCACAGATTTGAGCTGCCCATTCAGGGGTCTTTTCTACTTTGTCTTTACTTTCACCGGTCAGATAAGGAACGAATTCTTCGAAACCTAAGCAATACAGGTCAATGAACTTCTTGTCGTAAAGCTCTTCTTTATAGAGGGTGTGCGCAATACCTAACATGAAAGCTACGTCGGTTTGCGGGTTTACATATAGGTGTTCGTTACCAAGGAAATGCTGAGTTTTGTTCTTAACTGGGTCAACTGAAATTACGTTAATCCCTTTACTTGCCACTTTCTCCTTCAATTGCTCTAAGTATTCAAAAGATTCATGCGTTTCACACGTCCAACCTACTTGAAGGTTTTTAACCGGATCGTTGGCCCAAATAATAATGTTGTCACTATGTTCAAGGATCAGATCCCAAGATGTACCTTGTGCGTACACCTCAGTCGAACCAAGTACATAAGGTAAAATGGTTTGGCCGGCGCCGGTTGAGTAGTCTCCAACCTTCTTAAGTGAATACCCGTGCAGCCCTACTGCGCGTTGCATATGGTTGTTACAGCTGTGCATTTGACCGGTTTGACGCCAACCAGTTTGACCAGCATGCAAGGCCCAAGGGCCGTAGTCTTTCTGAACACGCTCTAACTCACGGTAGAAAAGGTCTAACGCCTCATCCCATGTCACACGCACAAAGCGGTTATTACCACGGGTTTCTCCTGAGTACTTATGCTTTTTAAGCCAGTCTAGACGCACCATTGGGTAACGCACTCTCGACGGACTATAGATAATCCCCTTAATGCCGTTTAGCATTTCGGTTGGATGCTTATCGACTTCAATCGGTTTGATTTCCTGAACCTTACCTGCCCAAATTCTGGCTCTAAAAGCACCCCAGTGAGAGCCACTGGTCTTCCATACCCCGTCTGTCGTTTCAGCGGCATTCACACCACTTGAAACCAAGAGGCTTGGTCCAATAACAGAAGCGGCTGCCCCAGTAGCACCTAAACCTTTTAGAAAGCTTCTTCTTGATAATGACATTGTTTCTCTCCGCCGGAATTTAGTGTTGCTGATCTGAGAAATCAGATGAATGTTTCTGTAGATACTTCAATACCAAAGCCGAGCTATCCGTATCGAGGTTTACAAACGCAGACATACCATTGAACATGCCCGGCCACGCATTCGCGGTGAAGTGGGCTGGAGCGGGTTGAGTATGGCAGGTTGAGCAATTCGTCTGATAGGACTCTCCTGCTTTATCCCATATCGCATCGTAACCTTGCACCAGTGACTCTGGTTTCATCCATACAGTCGCCACGACACGCCCCCAAGGAAGGCCTGTCAGCTCATCTTCTTTCTCTTCAAAGCTTTGTACAATCTTGTCGTTTTGAGCAGATTCTTTCATTAATGACGCAACTGGAATATTCATCCCGAAGTCTTCTTGAATCACTCGACCAAAGCCTTTGTCTTTACGCCAGCCAGAGATTTCTACCTGAATTGCACTGTCTGTAACTTGAATTACTTTGACCTCAGATGCTGGGTTTAGCAAACCGGCTTCAGCGCTAAGGGCTTTATCTTCATACACAGGAAGATGACGAACTGACACATAGGTACCGTCTTTAGCAAATGATGTTGAATGCGCTACTTGCTCAAGCTCACCAATCATACCGCCTGAACTGTCCATATTTTTTGGAAGGTGGTGGGCAATACCTTTATGACAATCTAAACAGCTTTGATCACGAGCAGCTGCTTGTTTCATTTGAATACGAGCGGTTGGTGACATCTGTTCGAAATCCATAAACTCGTATTGGTGACAGTTTTTACATTCCGCAGATTTGTTAGCAGAAAAACGGTCCCATTCATGCCTTGCAAGCGCAAAGCGACGAGCTTCAAATTTTTCAGGAGTTCCAAGGTCGCCAAACAGTTGTGCATACACTTCTTTGGATGCTTGCATCTTACGCGCTACTTTATCGGTCCAATTGTGCGGAACATGACAATCAGGACATGTTGCCCTAACCCCTGCATTGTTTTTCCAGTGCACCGTTTCTTGCAATTCTGGATAGACATTATCTTCCATTGTGTGGCAGCTAATACAAAACTCCTCTGTATTTGCCACCTCTAGAGCGGTATTAAATCCACCCCAAAATATAACACCAGCTATAAAGCCGCCGAGAGTCAGTACGCCCAAGCTAATATGCTTAGCTGGTCGACTCATCGTATTCCACATCTTCATGATCAGTGATTTCATGCTTATCTCACTTATTCGGATTTAAGTTCATTGCTTGTATATCAACCATGCACACCGGGTGGACCCCAAACGAACATTTGTAACATCCACACGCTAAATCCGTACCCGCCGACAAAAATGACACTCAAAATTGGGAATAACACGACGGCGATAAAGAAGAAGGATTTCCACTCTAGCGAGCGTTGCTCCTGATCAGGAATGCTTTTCGAATCACTCATAGTAACTTGCCTTGCATTGATTAATGGACCTGTCAAAACAGGATAAATATAATAAGAAATTTAGACCAAATTTTTCAAAAAGTGCAGGTCAATCACATTCATTTATCGATCTCCTTTCCATTCACAACTACAGCCGTATGTTCATCATAAAAATGCTAGGCAGAGATGTAAGTAAATGTAACTCGCTATCTAATAAGAAATAATAGTCCACAAACTCACTAGGTGGGTAAAACGTAAAAACGTCCCTTCGTTTATCCACAGTTATTGTGGATAAAAACGCCTAAAGCCGATGGGTTATAGGATGCGAGATAGTCAACAGGAATTATTAGTTTTTTTGTTTTCCAGTATGAACAAGCCTTAGCTAACGTTTTTATTAATTAGCAGTTGCCAGTCGTTTAATGCAGGTCTACTGTGGAGTTAAAGATACAGAAGAAAAAGAGAACTTATGAAATTTGATCAATTACTTATCGATGAACTAAACCTACTACTTCAATTCGACCTAAGCAGTTCAGCCACTGGTATTAAGGTGCATTCTGATGCGCCGCAATCGACTCAACAAGCGGTTGCTAGATTGTTTGAGAAAGAGCTATGTACACTGCAAGATGGCGGGTATCTCACCACTGAAGGCATTGCGATAGCTGAGCAAGCTGAAAAAATACTGCGTGTATTAAGCCACTAATCTACACAAAGGTAACATAGTGGGTGCTACCCTAATTATTGGTGCTGGATGGCTTGGTCGCCCTCTGGCACTTTTTCTATCTAAGCGTAGCTCGATAGTCCATGTGACCAACCAATCGCTATCAGGGGTCAGCTCTAGCCGTGATCTTGGCCTTAAAGCTCATCACCTATCTCTGCCCGTAGATGATATTGCACTATTGTCTCAGTTTCTAATTCAGCATCAGGTCACAACTATTGTTGGCTGCATCACTCCAGGCTTTCGAAAAACACTTGATTTGGCCAGCGTAGATTGGGATAGCTATGCCCATAAATGGCAACAAATCTGCCAAGGAGCCACTCAGGCGGGTGTAGACAAGCTAGTTATGATAAGTTCAAGTGCGGTATATCCAAGTACAGAAGGTTCAATGTGCGAGTCCGATGCCAGCTATCTATTGGCAATGCACAGCCAAGATTTTTCACATAAAAGTAAAGCCCTACTCAAAGCAGAGCAGCAGGTGATCAATAGCGGATTGGATTATGTAGTTATAAGGTGCAGTGGGCTTGTTAATCAGCAGCGTCACCCCTCGCGCTTTGTTCAGCGCTTAAAATCAGTGAGCCGCAAAGCGCCTGCTAATATGCTTCATCAACAAGATGCGATCGGGCTAATAAGCTTTGCTATAGATAAGCTATCTAGACAAATCATAAATGCCTCAACCCCAAACACCTGTAGTAAAGCTGAGTTTTATCAAGCGGCACTCAATGCCGTGCAAAGCTCTGTGATATTACCTGAGATTGTTGACACCCCAGATAAACACATTGATAGCCAACTGTCACAAAAGCTGGGATACCGCTATCACTTCCAACACACACTTGATGTGTTATAGCCTAGCCAACTATCCACGAAATTAAATGAAAAAAATGGGAGGCTTTCGCCTCCCATTTTAATTTATATCAGTTCTGCTTCATCAATGATCTGCGACGGTTCATTTACCTGACCAAAGCCTCTAAGCCCAACCACATGCACATGTTCGTGGTCTTTAAATACCTTCCGAACCAGCTTGTAGGTGGTGCCTTTTTCAGGGCTAATGTTTTCCGGTGCGGCGATCAATAGCTGCATATTAAGGCGCTCACACAACTCGAATAAGGTAGCAATCGACTTCGCATCCAAACGTGCCGCTTCATCGAGGAACAATAGACGACAAGGTAGAATATCCTTGCTACGCAATCGACGAGATTCCTCTTCCCAGCTCTGGATAACCATCAGCAAGATAGACTGACCAGTACCGATAGCCTCACCTGTAGATAGCGCTCCGGATTCAGCCTGTAGCCACCCTTCTGAGCCACGGTTAACCTCAACACCCATTTCAAGGTAGTTTCGGTAATCCAATAGCTCTTCACCAAAGACTTGTGGTGAGCGTTGACCAACATCAATATGTGGGTTCACGCGTTGGAACAATTTAGCCATTGCCTCAGAGAAGGTTAAACGAGAGTTCTCAAACAACTGCTGATGGCTTTTCTGTGGATTGGCTAAGCTATCAAGCAAGATTTGATGGCTCTCGCGAATATTAACATTCAAACGCACCCCTTTAACCTGACCGAAGTAAATGTTGGACAAGCCTTGGTTTAGAATTCGAATTCGATTCTGTTCACGTGAAATCGTCTTGTTAATAATACTCGATACAGATTCTGAGCTAATCGCTAAACGGCCTTCGCGTTGAGTAAGCTCTTCGGTTAAGCGAGCAAGCTCGACTTCCATCTCTTCAATAGCTTCAACCGGGTCATCTGTACGGATGATATCTTGGCGAATACGCTCACGCAGATATTGGTATACCGCAATATAGAACAGTACCTTACGCTCTGGGTATGCGGTATCTTCAGATGCACGTAGTGTATCTCGAAGCTCCTCATCATTAGCAACGGCAAGACGCAATGAACCCAATGATTTATCTGACATTGAACGCAGTTCGCCTTCGGAAAGATAAGCTAACTCACGTTTGTGTAGGCGTCGCTCAACATCATGCTCACGCGCTAGCTTCAATACTGAACACCAGCCAGCTTTGGCGGTGACCACGAAGCGGCGCAATTCTTGGTACTCTTTTTGGTGCTTCTTAAGTGCCTTAGTTCCACTCTTAAGCTCAAGCTCAGTCGCGGTAACAACCTTCGACAATTCAGTTTGGCGAACGCGGGAGATCTCAATCCCCTCATGTAGCTCTTGCTTACGTGCTGTTGCACGGTCAAGGATAGCCTCATCAAGCACAATGCCTGCGCCTGATAGCTCCAGTTTAAACTCTTGAACCGTTTCTGTTTTCGCTTGATGTGAGCTTTTTAACGTCGCCAATAGTTGATTATATTGGCTGTGCTGTTGCTGAGCCTGTTTATAGCCGTCGCGTGCTTTCTCTTTTTGCTGCTCGGCAATAACCAGTTTTGCTTTTAGCTGTTCACTTAACTCACTGCTTTTCTCTAACAGTTTTTCAGAATCAGCATAGCCAAAGTGCGCCCTGCGCTCTAAAACATTAGATAGAGCGAAAGATTGGGTTTTCAACTGCTGCAGCTGAGCATCAACTTGTTGGTATTGCTGTTCAATCGCATCAAATTGCTCAGGATCGACTGCCAATGCAGAAACCAGCGGACGAAGCTTGTCCGCTACCGCTTGGTAGCGGTCTAAATACGCTTTGCTATCTACAAGCTCATCCACTCTTGATTGAACTTCTAATACTCGCTCACTTAGGGTCTCATCACTAAGTAAATCAATACGTGGTGCTAGCTTATCTAGTAGGCTCAATGCTTGCTTAGCTTTTACTATGCCTTGCTTGTGCTCTGCTTCTTTCGTTTCAATAACATTGAGCTCACCCATGACTGCGTTGCGCTGGATACGAAGCTGTGCAATGGCATCTTCAGGGTTTGATTCAAAGGCTACATGTACATGGTTAGCCACAAAATCATTAAATGCTTGATATAGTCGCTGCGCTTTTTGCGCATCAAATGATGCCTTAGCGTGTGATTCGACAAGGTCATCACGTTTCTCGCGCAGCACCTCTAAACGCTGTTCACGAGCAGCTCGGCCAAATAGAGGAACCGTTGGGAAGCGAGAGTAACGCAATTGCTGCTGGCTCACTTTAACGCACACCGCACCTTCGAACTCTTCTACCTCAAACAGGCTATCGTCAAAGGCATCCACATCCCCTTCAATAATATACACATCTTCCGGGCAGTCATCGAACTCGACCAAGCGCTCTTTTACGCCATCGAGATCAGAGACCACAATCGCGTGACGCGCCGGACCATACATCGCACTGAAATACGGTGCATCGGCGAACGTAATGTCATCGTAGATCTCTGAAAGGAGTACGCCACCTAAAGAGTCAGCCAGTGCTTTTAATCTAGGATCGTTGGCACCACCTGGTGCTGCTAGCGCTTCTAACTCTTTCTCAACTTGGTTACGCTCTAGCGCCAAGGCATCTTTGTGTGATATGGCACGCTTTTCATCTTCTAGAACCTGCTGCATGGTCGCCATGACCTGCTGAGCGTCATTCAATGGCGCGTCGGTACTTTCACGTAGATTATATAGCGCTTCATTGGCCTTAAACCACGCCGGTGCAATACCTTCAAAGCGTGAAATATCACCTGTTAGTTTTTGCTCTTCACGACGCAGATCAACCAAGCGCTCACGACCTTGCTCTAGATGAGCTTCATTTTGGTCAATGGCTTCATGTTGACGCGCTTGCTCAGTTTCAACATCGACCTCATCATGGATCTCAGTCGATGCTAACGCATTGTATTCTTTAACACTTTTCTGAACCTGAGATTGCTGTTGCAGGCGTTTATTGAGATCCCTAGCTTGTGACTGCCAGTGAGACAATTGCGCCGCTTCATGTTTAGCAGCTTGCATTTTTTCAAGCACGCTGCGCGCTTGTTGCTGCGCATCACTGCGCGCACAATCTGGCACGATTTGTTTTAACAGATCATACGCTTTGGCAAACTGCTCAACCCCAGCAGAATTGATGTCCAGCTTATGCTTTAGTGACAGCAAGGTTTGGGTTTGTTGAGTTTGTTGGGTCTCAAAGTCGCTCAACAGCTGTGGGATATTATCAACACTTTCAATTTCAATTCCGCACAGCGTTCTTGCATCATGCAAGGCTTTAACCGCTTGTTGATATTGCAGTGCTCGGGTTTGTTGTACATCCAGTGCTTGTTGATAATCCGCCAGCTGAGACTTCAGGCTATCAACCTCTGCCTCGGTAAGCTCCATCTGCTGTTCATTGCTAACTAGAGACTCATATGCCTCTTCGACTACCATCACCTGCTCTTCAAGTCGGTCACTCAGTTCAAGCAAGTCTTCTTCATAGCGCTCAATTTTCTGCTGCTGTTGCAGCGCATTTTGCACCAACTGTAAGTAATCGCTTGCGGCTTGATGGTCCTGCTCTAGTGCTGAATATTGCTCAACAAACTGATTTAGTTGCTGCTGAGTTTCATTAAGAAGCTTATTGTTATCAATGATCTGTTGGCGACCATTTAGCAGTTCTTTACGAATAGATAGTGTCGCTTCTAGCTTACTACGGCGCTGATTAGCGTGACGCATATAATCGGCGGCCACATAGTTGGTGGACTCAGTTAGCAAATGCTTAAACAGGTCACGATCCGACTGGGTATTCTTGATTGCTTCTAAGGTGATACGGTTTTCACGCAGGGCCGATTCCATATCTTGGAACGCCTTTTTAACCCCACCATTTTGTGGCAATAGATAGTCACGTAGTGAGCGAGTAATCGTGCTAGAGATGCCACCGTATAGCGATGCCTCTATCAAGCGATAAAATTTAGACCGGTCACCGGAATTACGAAGTTTTTTCGGAATCACACCGCTATCAAACATCTGGGTGTGGTAATCAGTGATAGAGTTAAACGCCTTAAATTGTACGCCTTCTATATCCGCGACGCGCTCTTTCACTTCGTTTAACTGCAATACCTTAGCTTGGGTATCACTGACCGACTGAATGAACAGCTCCGATGCCTTAATATGGCTCGGTAGGCCTTGTACAACAAACGGCTTAATATCTACTTTTTTATCACGACCGGCGACTTGCTGTAGCTTTACTGCGAAGATAAGGCGTTGTTTACGCGAGTTCACAACCTCTAAAGCGGAGTAGCACACACCCGCTTGTAGCTTACCGTACAAGCCTTTATCTCTCGATGCCTGCGAGCTTCCCGCTTCGGTGGTATTTCTAAAATGTAATAGACTTTGGTCAGGAATAAGGCTAGTAATAAACGCCGCCATGGTGGTCGATTTACCCGCACCATTGCCGCCCGAAAGTGTGGTGACCAGATTATCGATATCAAAGGTACGCGCAAAAAAGCCGTTCCAGTTAATCATGGTCAGTGATTGATATTTTCCTCTTTCAATCATGCCTGTTCCTCACTCTCATCTAATAGACTGTTTTGTTCTGTTTTTTGTTCGACCACGGCTTCACCATCACGGATCAATCGCAACTGAGCTTGTTGTACATCATCGCCCACACGCACATCAGCACCAAAGCGGAATACCGCCTCGCTGATACGGAATTTTTCACCTTCACCTACCGGTAATAACATTCCAATACGCTTTAATCGACGTAGCGAAGTACGCACTTTATCGTATAGCTTTTCTTTATCTAGATCGGTACCGGTTGCTTTATGGGTGACAAACTTCATTAGCGCTTTGTGCTCGGCAATACTAAGTAGCTCTTCAAACAACTCATGGTTGCTAAAGATACCCTCTTGAGCTAAGCGTTCAGGGCTTAGATAAAGGAAACACAATACCTTACCCACCAGCATATCTAGCTCTGACAATACGCTACGGCCAATCAGCGCCGTTGAACGAGGTCGAAGGTAGAAAAACCCTTCCGGTGCTTTAACCAGTTCGACGTTATATCGTTGATAAAACAGAGCTAAATCCGTTTCAAAGTCACACAACAGTGCGTAGTTATCCATATCGTCTTGTGTAATATGACGACCAGAGCGCAATAGACTGTCTAAACCCGGAAATAGTGGGTTTGCAATTGCTTTAGCCAGTTCTTCTGGCATGTAATGTTCAGAATTTATTGATGACATTTGCTTGTACCTTTGCGCCATATTCATTGATTGACTGCCAGTCTGGCTGAATAGCGGCATAGTCTTGTTCTGAGTATCCTAAGCGAACGGCTTGATCAACTACCATTCGAGCGAGATCAAAATGTTTAGTCAGCGGATAACGAGCCAGATAATCTTTTAGTATCGAGCTAAGATCAATATTTGACCCCTGCTGTTTATGTTGTAAAAGCATCGCTTTGACGTGCTCTGCCAACTCGTTGGTTACCTGCTGAATTTCTTGATATTCCACCTCTGGTGGCAATACACCAAGGGCTTCATCATTTTTCAATACCAAGGACTCATCACGCAGATCGCGTAATCGCTCGGCATCGGCATAAGTCAGTAGCCATGATTGAGAACCAAAATCTTGTATCGATTGACGCAGCCTTTGGCTAAACGCTCGGTTCTTATCCATATCAATGGCGGTACGGATAAATTTATGCACATGGCGGTCATAACCAATCCATAGGTCGATTGACTGTTGACCCCAGCTCACAATGCGATCCAGCTTCATTTGTAAGCTGAAAAGTACCGCATCGATAAAATCTAATTCATCTTGACCATATACCATCTGCTGCAGTTCGAGCAGCTGAGATTGCAGCTCATCACCGGCAGCTTGCAGGGACGATTGGAGCTCAGTTAAGGTGTTAGAAGTCGCCGATAGCAGCCCTTCACACTGGTGAATGGCTTCACGCCAATCTTGATTCAACAATGCGGCTATTTGCTGTTTTACCTGCGATTGCTCTTCGTCCATCACCCTTTGGTTGAGGTCTATCTGATCAAAGATCTCACCCACGGTATATTTTAAAGTGCCATACACGTCTCGACGCCACTCTTCACCAGAAAGATCACCTTCCGCAGCTTGGTGGGCATTGGCCAATTCTCTACCCGCTAAAATCAGTTGTACTGATAGCTTAAGCTTTGAGAATTGACGATGACGCATATAATAATCACTGATCCCCATAGCCAAAGGTGACAAGCGATAAATGCTGCCTCCCTCTTGGTCATCGGCATTAAAGCGATTCAATAGGCGCTGACTAACAAGGTCATTGATGGCGTTGTTGGCCTTAAATAAATTGTTCCCTTTAGTTTGGGAATCACTCGAATATTGTCCTTGCACGATAGCAAATGCATCATGCAGTTCACCCTCGCCCAACTCACCATCGAATCGCTCTTGGCTCAATAACGCGATTGAGACCAAAAAACTTAACCGTTCGCTAGTCAGATTTAATGAAAAATCGTGCTGTTTTACCCAGCCCACCAGCTCATCTACTGACAGCTGATCGTTACTTTGTTGTTCTGCTTGGCTCATTCCGATCCTTGCTTATTACTTCTGAACCCAAACGTGTATATATCTGCCCATAGACAGATATGGTTCAGTTCGGCATAACTGCTGTTCAAGCTCCAATAATTGTTGTGGGGTGTATTCACCTACGTATTCGCTAAAGCCGACGTAATCATGAAAACAGCGAATCCCAGACTTACCACATATCGTGAGGCCACTCTCTTCTAGCCACTGGTAAACATCCGTTGGAATGAGTCCCTTTTGTGGCTGAAGCTTAAATCTTTTACGGTGCGGCATTCCCTGCAAAACATGCGGAATATTGCCACACACTACATTCTTCATCACCAATCCATGCTGGTTATAAAACATAATTGACGCCATTCCATTCGCGACCAATAGCGTCATCAATTGCTTTAGTACCGCTTCAGGCTCTGCTAACCACTCCATTACCGCATGAAATAAGATAAGGTCTACCGGCTCATCTATATGTTGATGCAGTTCCTGTATTGGAGCATGAATAAATGTGTACTGTTCGAGTAAACCTTGCTTTACAATCTCTTGCTTGGCAAGCGCTAACATCTCACTAGATACATCACACAGAATGACCTTGTGTCCGAGCTTGGCAAGTTTTTGTGACATTTGCGCTAACCCGCCCCCCGCATCAACCACTGTCAGCGATTTCGAATCTGACTCGATTTGAGATAGAATATGGTTTAAATCTTCCCAAACAACTGTCTGCCGAATATTACCCTTGTCAGAACCGTAGATATTCTGAGCAAATTTGTGGGCTATGTTGTCGAAATTGCGGTCTTTTGTCACGGTAGGTATGTGGTTAAGTAATCAAGTTTGGTATTGTGTCACAAGAAGACGAAGAATAAAGAGCAAGCGCTTTAAGTGGCGAATATTTGAGCTTAAAACGAAGTGTTTTTACACACAACTCTTTGCTAAATACATTTAGGATATAATGTTGTAACCATGTTTGAACTTAAAAAGCTCATTTCCGCATTTTTAATGCCATTACCCGCTATGTTGATCATTGGCTTCATAGGATTGGCAATGGTAATGTTTACTCGTAAGCATAGATCCGGCTCTATCTTGATACTCATCTCTTTGGCCTCGATCTTCGCTATCTCTTTTCAACCAATCGCAACCTCGCTACTTAAGCCTCTTGAACGAAAGTACACCGGATTTCTGCCGACTACCCAAAATGTTGACTATGTTATGGTACTAGGCAGTGGACATGTGGTTGATCCTGAGATCCCTCCAACCTCTGAGCTGAGTCGAACGGCTTTGATGCGTCTTTCAGAGGGAATTCGTATTTTACGCATGTATCCTGGTAGCAAGTTGATCCTATCGGGATATGGCGGTGGTAGTAAAATCAGCCAAGCACGTATGATGGCAAAGGTTGCCCTAGCGTTAGGTGTCGCAAAACCCGAAATCATATTGCTTGAAACCGCGCAAGATACCTGGGAAGAAGCAAGGCAAGCCAGCGCCTTTGTTGGGCATACGAATCTTGTACTAGTTACCTCAGCCAGTCATATGGAGCGTGCAATGGGCGAATTTAACGCAGCCGGTATTACGCCTATCCCTGCACCGACCAATTATCTTGCTCACTCCAACATTACTCAGCCTTGGGTAAAATATACGCCCCAAGCTCGTTATCTTGAGCAAACCGAGCGCTATTGGCACGAAACCCTTGGAACTTGGTGGCAAGCGATTCGCAACCTTGCCAGTAAACAGTAACTCAACCATAATTTACGCATACGGGAACATTGATTGATACAAACCAAGGTACGTGTGCTTTCTTATGCAAGAAATAAAACGATTTAATGAACAACGAGCTGAGATTTACTGGTGGTTTTCTAGCCTTTTTTCAAAAGAGTTGACCCAACAAGATCTCAACGCATATCAAACCCCAGAGGTTCGCGGTTTTCTGCAAGGGCTGGCTGATAATAAAGAGCTAAAAAACTCAACTGATAAGGTTATCGACGCCCTTAATCGACTGCAAGATAGAGAAGATGCTCAGTTAGAACTGTCTGCTGATTTTTGCGACTTGTTCCTTACATCAGATAAGCACGCTGCACTGCCATATGCGTCAATTTATCTTGATGAAAGTAAGCTTCTCAATGGTAAACCTGCCCAAGATATGGCTGAACTGATGCAAAATAAAGGGATTGCAGTAGACAATAACTTTAATGAGCCTGCTGACCACCTTGCAATTGAGCTCGACTTTTTAGGGAATATGATTATTCGCTCTAACGAGTTAGAGCAAGAGGCTCACTTAGAAACTGCATTTACAGAGCAGAAACACTTTATCGATAATCACCTATTAAGCTGGATACCTCAGTTTTCAGAAAACTGCACTCAATTTGATAGCTTTGGCTTCTATGCCGCTGTAGCAGAGCTATTAGTTAATTTTTGCGAACTGGATAACCGCTACTTAGCGGCAAACTAAACCTTCTCACTTTTGCTAGAAATGAATTGTCACTCACTTCATTTCTAGCTAGACTGCGCTCCGCAAACGATTGCACTACTATTATTATAACCAAATCGCCTTATGTTATTGTTATCAATAACCAAGGCTATTTAGGTGTACCCCTACAATTGATGTTACAAGGTAAAGCATGGCTACCATTAAAGATGTAGCAAAACTCGCTGGTGTTTCGACAACCACAGTTTCGCACGTAATAAATAAGACACGTTTCGTAGCAGAGACCACTCAAGAGCGCGTGCTCGAAGCAGTAAAAGAGCTAAATTATGCTCCAAGTGCGGTAGCCCGTAGCCTGAAGTGTAATACGACTCGCACTATTGGTATGCTCGTTACCCAATCGACTAACCCCTTCTTTGCTGAAGTGGTGGATGGGGTTGAAAGCTATTGCTATCGCCAAGGCTATACCTTGATTCTATGTAATACTGGCGGTATTTACGAAAAGCAACGTGACTATATTCGTATGCTAGCTGAAAAAAGAGTCGATGGCCTATTGGTCATATGCTCTGATCTTACAGAAGAGCTAAGAGCAATGCTTGATGCTCAACCTAACATTCCTAAAGTGGTAATGGATTGGGGCCCTGAAACATCAAAAGCCGATAAAATCATCGATAACTCAGAAGAAGGTGGCTATCTTGCAACCAAGTACCTTCTTGAAATGGGGCATAACAAGATAGCATGTTTGAGTGGACAAGTCGAAAAACTGGCATGTATCGAAAGGGTGTCTGGCTATAAAAGAGCTCTAAATGAAGCCAAGGTTGACTTTAATCCACAATATATCATCGAAGGTAACTTCGAATGTGATACCGCGGTTGAAGCAGCCAACAAACTGGCGGCTATGCCCGAGTCATCACGTCCAACTGCGGTATTTTGTTTCAACGATATCATGGCGCTTGGTTTGATTAGTGGCCTGCTTGAGCATGATATTAAAGTGCCACAAGATATATCCGTTGTTGGCTATGACAATATCGACCTTGCTGCGTATTTCGCTCCACCGCTCACGACCATCCACCAGCCAAAACGCCGTGTGGGTAAAACCGCGTTTGAGATCTTATTGCAACGCATTAACGATAAAGAGCACGAGCGCCGTGAATTTAAGATGCAACCAGAGCTTGTTGAGCGTAAGAGTGTAAGAAACCTCAACGCATAATTCGTTTATGCAGCGCCATAGAAAGCTTCATTCCATATTGGGTGAGGCTTTTTTTATGTCATCGGCTGCAATAATTTCGATAATAATTACCGATAATTGAAATTTTTGTGGGGGTTATTCTGTCTTTATAATTAACCAAACATTTCACGAGCATAATGATGAATAAGAAATTGATTATTGGCGTAATTTTAGTGGCTGTGGTTGTTTTGCTAGCCGTCAATTTTGGGCAGTATCTGACCCTCGAAAATGCCAAGGCACAGCAAGCTGCCCTAAATAGCCATATACAGCAAAACTTTAGGATATCTGCCGCTATCTATTTTATTGGCTATATTTTTATTACCGCTTTTTCAATCCCTGGGGCTGCGGTTGTTACCCTATTAGGCGCGGCACTATTTGGTTTTTGGACGAGCCTGCTACTGGTATCATTCGCCAGCACTATAGGGGCAACACTTGCCTTTTTAAGCAGTCGTTATCTATTGCGTGATTGGGTACAGTCTAAGTTTGGTAATAAGCTTGATACCATCAATAAAGGTGTGGAGAAAGATGGCGCTTTCTATCTATTTTCATTGCGCCTTATTCCCGTATTTCCATTCTTCTTGATCAACCTATTGATGGGACTCACCCCTATCAGCATGGGTAAATTCTATATTGTGAGTCAATTAGGTATGTTAGCTGGCACTATGGTGTATCTTAACGCAGGGACACAATTAGCTGAAATAGACAGCCTTTCCGGTATTGTGTCTCCGACTGTATTGGCATCATTTGCTCTACTTGGTCTATTCCCATTAATAGCGAAATGGGTGATGAATAGGCTTAGACCTAGCACCTGCTAATCGCACTAGTGCTTTACCATCAACCCCCTTCGGTAAACTAAAATGAAGATATTTATTGCCAGTAATCCACCTGAGGCACACTTTATCAGTGAGCTTTTAATTGCCGAAGGGGTTGCCGTTGAGGTTCGTGGTGAGGGGCTCTTTGGTTTACAAGGAGAGTTGCCATTCGATGAGTCTACTCAGCCTTATGTGTGGCTATCCGACCCCAGCTTACTGGATAAAGCCCAAGCGGTAATACAAGCATACTCCCAGCAGGGTAACTATCAAGATTGGACCTGCCCTCATTGCAGTGAAGTCAATGAAGGGCAATTTGCCTTATGCTGGCAGTGCTCGAATAGTAACCCCGATCAGGCTACAGATTGAATAAAGGCTATCGACTCTCGATTAAAATGAAGGGGCTTTTCTACATTACATACATGGCCACAATCTTCTATCTCAATAAGCTTACTGTGCTTATGCACCGATACCATCTCCTTTACCGGCTTAATAAACATATAGTCTTTATCGCCCATTAGATACAAGGTTGGGATATCGAGCTCTTTTTCTTTAAAGTAACGCATCAGAGGATTGACCTCAGCGGCCAGTTTAAACCAACGTTTAAACTCTTTCTGGCACAACTTACGTGCTTCGCCAATAAACATATGCCTTGACTCTACCTGTCCTTTTTGCGGCATGATGATCCACGCAAACAGGCTATACAACCACATATACGGAATAATGTGTTTGCTAAGATCTCCAAGCTTTACTAGAAATTGAGAGCGTGCATCAAAGCGAGTTATCGCACCACCAAGTACCATCGAACGCACTCGACCTGAAGCAATTTCCGCCATATTGCGTACAATTATGGTGCCAAGGGACATACCGACAAAATGCGCTGAGGCGATCTTTAAGTGGTCTAATACTGCAACAATATCCTTGGTAACCGCTTCAAACGTATAACGCTTACTCATGATCTCTTTAAGCAGGTTATTTGACTTCCCATGGCCACGAAGATCGACCAATAGCACATTAAAGTGTTGTTTATAAGCCTTGATCTGTTTAAACCAAATCGATGAACTTCCCCCTGCACCATGCACAAAAACGACCCACTCCTTAGAAGAAGGATGGGGAAAGGCTTTATGAAATAGTAAAGGTGAAGTAACGGCAGAATTCATTTAACACGCGAATAAGTCATACAATTATAGAGAGGATACTATCATATTTAGGTAATGGTAAAGCATTACCAAACTCACAATTGTAAGAAATCATTAGTTATAAGGGGCTATACCATTTATATGGGTGCTAGCTAAACTTTAATAAACCATTACTGCTTATCAAAAAACAGCGTAAGGCGTCCAAATTCAATGCCAAACTTTTTAATTGATGTGAGATTGAATACCCGCTTAGCGTCTTGTCGATAAAGCCAATCATCAAAGGCAACGGTCACTAATGAGTCCCCACGTGGTAGCTCAAAATCATAAACCCAGTGCAATGCATTGCCGATTTCTTCACCCGTTGCGACACCTACGATATCATCAGCCTTGCCTTGATAGGTACCATCTTCAAGACGGGTAATAACCCAAACTCGTGTGCTTCGCTCCCCATCATCAAATTCAAACTGCTCATCTAGCGTCAATACATTGCCATCAACAACACCATTGAGCTTTACTGAGAAGCGTCGAGTCTGTTTACCGCTGCTATCTTGTATCATTCCCCAAGCGTCAACCCGTCCCTCAAAGTACTGAAACAGCTGAAACTTAGGCGTACTGCTATGGTAATCACTGAGTTCTGCACTACAGCCGATAAGTAGACTCACCCACACGATGAGCCATCCCTTTAATATCTTCATTGATTTAGCCCTATCAATTGCGCTCGATGGTCTGGGTATTCTGTTTTAGGGGATAACCAAATCGCCACAAAGGCATCATTAAATGCTTCTTGCTCAATCTTACCCACCATTCTTCCATTTCGTTTTTGCTCATAATAGTAAAAGACACCACTACTGCCATTACTGACATACACTAGCCGATCCCCCTTTTTTATCTCAGGATAAATCGTCGCCAGCTTTATCTCCCATTGACTAAAATCAGCCTGCTTATACCCAAGATGCAGCCACTGCTTGCGCGTTTCTTTTAAGAGATGTGCTTTAGCGATGTTTCGCTGATAGTGAATGGAAAGCGCAATAGGATGAGGCGTGACGTCATCACTTAAGGTGTATCGCCCGTGCGGCGCTTTTAGCTCTGAGGTGTATACATCAAAAAACAGAAAATCAAGCTGTGCTGAGCCGACCGTTGGCCAAGCCTGCCAGCGCTGGGTTGTTTTTACATCACTGGCTGCGACCACAGTTGAGAGCCCTAGACTCAGTAGACCGAATAACCGAAATGCCCATTTCATAGCTCACCTCTACCACAATCAACCTAGACAATTAAGCGCCGTTTTCTCAGTGATACCACCAGCAATGACATCAAAACGCTCCATTCTACTATCAGCACCAGCAAGGTGAATGTATTGCCTTGAGGCCAGATAACCGCGCCCAGTTTAGCGCCAGCAAAATAACTGCCCGCCGCCCCTAATGCACTTATTATTGATACGGCCCAGATAGGATAAAGGGTCAAAATAGTTTTCATTTGATAGGCATACCACACAAATATTATCCACAGCGCAATCAGCCATAACGGAATAAACGGTGTAGGAAATGTAAATAGCCCCAGATAGGCATTGCCCCAATCAAGCACAACACCCAATACAACGAAACAGCTCAACCACCCCATTGCTAACTCTCGTCGTACAACGCTGAATGCCAACGTTGCCACAATAGCAAACCAAAGTAATAGGAGCGTCGAATCGCGTCCAATCACAGCTAAAAACCACAGTGATTGAAACCACAGAGACTTAACCACCAGAACCTTATTCATGTTTATCAGCTCTTACGAAAAGTAAGGTGAACCGTACTGATTGATCGGGCGAGGAATCCGCCTTCACAGTAGCAAAGATAATAGCGCCACATACGCTTGAATCTGTCATCAAATCCAAGCTCACTCAGCTCTCTATCAGCATGGTTAAAGCGCTCCCGCCACTCCCTTAAGGTATAAGCGTAATCAATACCAATATCATACAGGTCTTCAATCACCAGTTGGCTATGCTTGGTGGTTTGCTCTAGAAGGTAGCTTACCGAAGGCAGAAAACCACCAGGAAAGATGTATTTTTGAATAAAATCGACACTATTGCTATATGATTCAAAGCGCTGATCAGCAATAGTGATGGATTGAATCGCAACTCTACCACCGGGTTTTACTAGCGCATTACATTTATCAATATATGACGCTAAGAACGCACGCCCAACTGCTTCTATCATCTCTATTGAAACTAATTTATCGAAGGTGCCTTCTAATAACCGATAATCTTTTTTCAATAGCGTAATCTTGTGTTGCAGCCCCTCTTGCTCAATACGTTGCTGAGCATAATCGAACTGCTCATCAGAAATGGTGGTCGTCGTAACATGGCAGCCAAAATTCTTAGCCATGTAAATTGCCATTCCTCCCCAACCCGTTCCTATCTCTATCACTCTATCACTGGCTTGCAACTGTAACTGTTCGCACAACCGCTGCATTTTATTTTGTTGCGCCTGCTCCAAGGAATCGTCTTTATTGAGATATAACGCTGAGGAGTACAACATTTCATTGTCTAAGAAACGCTCATACAGGGAATTACCCAGGTCATAATGCGCTAATATATTCTGCTTTGCATTGCGCTGAGTATTTCTATTTTTCCAGTGTCCAATGAGGTTTGCAAAGCGGGTGAACACGCCCATACGACCATTAATATGGTCCAATTTAGCGGTATTTTTTGCCATTACTTGCATTACAGCTACAAGATTTGGACTCTCCCAGTCGCCATCAATGTAAGCTCGGGCAGCGGCGATACTGCCACCTTTCAACATTCTTAAATAGAAATCTGGGGTTTGTACTTCCACCACCCCTACAACCTCTGCATCAGACTGACCAAAATTAAACTGTTCTGCTTGTGGTCCAAACACCTCAACTACAGATAATTTGCCCCATCGTAACGATTTAAGTTGCTCCATGATAAAGGCGCGAGCCGCTTTTTGAATGCCCGACAGCTCGGTAGTTACCATCATAGATTGTGAATTGCTCATGAAAAAAGCCTCCTGCCTTACGACAAATTTTGGTTATTATTTTTGGTCGGATTAGGATAAAAAGGGGCGCGTTTCAAGAACAGCTTCAACGCATGCCAATATATTCCAACTATCACTTTTACTGTCATTATTGGTGTTGAGATCAACATTCGAAGCATATTTTTTGAGTTAAATTCGATGCCCTTTAATGCCATGGTCGCATCGAACTCTTTAATTTGTTTATGGCACTCTAAGTGAACCAACAAGGTTCGTTCTCCCCTTGCCAAGCGCCACTGATAGACTTGATCAATTGGGTTAAATGGAGAAACATGAAACGCCTTTTGATGACGCCAATTAGTACGATTTTCCCCAGCGTCTGCATCCAATGCATAGTAGTGCCGCTGATTCCAGGGTGTATTGCTTACTTCCGCCAAGAGATAGCGCCAAACCCCTTGTTCATCATAGACATAATAAAAATTAACGGGACTAAAGTAGAACCCAAGATATCTAAGGTGACAGACCGCCTCAACCCGTCCATTAAATTGCTTACCCGTCAATTCATAGACCTTTCCCTGCACTGCTTTTTTAAGACAGCCTTCACCTAAATAATCGCTACGCTTAAAACGCGCCCAGTGATACCAGCGATCACCAAATCCCCATACCTGCTGTTTGAGGCTCTCTAACTCATCCACGTCGATACAGGGCATAAATAACGCATAATTTAACTGATGCTTTACAGGAGAAAAGCGTCTATGACGCACATCCCCACACATTATTTGACTGCTCATGCCGCTTGTTCCTTTGCATCACATGTGGTTGTGTGCTCAACCCCCTTTACTACTTGCAGAGCACTAAACACCCCATCTTCATGGAAACCATTTCTCCAATATGCACCGCAAAACCAGCTATTGTTCTTGCCTTGAATCCGTTCAGCTTGTTGTTGCGCGGCAATAGATGTTGTTGAAAATACTGGATGGTCATAGCTAAAGCGGCGCAGTACCTTAGATTCATCAATCATGGCGCTGTTATTTAGCGACACGCAGAAGGTGTGTGTCGATGAGATGTGTTGCAGAATATTCATGTTATAAGTAAGCGTTGGAAGACGTTCAGCTTGGTCTTGCCCCCCTTGCAGATAGTAGTTCCATGATGCCCACGCCAGCTTACTTTTTGGAAGTAATTTGGTATCGGTATGCAATATCACTTCATTGGTTTGATAAGCCATAGCAGACAATAATTCTTGCTCGTGGCTCGTGGCTTCATCACCGAGTATCTGTAGCGCTTGATTGCTATGGCAAGCAAATATCACCTGATCAAACTCATGCCATTGCTGGTTAACCAGCAACCGCACGCCGTGGATATTGCGCTCTACCTTTTGCACTGGGCTAGATAATAAGATTCGTTCACGAAAGCCCTCTGTTAAGGGGTCGATATAAGCGCGAGATCCCCCCTTAACCACATACCATTGAGGGCGATTTTTTATATCCAGCAAGCCGTGATTAACGAAAAACTGCAAAAAGAAACGTAGAGGAAACCCTCTCATATCGGCAAGGGTAGATGACCAAATAGCCGCGCCCATAGGCAGGATATAGTTGTCACAAAAATATTCACTGAACTGATGCTGCAACAAAAAATTACCCAGTGTTTCTTGCTCTGCTATGTCTTGCGTTACAACACTCTTCGCCAGTTTATTAAAGCGCAGTATCTCCAAAATAAAGGCGTAAAACTTAGGGTTAAACCAATTACGTTTTTGCGCAAACAGGTTCGATAACGAATGACCATTGTACTCTAGGCCATTGTTATCATTGCGCACACTAAAGCTCATCTGCGTTGGCTTACCTTCAACCCCAATCTCTTCCATCATTTGTATGAAATTTGGGTAGGTTCGGTCGTTGTAAACGATAAATCCAGTATCTACCGCATACTGTTTGCCTTCTACTGACACATCCACTGTTGCAGTATGTCCACCGATGTAATCATTAGCTTCAAATAAGGTTATCTGGTGCTGTTTATGTAAGCGATAACCGCATGTCAATCCTGATATACCGGTTCCGATAATAGCAATCTTCATCCTTGTTATTCCTATATCAGTTTTTGAGAAATTATCGACTGCCACGCATATGGAAGCGCTCCTATAAAACGTAGCAGTAAAGTAAACCGCTTCGGAAAATAGATGGATTTTTGCCCGGCATCAATGCCGCGCATTATCTCTTGCGCTGCACGCTCAACGGATACCATCATTGGCATTGGGAAGTCGTTTTTATTGGTCAAAGGGGTTTTTACAAAACCTGGATAGACAGTAGAGACTCGAATTTTTTTTGGTGCGAGATCGAGCGCCAAAGTGCGAGCTAAATAACTCACCGCAGCCTTAGACGCTCCATATGCCTCAGCCCGAGGAAGAGCCATTTCACTGGCAATTGACCCGACTATAACCACATTATGACCTGCACTCCAAGAGGGTTGGCACGCCTCAACGCAATTGGCGAGCCCAACTACGTTGATATCGATAACACGCTTAAATAGCGTGGCGTCCATCACGCCATCATTGATATATTCGCAGTCACCTGCGTTGAGTATCCACGTGGTTGGTAAAGGAGTCAGGTCGGCAAGCTTGCGCTTGGTCTGAGGAAGGTCGGTGATATCAAAAGCCAAAGGTAGAATGTTGGCATTCGAGTCCGCCATCTGTTGCAACTTGTCTTGGTTGCGCCCACAAGCCCAAACGGTATCGCCTTGAGAGGCGTAACGATGGGCCAGCTCCTCACCAATACCTGAGGTTGCACCTGTGACAAGATATACCGCGCTCATTGTCCTAACCTCTTTTTTATTCCCTTGATAATAGAGCCAAGTAGCGGCAGGTGCTCATACAACATCTCTCCCATATCAAAGTAGTCGCGATGATGAATAATTTTCCCATCAGCAAATCTTAGGTGACTGATACCATTAACCGCTACTTCACTGCCACCTTTGAGTTTGGGATGACGCAGATACATCACCCACACAATAAATCCTGAATCAAGAGACTGGTGAGAGCTTTGAATATCAAAACGGCATTCAATAACGTTCTGGTATAGATTTTCAAAGTACAGTGCAAGGGCATCCCAGCCATCTAATCGGTGCGCAGCATCTTCAAACACCACATCTTGGTGATAGATACTGGTTAGGCTATGTAGCGTATCTTTGTTGAGCTTTTGATACACATCGGCAACGGTTTCAACATTCATGCGTTTATCCTTGTAGTCATTATTGGCGCCATATCCATGGCTATATCTTATCTGCGTGTCTGCAATTAAAGATAACTACGTGTTTATTAACAAATAGATCAAAAAAAAAAGCTTGGTCACGTAAACCAAGCTTTTTTATCAACTAATGCATAATCCAGATATTTAAAAACTTTGCGTATTTCTCAACGCTTCGATGCGCTTATCCAGAGGTGGATGCGACATCAATAATTCAGTCATGGTACGCTTGCCATTGATGCCAAACGCCATCATTGAGCCTTCAAGTTGTGGTTCGTGACTGGTTTTTAAACGCTCTAATGCTGCGATCATCTTATGCTTGCCCACCAAGTGCGCTGCGCCCGCATCGGCATGAAATTCACGCTTACGGCTGTACCACATAGTGATGAAGCTGGCTAAGAAACCAAATACCAATTCAAGCACCATAGACACCCCAAAGTACACCATCATATTCGAACCACCCTCGCCCTCTTCATCGCCATTATTGGCCACAATATTGGCAATAAAGCGAGAGATGAAGATAACAAAGGTATTCACAACACCTTGCATCAGCGTCATGGTAATCATGTCACCATTAGCTATATGGCTGATTTCATGGGCAAGTACCGCCTCAGCTTCATCTTGAGTCATGCTGTTAATTAGACCGCTAGAAACCGCAACCAGAGAATCATCGCGTTTAGCACCCGTTGCAAATGCGTTGATGTCTGGCGAGTCATAAATGGCTACAGTTGGCATACCAATGCCTGCCTGATTAGCTTGACGAGAAACCGTTTCTATCAGCCAATGTTCTGTTTTATTACGTGGACTTTCAATAACCTGCCCACCAACAGAACGCAGGGCCATGCCTTTTGACATCAATAGCGAAATAAAGGAACCACCAAAACCAAACACTGCTGCCAACACCAATAGGCCTGACAGGCTGCCTGATTGAATTCCAGTAAAGGCATAAACGAGGTTGAGTACCACACTCAACACCGCGATTACAGCTAAGTTAGTCAGTAAAAATAACGCTACGCGCTTCATTCAATATCTCCAAGTAAGAAGCCAAATTAGTGAGCCTTTGCTCACCCGCTACTATATAGATAAGGGCAGTTAAACAAAACTCAAGACCCGTAACAAATTGCAACAAAATTAGAGGTGAGCTTGCAACTTTGAATTTAATTGCGATTAACACTTGCTTAAAATCAAAGAAATGGTTTAAAAAGTAATGAGGGAGTTTGAGTGATTTTTGTTCTTTTGCGATCACCCAACAGTCAACCTAGCTTTAACTCCTAATTAAAATAACTATGTAAGGAAACTTGTTATGTCACAGAACACTCATCAGATGGCACTAGATTTACTCCAATATCATTTAGGGCTCAGTGAAGAAGAAGCCCGAAAACAACTCGGATTTGAAGACCAAGATACCAAAAAACTGCAACAGCGAATTGCCCAATTTCAAGAAGGCGTCGAACAGACCCACTAATGCAATATCGAACATATACGGTATCGATACAAAAATGGCGCAGAATTTACTCCGCGCCATACTCGCTCAATAACCACTGATTAGATAATAGTGTCTAAATCAATATATTGGCTCAGGTCCTTTTTCAAGGCCCCGGCTACATACGGGATTTCGGCTATCTTTGGGGCATCAATATTTTGTTCTAGAAAGGTAATAATCTCTCGATAATGCTCTTCAAAAGGGTTTACTCGGTTAGCCACCCAGCCAATGAGTTGTAGGCCATCATTTTTTATCGCTTGCGCAGTTAACATTGCGTGATTCAAGCAACCCAGCTTAACACCAACCACTAACACCACTGGCAGTTTCTCTGTCACTACCCAAGACGACAGAAAGTCTTCATCTGAGATAGGCACATACCATCCACCCGCACCTTCAACTAAAACCAAGTCTGCAGCCTGTTGATGATGCGCTAATTGCTTGCTTAATACCTCGCAATCAATCACTGTGGCGTCGAGTTTTGCCGCTATATGTGGCGATGCAGGAGCGGTTAACACAACAGGATTAACCTGCTTATAATCGAGTTTGGTACTTGCCGCTTGCTGGAGATAAAGTGCATCGCTATTGCGCAGACCTTGTTCGGTAGGCTCAGCTCCTGCCGCAACAGGTTTATAGCCGATGGTTGATATTCCGCGCCCATTGAACGCTTGGAGCAGCGCTCTTGATACGACCGTTTTCCCTACATCTGTATCGGTACCGGCAATAAAAATTGTTTGATTCATTGATAAATAATCCCTAAACATACTTGATACGTCGCCGGTATTTGTTGTCCCTGTTGATGCATAGCTTGATAGTGAGCATCAACCTGTTGCAAAACCCTAGGTTTCGTCAGTCCTGGACTTCTACCTGAGACTTGGTTTGCACCAATTCCCTTAAGATCTCGCATTAACTGCAAAGCAGTGGGATACCATAGCGTCACTACGGGAAAGTCTACGCGATAGCGTGATGCTCCCGATTGAGCAAGCGCAATTTTTATCTGCTTTTTGGTAAGAAAAGTGTTTATATGTCGTTGTTTATTAACCGCATACCACGCTTGTTTAAGTTCGATAAGGCTCCCTTCGGCCAAGGTTGAAAATACCACTTTCCCGCCTGTCGCGCAGACGCGTTGCATCTCATGTAGAGGGGCATTTAAGGTATCACACCACTGCAACGCCAAACTCGACACCACTAAATCAAAGCTGTTATCTGAAAATGGAATACTTTGCGCATCTCCTAGCTGATAGTGGGCCTTACTGTCTAGACGCAATTTGGCTTGCTCAAGCATAGCCGAAGAAATATCTAAACAGGTTACTTTGGCGCCTCGCTCAAGCAACCTTTGTGCAAAGTACCCTGTGCCGCATCCCACATCGAGCGCCTTAATACCCTTAAGATCATTTGGCAGTACATCCATAAGCCGCTCTACCACATCTCGCTGAAACTGGGCATGTTTGTCATATTGAGAAGCGGCTTTTCCAAAAGCTTGAGCAATATTCAACTTGCTCGGGTGTTGCATGATACTCACTTCGCATTCTCCGTAGTTAGTAGTGTGGCGTGCAGTGCACTAACGAGTTCAGAGAGTTGATTTGTCGAATGGCTTGCACTGAGGGTAATACGAATTCTTGCCATATTGGTAGGTACAGTTGGTGGGCGTATTGCGGTAACCCACTGCCCGCGATCTCGCAAACATTGAGCCAGATTGAGCGCCTGATCACTGCGACCGATAAGTAAGGGCTTTATCGGGGTATGGGTTTGAACAAACCCCTCTACCTGAGACATATTTTTATCAAAATAGTCTTGAAGCTCATGCAGTTTATCTCTGCGCCATTGCTGTTTGCGCACCATATCAATGGCGTGAGTTAGGGTTGCGGCCTGCGCCGGCGGCATAGCCGTTGAATAAACGAAGTGACGCGCAAAATTATTTAGATAATCAGCTGTTTGTGTGTCACATAATATCGCCGCCCCAGAAATACCTAATGCTTTGCCAAAGGTAACCACCAGTATTTGTGGTCGAATGCCCGCTAGGTGGCAGCTTCCACGGCCTTGCTCCCCTAAAACACCGATACCATGCGCATCATCGACCATCAACCAAGCGTTGTGCAGATTGGAGAGCGACGCAATATCTGCCAGTGGCGACATGTCGCCATCCATACTGAACACCCCTTCGGTGACCACTAAACTGCTTTCAACTTTGCCTAACACCCGGGAGAGATGAGACATATCGTTGTGGGGATAACGGCGCATATTCGCACTACTTAGCATCCCTGCTTCTATCAACGAGGCGTGATTGAGCTTATCTTGGATAACAGTATCGCCCTCTTCAAGTAGAGCAAAAAGTAGCGCTTGATTGGCACTAAATCCTGAATTGAATAATACTGCGGCCGGGTAATCTAACCAATCACACAACGCTTGTTGCAGGTTAAGGTGCGCGTAACTCTGCCCTACTACCAGTGGTGAAGCTGCGCTCCCACAGCCATAACGCGCCAGATTCTGCTGCCAACAACTTATTAGCCCTTTATCTGCTGCCAAGCCGAGGTAATCGTTACTGGAAAAGTTATTAAACGACTGCTGTTGATGGTGAAGCTGACTACGATTTCCAGCGTCGATAGCTTCAACCTTACGTTCTAAACCTAATGCTTGTCGCCGCTTAATCTGCTCTGCGATTCGTTGTTTAAACGCTGGCATCGTAAAATAGATCATCCGCGGTTGGACGTGCCGCAACACGCTCAATTACTTGGTCTAGTAAGTCGCTTTCCTGAACCTGATCGGGCTTTTGAGAAACCGCTTGGCTATTAATACCTAACTTTTTAAACAGCTGCATATCACTGTCTTCATCTGGGTTAGGTGTGGTCAACAGTTTGCAACCGTAAAATACCGAATTAGCCCCTGCTAAGAAGCACAATGCTTGCATCTGCTCATTCATTTTCTCACGACCAGCCGATAAGCGAACCGCAGACTCAGGCATCATGATACGAGCTGCCGCAATCAGTTTAATGAACTCGAACGGCTCCACATCTTGCGCCTCTTCTAGCGGCGTCCCCTTAACCTTGACTAGCATATTAATAGGCACGCTCTCAGGGTGTACCGGCAAGTTAGCCAGCTCTGACAATAACCCAGCGCGATCGGCCAATCCTTCGCCCATACCAATAATTCCACCAGAGCAGATCTTCATCCCAGAATCGCGTACATGGGCCAGGGTATCTAAACGGTCTTGATAGGTTCGGGTGGTGATGATATTGCCGTAGTATTCTGGTGACGTATCAAGGTTGTGGTTGTAGTAATCAAGCCCTGCTTGTGACAGCTCATTGGCTTGTGCCGGGGTCAACATACCTAAGGTCATGCAGGTTTCAAGACCCAGCGACTTCACGCCTTTAATCATGTCAGTCAATAGCGGCATATCTCGGGACTTTGGGTTCTTCCATGCAGCTCCCATACAAAAGCGCGTTGAGCCTGATTGTTTGGCTTTTTGTGCAGCTTCTAAAACCTTTTCAACCTCCATCAAACGCTCTTTATCAACATCGGTACGGTAATGAGCACTTTGTGGACAATATTTGCAGTCTTCAGGACACGCACCGGTTTTAATTGATAGCAAGGTGCTGACTTGAACATAGTTAGGCTGTTGAAATTGACGGTGGATAGTTTGCGCTTGAAACACAAGATCCATGAAGGGTTGGGCTAATAATTGTTGAACCTCATCAATGGTCCAATCGTGACGTATTTGCACTTAAGTGCTCCTTTACCTGATTTGATCACTTGGCTAGTCTATCGGCAATAGGTACACTGTCAACAAATCAAAACCATAAAAGTTTACTAATGCACACAAATCAAACAAATATGGATTTATCGTTTGATAAACAACACCTTTGGCACCCATACACCTCTACCTTGTCGCCACTTACTTGTTATGGGGTGAAGTCCGCATCTGGTGTCCATATTACGCTGCAAGACGATACACAGCTTATCGATGGGATGTCTTCATGGTGGGCCGCAATTCATGGCTACTCTAACCCACAGCTGAATCAAGCTGCACACCAGCAAATCGATAGCATGTCCCATATTATGTTTGGAGGTCTCACCCACCAGCCAGCCATTGACCTAGGTAAGAAGCTCCTTGAGCTTGTCCCTGATAATTTACAGCATATTTTTTTAGCCGATTCAGGCTCTGTAGCGGTCGAAGTAAGCCTCAAGATGGCATTGCAGTATTGGCACTCTTTAGGTGAGCCTCGCTCAAAGTTTCTTACCCTTAAACACGGTTATCACGGAGACACCTTTGCCGCCATGTCGGTTACCGACCCCGATAATTCCATGCATTCCCTATATAAAGGCTTTCTGCCTGAACACATTTTTGTAGAATCGCCTACGATTGGCTTTTTCGATACATGGCACGACGATGACATCAAGCCATTTCAAAGCGCACTACAGCGTCACCATCAGCAGATCGCGGCGGTTATTCTAGAGCCGATTGTGCAGGGCGCTGGAGGCATGAAACTGTATCATCCCAATTATTTAAAGGCGGTGCGTGCACTGTGTGACAAATATGGGGTGTTATTGATTGCCGATGAAATAGCAACAGGCTTTGGTCGAACTGGAAAGATGTTTGCGTTGCAACATGCTGACATTGAGCCCGATATACTGTGCGTGGGTAAAGCCCTAACCGGTGGCTATATGACGCTCTCGGCCACCCTTACCAGCAAATCCGTTGCGGATACGGTATGTGCAGGGGAAGCTAAATGTTTTATGCACGGTCCGACTTTTATGGGCAACCCTTTGGCTTGTTCTGTTGCTAACGCCAGTCTTAGTATTTTGCAAACAGGGCAATGGCAAGAACAGGTAGCCAGCATCGAGCGTCATTTTGCGAAGGCGCTACCTAAGCTGCGACAGCATGCCATGGTAAAGGACATACGCTATCTCGGCGCGATTGGGGTTGTTGAAACCCATCACACTGTAAATATGGAAGCTATCCAAGCACACTTTGTTAAACAAGGGGTATGGATTCGACCATTTGGCCGACTGATATACATGATGCCGCCTTATATCATCAAGCATGATGAACTGGCGCAGCTCATAGATGCAATAGATAGCGCACTGCAAAAACCGGAATGTTTCAATTTACAGTGACACACAGCACTTAACGACGCGACTCACCCACCGTTGTAACGCCTTATATCGCACGATGAGCCTAAAAAAAGCCCTGCTTGGCAGGGCTATCCTATTAATCGTCACCAAGGGCTCGATAAATCTTGCCGACTATGGTTTCTGCTATCAAGATGACAAACACTACGACAAAGAACGCCATAATCCCGTTCCAAGGCCCAGAAAATGATACTGCATCCCCAAATACCACATCGATTGCGCCAAGCATCACAAACTTAGAGCCCACTAAAATAATATAGGTACTCACCCCGCGATATATCTTAGGTGCGGTGCCCGGTTTGGTTTTAAAATAGGCGGCTAATCTATGTTCTAACCCAATAGAAAGCTTAAGTAGCAGCTGTAACAAGATAGCGGCGCCAAGGGATACCGTAAATGAAGAAATGTTGACGTAATGCCAATACTCCTCCAGCAGGTTAAGTACCGTTAAATCCACTAAAATTGCCAGCGTATAACCAACGAATAGCTTTTGCGGAGTGCTAAAGTACTCCAATCCTTGTTTCTTCTCTTCCATGAGAACATCCTGTAATAAAATAGTTACCTAGATGTTATACATCCTAAGGCTATGAATTCCAAGTGTTTCTAGGCATTATTCTACACATAAAAAAACCGACCCTAAGGTCGGCTTTTATCATTGCACTATCGGATTAACCTAGGTGAGTTAAACCGCCCATATAAGGCTGAAGTACAGTTGGGATTTCAACGCGGCCATCGGCCAATTGGTTGTTTTCCAAGATAGCAACCATGGTACGACCTACAGCTAGACCAGAACCATTTAGCGTGTGTGCCAACTCTGGTTTCTTCTCACCTTTACGACGGAAACGAGCTTGCATACGACGAGCTTGGAAGTCCCACATGTTTGAGCAAGAAGAGATCTCACGGTAGGTTTCTTGCGCTGGAACCCAAACTTCTAAGTCATAGGTTTTACGAGCCCCAAAGCCCATATCACCAGTACATAACACAACCTTACGATATGGAAGCTCTAATAGCTGTAATACCTTTTCGGCATGACCGGTAAGCTCTTCCAGTGCATTCATTGAGTCTTCTGGTTTTGTGATTTGTACCAATTCAACCTTATCAAATTGGTGCATACGAATAAGACCACGAGTATCACGACCATATGAACCCGCTTCAGAGCGGAAACAAGGTGTATGCGCCGTCATTTTAAGCGGCAGATCAGCTTCTTCTGTAATAGTGTCACGAACCATATTGGTCACAGGCACTTCTGCAGTTGGGATCAGTGATAGTTTACGAGGCTCTTCGTCATTTACTTTTTCAGTTAGAGGCTCAGTATGGAATAGGTCTTCACCAAATTTTGGAAGCTGACCTGTACCATATAGGCTATCTGCATTCACAAGGTAAGGGACATACATTTCTGTATAGCCATGCTTATCGGTGTGCAGATCCAACATAAACTGGGCAATAGCGCGGTGAAGTCGAGCAAACTGCCCCTTCATCACGATAAAACGCGCACCAGTAATCTTAGTTGCTGAAGCAAAATCAAGTCCGCCCGCTAGCTCACCAAGATCAACGTGGTCTTTTACCTCAAAGTCATACTGCTTCGGAGTACCCCAACGAGATACTTCAACGTTATCGTCTTCGTTTTTACCATCTGGTACTTCTGCATCAGGTAGGTTTGGAACAGACAGGGTAATGTCTTCAAGCTTAGATTGAACTTGAACAAGCTCAATTTTCTTCGCATCCAGATCTGCACCTAGAGTGCCAATCTGTTTCTTGATCTCTTCCGCACCCGCTTTATCACCAGCTGCCATTTTTTGGCCGATTTGCTTGGAGATGGAGTTACGCGTGGATTGCAAGTTTTCAACTTCAACCTGAATGGATTTACGTTGTTCTTCAAGTTGACGAATGGTATCAACGTCTAGGATAAATCCGCGACGCGCTAGTTTTGCTGCTGTTTCGTCCAGCTCTGTACGAAATAATTTAGAATCTAGCATTGCTAATCCTGCGAGTGGTTAGTGAATTCTTAAGCCGTTTAGGCTCAAGAGATAAATTGAGTGCTAAAGATATCGAAAAAACACTATTTTTTGTAGCGCTTTTGCGTGCTTTTTTGGTCTAAAGAGTCGAGATAGTTTAGCTTTTCAGCAATTTTTGTCTCTAATCCTCGATTTTGAGGATAGTAGTAGCGACGAGACTCCAGTTCAGGAGGGAAATAACACTCTCCGGCGGCATAGGCTCCCGGTTCATCATGGGCGTATCTATACTCAGCGCCATAGCCTAAATCTTGCATCAACTGAGTCGGTGCGTTACGCAGATGATGCGGCACCTCTAAATCAGAGGTTTGCTTGGCATCATCTAGTGCCTGTTTCCACGCGGTATATACTGCGTTACTTTTCGGCGCACATGCTAAATATACCACCGCTTGAGCCAAAGCACGCTCTCCTTCGGCAGGACCAATACGGGTAAAACAGTCCCATGCATTAATCGCAACTTCCATCGCTCTAGGGTCTGCATTGCCAATATCTTCAGAAGCGATAGCCAACAGACGACGAGCAATATACAGTGGGTCACAACCAGCACTGAGCATTCTAGCACTCCAGTACAGTGCACCATCGGGGCTAGAGCCGCGAATAGACTTATGAACCGCTGATATCAAGTCATACCAAATATCGCCTTTGTTATCGAAACGAGCGACTTTTTCACCCGCCACTTGAGCCAGAAGCTCAAGGTCTATCTGCTTGATCCCATCTTTCTCGACCGCCATATCAAATAGCAGCTCAAGATAATTGAGAGCCATTCGCGCATCGCCGCTTACAAGCTCTGCTAAGCGCTTGTCACTTTCATCTATAAAGTTGGCTTGAAGTTGCCCTAGTCCGCGCTCTTTATCACGTAAAGCTTGATGAATAACCTCTAGGATATCTTGTCCATCAAGGGACTGAAGTTTATATACCCGAGCCCTTGATAACAGTGCGTTATTTAACTCAAAGGAAGGGTTTTCAGTGGTCGCACCGATAAAGGTCACCGTACCATCTTCGATATGTGGCAAAAATGCATCTTGCTGGCTTTTATTAAAGCGATGCACCTCATCCACAAACAAAATGGTGCGAGAACCCATTAATTGATTGTCTTTTGCTTTCTCTATCGCCGCACGGATCTCTTTTACCCCTGAGGTGACAGCAGATACGCGCTCTACCTTGGCATTGGCATAGCCTGCGGCAACCTCAGCAAGGGTTGTTTTCCCCGTGCCTGGTGGTCCCCATAAGATCATGGAGTGCAGCTGACCTGAACGGAGCGATCTTGCAAGAGGTTTATCGGGATGTAAAACGTGTTGCTGACCGATATATTCTTCTAGAGTACGAGGTCTCATCCTGGCCGCTAATGGACGAAAATCATCCCCTGATGAGAAATCTAACTGATAATTACTCATAGCAAGCGCCCTGCTCTAGTTGCGTTGATCGTCAACCTCAACGCCATTTGGGATCTCAAATACAAACCGTGATTTGGCCGGAACCTCATTCTTATAGTGATTAAAGGTAAACTTAGAGCGTTGACCATCTTGTTCAATCACATCAAAACCTGCGATGGTTCCTGCGGCGTTGATATCTATCTGAAACTGCCCTTGGGTACTATTTGGATCCGTTGGAGTGAGCGTAAAGCTGTCATCATTTTGTATAACGTTATACTTATCCCAATCGCTAGCTTGATTGCGAGTAAGTAGCACAAAAGGGGTTTGCTCTGTCGCTTGTTGCTGCCAGTAAATACTGACCTGCTCAACAAATGGCGTGTAGTACCATAGCGTTTTACCATCTGAGACTAAGATGTTCTCATCGGGCTTTTCAGTGGTCCAACGGAACAAGCTAGGTCGTGCAATTTCAACCTTACCCGTCCCTTGCATAAGGACTTCGTTGTCTGGACTCACTACAGTTTGCGCAAAATTAGCACTAAAACCGTCGGTCTTTGCCAACCGAGTAACCAAAACGTCTTGGGCTGATGCCCAGACGTTTACTGATACCAATGCCAATAAGGCAACGAAAATCTTGTTCATTATATTGGATACCTACATATCTTTAATTGGTGGTGGTGCAATAACTTCACGATTACCATTATGACCTGGTGCACTAACAATACCCTGAGCTTCAAGCTGCTCAACAATGCGCGCCGCACGGTTATAACCAATTTTAAAACGGCGCTGTACACCCGATACTGAGCCACGGCGAGTCTCTGTAACGTGCTCAACAACCTGATCAAATAGTGGATCAATGTCCTGGTCACCGTCTGGTTTTTCTCCCGGCAGTAAAGTGTCAGCAGATTGATCCGCTTTAGTAATTGCCTCGATATACTGCGGTTTGCCGCGCGCTTTCCAATCATTAACGACTGCATGTACATCATCATCGGATGCAAATGCGCCATGTACACGAGTAGTATGGCTTGAGCCTGGTGGTAAATACAACATATCACCCATACCTAACAGTGATTCTGCCCCACTTTGATCTAAGATTGTTCTTGAGTCAGTTTTAGTCGAAACGGTGAATGCAACACGCGTTGGGATATTGGCTTTAATAAGTCCGGTAATAACGTCTACCGATGGGCGTTGAGTTGCAAGGATCAGGTGGATACCGGCCGCACGTGCTTTTTGAGCAATACGCGCGATAAGTTCTTCAACCTTCTTACCAACTACCATAATCAGGTCAGCGAATTCATCCACCACAACTACGATATATGGCAATTTTTCCAGAAGCGGGGCTTCTTGGTCCATACTATCGCCTGGCTGCCATAGAGGATCAGGAATAGGGTAACCTGCATCCGCTGCCATCTTAAGCTTGTCGTTGAAGCCTTTAAGGTTACGCACCCCAAGTGCAGACATAAGTTTGTAGCGACGCTCCATCTCACCCACACACCAACGCAGGGCATTAGACGCATCCTTCATATCTGTCACAACCTCTGACAGTAGGTGCGGGATACCTTCGTAGATAGACAGCTCTAACATCTTAGGGTCAATCATGATGAAACGTACATCATCTGGTGTTGATTTATACAACATACTCAGAATCATAACGTTTACACCCACAGATTTACCCGAGCCTGTGGTCCCTGCTACCAATACGTGTGGCATTTTTGACAGATCGCCTACCACAGCATCACCAGCAATATCTTGCCCTAGCACAACCGCTGTCGGTGATGGATTTTCAGTAAATGTTGGACTACTGATTACATCCGATAGATACACGGTTTCGCGCGACATATTAGGCAGTTCAAGGCCAACATATGGTTTACCCGGTATTACCTCAACAACGCGCACTGCCAAAGCAGATAAAGAGCGCGCTAGGTCCATAGATAGGCCCGAGATACGCGATACCTTAACTCCTGGGGCAAGATCCAACTCAAAGCGAGTAATTACTGGCCCTGGGAATATACCCACGACGGTAGCTTTGATTTTGTAGTCCGCCAGTTTTGATTCAACTAGGCGAGCAATATTTTGCAGCGCTTCCCTATCGATATTATTCTCACGCTTTTCAGGATGATATAACAATTCCAAGGTTGGCATTGGGCTGGTTGGTTTTGGTAGATCAGCATCTTGTCGTATCAAGAATGGATTCTGTGATGCTTGATTACGCGCTTGAACCTTAGCCACTTCAGCTGCAAATGCAGCTGCATCGCTATTTGGTTGAGCTGGCACCGCTTCTGAAGCAACGCCTTCTTCCTCAGCTTCCTCAGTGCCTTGTTCGGCAATTGGTTCAGCAGTAGGCTGTGGCGCCACTTGTTGCGGCATAGCTTGCTCTGGCATAGCTTGAGGTGCATCTGCTACGATAATTCCAGCTTCAGGTATTGGTTGTTGTGCTTCAGGCTGTGGTTGTGGCTCGACTGCAACTTGCACTGGCTGCTCAACCTCAGCGGCAGGCTCAACAAGCATCGGCTCAATTTCAGGCTGCGGCATCGTAACCGACTGAGTTGATTTTGATACAGATTCATCATCTACCAGATCCATGCTAATTACTGGCTCTGGCTTGACCTCATCTTCGATATCAAAAGTGAACTCTTTTTCGTCAGATTGTGATTCAGCCGGTATTGAAATTGAATCATGGGTAACAATTGGCGCTGGTACTACCGGCGCCACTGGTGCACTGGCCACTGTTGTTGCGGCAACCAAAGGTTCAGTAATATTCGGTGCATCAAATAGCGGATCAACTGCTGCTGGCTCAGATGTTGAAGATGCAACTGGCGCTGGTTGCGGTTCAATGTGCGCGGGCGCAGTTTCAATCTGGGCTTGATGAACAGCAGGTTCATCGCTTGCTACATAATCGTTCGCCAATTGTGCATCTTGCTCAAGTTGCTGAATTGGAGCGTTCAGATTATTGGTGCGATCAAACGCCACGTTTTGTTGTGTCTGCACATCGTTAGGAACGTATATTTTATACTCTTCTTCCTCCTTGGAGGCAGAATCAAGAGCAGCATTTGATACAGAGAAGTCACGTAACAACGGATCATCGCTATCTGCATCGGATTTGACATCACTATCTAGCGTCGTATCCGCATATACAAGGTTTTGATCATCTAAGCGGGTTGGCTCAATCACTTGTTCTTTGTTACCACGAACAAAGTTTAACATCTTGGCCAGCAGCTCCATGGTCGATTGACCGATAGACTCAACAATCGACAACCAAGAAATCCCTGTAAATAAGGTAAACGCTGCGCCCCACAAAAATAGGAGTGCCAGAGTTGTCCCTAAAGGATTAAGTGTCGGAAGTGCCAAGCTTGTGATCACGTCACCGATGACACCACCGGACGAAAAGTACCAGATATCATCAAAGTTGATATCCGCTAAACCACAGCTTGTGACAATCAAGAAAGCACCGCCCAGCAGACGAGTACCCCATAGCATAAAGTCCACCGTTTCATGTGGTCTACGCTTGCGGAAGGTCGTCCAAGTGAGCAATATCAGCGCAGGCGGCAACACATAGGCAAGTACACCGAAAGAGAACAGCAAAGTGTCCGCAATCCATGCGCCAAATAAACCACCGGCATTTTGCACTTCCCCACCCCACGCAGTCTGAGACCAGGAAGGATCGGCTTGGCTAAAGGTTAATAGGGCTACAGCCATCAATACGGCTAGTAAGACACCTACAATAAAGCACCCTTCTCTCAAACGTTGGCCCCCGTTCAATTGCGGGTTAGTTTTAGAGGGTGAAGTGTGAACTATAGTTCGAATTTTGGAGTTTCTTTTCAACATATCCATTGTGCGCAGATACAACAAGAGCGGCCATTGCCGCCCAAGAAAAATTCATTTAAACACATGCAGAGGTAAAAACCCAAGTCAAACCTCTGTCAAACATAGAATTAACGAGTTTTAATAACCAACTGGTTGCTCTGTTTGACCTCTTCCATAACCACATAGGTACGAGTGTCATTCACTCCCGGCAGTCGCAGAAGCGTATCACCTAGCAATTTGCGGTACGCCCCCATATCCGATACGCGGGTCTTTAAAAGATAGTCAAAGTCGCCAGAAACAAGGTGGCATTCTTGGATATCGTCAAGTTTTTGAACTGCGGTATTGAACTGTTCAAATACGTCCGGTGCACCACGGTTAAGGGTGATTTCTACAAAAACGAGCAGTGATGCATCAAGATATTGTGGGTTAAGTTGGGCTGTATATCCAAGGATATAGCCTTGACGCTCAAGACGGCGAACCCTTTCTAAACAAGGGGTTGGAGATAGACCGACACGTTTGGACAGCTCTACATTTGAAATGCGCCCATCTTTTTGTAGCTCATTTAAGATATTTCTGTCTATACGGTCCAACTCCTTGGACGGCTTATTTACTTCTAGCATGGTTTTGCTCCATTTATTCACTTCCTTGCAACAATATACACTACATTTATAGCATATTTAGCATCAAATTTTAGTTAAAACAGCTTATACTAGTCATTAATTTCGTGATAAACGCAATACCCTAGAATCAATAACTATAAAAAAATAAGGAGTCAGAATGATCGTTGGCATCCCTAAGGAAATTAAGAACCACGAATACCGCGTTGGTATGGTTCCAGCCAGTGTCAGAGAAGTCATCTCACACGGACACCAAGTCATAGTTGAAACCCAAGCCGGATCAGGTATAGGTTTCCGCGATGAAGATTATATCGCCGCAGGTGCATCCATTCTTCCAACTGCTGCCGAAGTTTTTGCTCAGGCAGAAATGATTGTTAAGGTCAAAGAGCCTCAAGCAATCGAACGAGCTATGCTTCGCCAAGGGCAAATACTGTTTACTTATTTACACTTAGCTCCTGATTTTCCACAAACAGAGGAACTAATCAATAGTAAAGCCATTTGTATTGCTTATGAAACAGTTACAGATCACTTAAATCAACTTCCGTTGCTTGCACCTATGTCTGAAGTTGCTGGTCGTATGGCAATTCAAGCCGGCGCACAAGCCCTTGAGAAATCCAATGGCGGACGCGGATTACTGCTTGGTGGTGTTCCCGGCGTTGAGCCAGCCAAGGTTGTTATTGGTGGTGGCGTAGTTGGCTCTAATGCTGCTCGTATGGCGGTTGGTATGCGTGCGGATGTCACGATTCTTGACCGAAGCCTGCAAGCCCTACGCGCACTAGATGAAGAGTTTCAAGGGCGTGCAAAAATGGTTTATTCCACCGAAGAAGCGCTCTCTCGCCATGTAACAGAGGCTGATCTTGTTATTGGTGCGGTGCTTATTCCAGGAGCCGCAGCCCCTAAATTAGTGACCAAAGAACATATTAAGGCGATGAAAAGTGGCGCCGCTATAGTCGATGTGGCTATCGACCAAGGTGGTTGCTTTGAAACCTCGCACGCGACCACCCACGCCGAGCCTATCTATATCGTTGATGATGTCGTCCATTATTGCGTGGCAAACATGCCAGGTGCGGTTGCACGCACCTCAACTTACGCGCTCAATAACGCTACCCTGCCCTATATCTTGAAATTGGCAGACAAGGGGTATCAGCAAGCACTAAATGAAGACCAAGGCTTCCTAAATGGCCTTAACGTTATTCATGGTATGGTGACGTGCAAAGAAGTTGCGCAGAACTTTAATCTTGAATATGTCGATCCTGCGCAGGCAATTGCCATAGTAAATCGCTAGGTTTTCACTTCATCCAGCAACGCCGCCTGTATTAATATATTGCGCGGCGTTATTTTTTTATCGCAAAACTGACTTAAGCTGACAGCATAACCTTGCTCTTGTAAAAATAAGGCTTTATCAAACACTAGCCACATTTCAAGGGGTCTCAAGAACACTTGCTGCACTAAGCTTAATCGCTCCATTTCCAAAAACCGTGCTTGACCCATTTGCTCAAATTTATCCCACTCTGCCAACGGGAGATCAAAACCTTTGGTTTTCGCTGCCCAATGACAAAATGCCTCAAAGCCATGTTGCAGCTGAGACTTCTTAATACTGGGGATCGGTTGATAGTGCTGCGTCTTGGTAAGGGACGTGAGTAGCTCATCTAAACCAAGTCGATACACCATTTCCAATTGCCTGTGGCGCAGTACACGCTCACCGCCCGTCACCGTTTCTTGCAACGGAATACGCAGCTCGCTCTTGGATAAATGTAAACTCGATAACCGCCCTAAATCAGATAGCGGTTGATAGCTATCATCCCGAATAAGGTGGTAACAGCAAGGGGCAATAGATAGGTTTGCTATTTGTGCTCGGCTACCTTGCTTCATTAGCTCTACATGCAAGTCACCGCAAGCGTGCAGTGCTACCGCGTGTAGCGGTGGCGAAAATAAATGGTGTTTGTCACAACAAAATGCGTCCCCTTGAACGAAGTTCAGCGGTAAGTTGAGCTTATTCGCTTCATGTTGTCCCTTATGGCACAGAGCATGTTGCCATTCAAAGCTGGTGACAGATTGTTGGGTGCCTGCGGCGAGCATCCGGCCTAAGAAACCTTTACCCGCGCACCATTCTAACCAGTATTGCCCTTGATGATGACTGACTGCCGCCGAGCCCATAGCCTCGATTTGGCTTAGCTTTCGCCCCGGGATACCACTTGCTTGGTGCACATCAAGTTTTAGCTGTTGCGATTGGGTTGGGGGAATATCACACAGATCCGTCAACTGCTCACAGCACTCAATATAGGCTGCAAGTTTATCGATAAGCTCACAAGGGTTGAGCTTTAGTTGCTGCACCTGCTGCAGATCTAGCTGGTTCAGCCAAACAAATAATCCGCTACTATCGGACTGAAATCGCGATAGTCCGTCTCGACTCTCATGAAACGGCTCAAAGCGCCAATAGTGTTGATACTGGCGCAAAAGGTTATCTAAGGTAGCAAAGCTCTTTCGCATGGTATTGTTAAGTACCGACAAACGTTATCTGATCGGTAACTCTATATCCTTAAACATCTCTTCAATTTCTTGATTGTTCTTTAACGCAATAGCTTGCTCTACCACCGGACGTGTTAGATGCGGGGCGAATCGCTCAACAAAATCAAACATATAACTGCGCAGGAAGGTTCCACGTCTAAAACCAATACTGGTCGTGCTGGCACCAAAAATATGGCTGGCATCAATAGCAACTAAATCTGAGTCCTGCTCTTTATCAATCGCCATACTCGCAATAACACCGACCCCGATGCCCATTCGAACATAGGTTTTAATTACGTCAGCATCAGTGGCGGTAAATACAATTTTCGGAGACAAGCCCGCTTTGTTAAATGCCGCGTCAAGCTCGGAACTCCCCGTAAAACCGAACACATACGTCACCAATTGATAGGCGGCAAGATCGGTAATGCTTACATGGGACTTTTGCGCTAATGGATGATCTTTAGGCACAACGATGGACCGATTCCAATGATAGCAAGGTAGCATGATGGCATCGTGATACAGGTGAAGTGCTTCGGTTGCTATAGCAAAGTTTGCCGTCCCTTTAGCGATGGCTTGCGACATCTGAGATGGTGCCCCTTGATGCATGTGCAATGAAACATTAGGGTAACGCTTAGTAAAGCCTTTAATGACATCAGGAAGTGCATAGCGTGCTTGGGTGTGAGTCGTCGTAATATTCAGCGTACCCATATCAGGATGGGTATGCTCAGCGGCTACTGCCTTCACTGATTCTACTCGTGCAAGGATCTCACGAGAAATTTTAATAATCTCATCACCTGCTGGGGTAACTTGCGTCAGGTGCTTTCCGCTTCGCTCAAACACTTGAATACCAAGTTCATCTTCGAGCAATCGAACTTGCTTGCTGATACCCGGTTGTGAGGTATACAAACTCTCTGCGGTCGCAGATACGTTAAGGTTATGATTCACCACCTCAACAATGTATTTTAGTTGTTGTAGCTTCATGCCGCTCTTTGTCATCCATTACGTTTTATATGATGAATAGTTATAACGCTATTTGAAAAAATTAGACAGAAGTTTTACTTATATAACCAAATATATTGATGATATTTAAACAACAACCACATATTCAATAGCTGACACCAAGCATAGTTTTGGTTAGGCTAGCTATTATTTACTATTGAATTCAGTTACATGTATCAATCACTCTTGACCCCAATCAAACAGTTTCTTAACTGTGAAACCCCGCAGGCCTGGCTTGATGAGGCCCAAAAACCACAACAACTGTCAACAGTGCTTATTGACCATTTGTTGTGTGAGCTGAAAGCTGCGCAATCTGCTATGTACCTTATTAGAAAATATGCCGCTGATGGTGAGAGTAAACAGCAGCTCTTAGCCTGGTTTCAGCCATATGAAGACTTTGCTTATCGTGGGATAGGTAATCTGGACTCACTCAAGGGCAAGAGTAATATCTCCAAGGCTATTATCGCCAAATCAAACTCCCCTTATTCGCAGAGCTTGATCGACAAAATGGTGCTACTTATCAAAGAGGAGCTGCACCACTTTTATCAGGTGCTGGAGATCATGACCCGCCGTAATATTGAATACCATCCAATCAGTGCTGGGCGCTACGCCAAAGGATTATTGACCCATGTACGTACCTATGAACCACAGACTCTGATTGATAAACTCATTATTGGCGCATTTATTGAGGCAAGATCGTGTGAACGCTTTGCAGCGCTCGCTCCTTTTATGGACGATGAGATTGCCAATTTTTACGTATCGCTGCTGCGTTCTGAATCAAGGCATTACCAAGACTACCTAGCCCTTGCACAGCAAATCTCAGAGATAGATATCCAGCCGCGCGTAGAATTTTTTGCCCAGCAAGAAGCAAAGCTTATCTTAAGCAAGGATAGCGAATTTAAGTTTCACAGTGGTGTGCCAGCACTAATAAACTAAGCTAAGTGAACTACTCAGCGACAGCATAGCTGATCACTGAGCTTCTAAGGCAGTTAAGCAAACTGCCTTTTCTGTTTCCTCAGCTCCCAAAGACAACTTTGCCAATGCAAAGACTTTCGTTTTAACGCCTGATTTCTGCTGAGTGCTGGTTGATCTAGTCAACCTGACGACAGTTCCATTCGCCATTAAATCAGATTCACCTATCCGTTGTACTGCTATTGCAGAGGAATAGTCTCGATCACTAAAAGTGCCGCAACTAATGCAGGTGAAATGTCTGTCTTTCAACCTCAATCTATGATGTTGACCGCAGTGTGAGCACACACCCGTTGTGCGTTCAAACCGACCAATCTCATGATGTATACCACCTCTCAGCTCAATTTTGTATTTCGCTAAGTCAGATATAAGCCCCATGATGTTGTCAGCAATCATCCTGCCGTTGAATTTTTGCATACCCGCCACATTTAGGTCTTCAAACACTACAATATCGCTTTCGTTGGCTATCCGATGAGCGGTTTTATGTGCGAAGTCCATTCGTTTTCTAGCGATTGAACCGTGAAGATTATTTAGACGGGATTTTGTTTTCTTCCAGCGAGCAGAACCTTTCTTTTTTCTAGAAAGCTGTCGCTGTAATCTAGTTAGTTTCTGCTTTGCTTGTTTTAAGTATTTCGGGTTATCAACCGTTAAACCATTAGATCCGACAACGGTTTGCTTTGAGTTGATGTCGTATCCCGCAATGCTTTTTAGTACCTTCTTCGCTTCGTCACACACCACTTCTTGTGTGAGGCTAACCTCCCACTTCCCGTGTCGGTATTGGACTGTCGCTGTTTTAATTGAGCTAACTAACTTACGGTGCAAGACAATAGGAACAGCCCCAACTTTTGGCAAAGTAATAGTGCCGTTCTCAACTCTAATGCAGTTGTTATTATTTACTGAGCGGTAGCTGTCATTGTGTTGCTTCTTAACTCGATAGCTAACCTTAAACTTTGGGAAGTGTTGGTGGGACTTCTTTGATGTTCCATTTTTTAACGCTGCGTCTAGGTCTCTGGCGACTTGCTGTGCCGCCCCTGAGTCAAGTGCTTTAACCCATGAAAACTCAGGCAACTTCTTAATTTCCTTAATCTTCGAAGCCATTTCATTGTAGAAAGAAAATGTCTTATCGACTTCGTATTGACGCTGATTCTCAGACAACAGGAAGTTCCATAAACCACGGGCATATGAGCCAAACTCGACGAGTTTTAACTCTTGCTGTGGGCTAGGTTTTAACCTGAAATTGTATCTAAGCGTCTTTTTCATATACTGTATATTAATACAGCATATGGAGGTGTCAAGTATGGAGTATCAACGAAATTCGCACTGTAAGTTTCTAATAGCTATTCATCTCATTTTGGTGGTTAAATATAGGAAGAAACTACTCAAAGGAGGGTTAGGCTTGGTGATGAAGAACTCTCTAATGTCACTCTCTCAAAATTCTGAGTTCGAAATTGAGCAAATGGAAGTAGATCAAGATCATTTACATATCTTAATGACTATCTCTCCACGATACTCCATAAGTCAGCACGTTAGAAGAATTAAGCAACACACAACTAGAGTTGTGTGGCAACTGCATCCTAAGTTAAAGCGGCAATTCTGGAAGGAGAAAACATTCTGGTCTGATGGTTACTTCGCTTGCTCAGTTGGAAACGCCAGTGCTGAAACTGTTAGGAAATACATTCAAGATCAGGGCTAGGCGATTCATCCCAGCGACAGCAGAGCTGATCACTGAGTTTTCTCGCCCAAAGCGCTATAAAAAAGAGCTGAGTCTATTACAACTCAGCTCTCTAAATAGCGCATCTTAGAACCGGATAAGTTCTATAGCGTGACGGTTATACGAAAAAGTTCATCACGAACATAGCGCCGAAAGCGTTCAGAACTGATATGGCAATCATAGGCGGAATATAACGACCTTCAGTACCGATTGGACCTAAGATACGCCCCATGTATTGAACTTGCGAACCCATTAGGTAAATGGCAGGTGCTAAGATAGCAATGTGTGAGCCGTCTAGAATACCTTGGTCAAATAGCGTAATTACAACCCCAACCGCTCCCCCCATAGACATCCACGCGCCAATCAATACCGCTGCCGCCTCTCCTGGTAGATTAAACAGCGCCATAACTGGCGAGAATACTGTTCCCATAAGAGCAAGGGCGCCGGTAATTTGTAGCGCCTTAATGATGACAAATGCCATCAAAACGTTGGGTACCGTTGATGTGGTGGCAATAACCCAGCCTTTTTTAGCACCCTCAACAAAGATATCAGTCACCATTGGGTTTCTAGCTTTTACTTCGCTCATTATGCTGCTCCTTGTTGAAGTTCAGGTTGTGCTTTCTTGTCATCGTCAGATGATGGCTTGCCTTCGGTAATATTTAGATAGATACGGAATAAGTTAGCGCCTACAAACTTGAAAGCAAACATAACTACAACGGCCAAACCAATTGAAGACGATACAGCTAAAGAGCCGTCTGCCAATGTAAGGGTAAACAGCACTGCGCCAGAAGAGAAAAAGTTAACAATGGTTGCGCCTGCGGTAAACTGAAACATGGTAAATACGTCAACTTCACGTTTGGTCAATCGCTTTTCATCTTTTAACTGACGCGTCATTGCCGCACCTGCATCGGTGCTTTGTAGTGATGCAATCAAGGCTAAGCCAGAACTGCCAGGTACACCCATCAAAGGACGCAATAATGGGGTTAATAACTTACGCGCTGCATCAAGTGCACCATAGTGCTCCAATACATTAATAACACCCAGCGCAAACATAACCGTTGGAATTAAGGTTAGGGCAAAGATAAAGCCATCACGAGCGCCACTGCCACCACTACCACGTAATGATGTAGTTGCAACTTGAACGCCATCCGCTGTTTCAGTGACATTATGTGCCACTTTACCAAATGAGCCATTTAGAGTGGTGAAATCGAGTACACCATACCATTCAGTGGACTTCATTAACCCTGAGAAGAACACGATGGCAAATGCAAGTGCTACGTAGCACCCCCAGGTTACCTTTCGTGATTTTAAAGCCGAGTCGGACATAAATACCTCTTATTTTTCTTATATAGAATGTGCGATTAGAGTCTGACCGATCCTTTTATATTCTTTTATGATCTCCCTCAAAGACCAATAAATACGGGGTTTTTGATATTAATTTATATCAAAATATGTGAAATGAATCATTTTCTTACATTTGTTTTTAGGTAAACGGGCGGAATATTCAACTGATTTTATGCATTACGCCAAGCTTATATATGAGCCTAATTGCATGCGGAGGGATTTTGTACTGCTGACCGAGTTCGATAAGCGCCACGCCGTCAGCCGCCTATTAAGCGTAAAAGTCGCCAATGCAACTCAGTTTGAGGCATTAAAAAAGGCTCACAACTTAATAAGTTGTGAGCCTTTGTAAAACCCGACTACCTATTATAGGGTGGCGTTGATTTCAGCCAGTACTTGAGCCGGATCGTTAGCTTGTGTAATTGGACGTCCGATTACCAGATAATCAGAGCCTGCTGCCATTGCATCGACTGGGGTCATAATACGCTTCTGATCCCCTACCGCAGCCCCAGCTGGGCGAATACCTGGAGTAATAAGCTTAAACTCTTTACCCAGCTCTGTTTTTAGAAAACTGGCTTCTTGAGCCGAACATACTACGCCGTCCAAACCGCTATTTTTAGTCAAGCTTGCCAAGCGAAACACCTGTTGCTTAGGTTCAACATCAAGGCCAATACCAGACAGATCTGATTGCTCCATACTGGTCAAAACCGTAACACCAATTAAAAGTGGGCGGTCTTTACCGTAAGGTTCAAGGATTTCACGAGATGCAGTCATCATGCGCTCCCCGCCACTGGCATGAACATTTACCATCCACACACCAAGGTCAGCAGCGGCCTTAACCGCCTTTGAGCAGGTATTGGGAATATCATGAAACTTGAGGTCAAGGAACACTGAAAAGCCACGACTATGAAGCTCACGAACGAATTCTGGGCCAAACAGAGTAAACATCTCTTTGCCTACTTTTAAGCGACAAGAAGCAGGATCGATTCGGTCAACAAAACGCAACGCGTCGTCTTTCTTATCGTAATCTAAGGCAACGATAACTTTTTGGTCCATTTGGGGTCTCCATCGTTTGGGCATCATAGAAAAAACGCGCTTATTCTAACTGTGAAAGCGCGTAATTGTTAGGAAAAACAGATATATAAAGCCGTTTTTTAAAAACTACTCACCATCAAGCCCACGAATAGGCTTTATCTTGCCCCAACTACGACAAGATGGGCAATGCCAATGCAGTGCATGAGTAGAGTAACCACATTGACGACAGCGATGTTGAGGCTTTATCTTGAGTTGCTCGCCAACCATCGCTTGCAGGGTTGTTAAGCTCTCTTTTGCGCTGCCCTCTTCTGCCTCTGCAATATGGTAGTCAATTAATCGATAAAAGCCCTTCATTGTTGGGTTCTTCGCTAATTGATGGCTCAAAAGCCGCTGTCCAGCTTCTGTACCTTCATGTTGCGCTACAACCTGAGCTAACATCAGATCCACCGAAACACCCGCTTTCTTTTCAGTACAGCTGCGTAGGAATTCAACTAAGCGCTCCTCTTGTCCGGTGTGATAATGACAATCGGCAAGATTTGGCAGTATTTCACTAATAAAATCAACATCTTGCTCTAATACAGCCTCTAGGTATTGAGATGCTTTAGCGTATTCTTCAGATTCTAGATAGGTTCGACCGAGGGCAATATTTGCCCGCACGCATTTTGGGTCTTCCGACAAGGCTTTCTTATGGTACTGAATGGATTTTGAAGGCTTACCAAAGGCTTTCTCGTGTAAAGCAAGCTCGCAATAAAAATGCGCAATACTGGTCTTCATGCGATGTTTGCCCATCTTCACCAACAGTGTCGCGTAGTGAATCGCCTTGGGCCACTCTTTGGTTTGCTGGTAGATAGCAACTAGCTGCTGTAAGGCTAACTCTTTGTGCTCCGGCTCATCCGACAGTTGTTCGAATATTTTTTCAGCGCGATCGAGAAAACCGGACGCGGTGTAATCTCGAGCTAATTGAGCAAGGGCTATATTCTTTTGATCTATGGTGAGCTCGGTACGAGCAATGAGACTTTGGTGAATACGGATCGCCCTGTCTACCTCCCCTCTTGAACGAAAAAGGTTACCGAGGGCTAGGTGCGTATCAATGGTTTCATCGTCAATTTGTAATAACTCGATAAAGTGATCAACGGCTTTATCTGATTGCTCAGAAAGCAGCATGTTAAGACCACGAACATATTGACGGGAGATCTGATTAGACTGTCTCTGACTTTCTTGACGCGCACTGCGTTGCCCCATGTACCAACCATAGGCAGCTGCAATCGGAAGAAGTAAAAACAGTAACTGAAGCATAATTTATGTTATTTCAACGATTCTTTTGCTTCAGTAAGTTGAGAACTTGGCTTAGTCCCGACCACTGGAGTGAGTTTTTTAAGTTGTCGTTTCAGTTTGCGCACTTGTAACTGCGAACGAAACTGCATCGAGCCGAAAATAATACCGGAAATGACAAAACCCACCACGAACACGCCACCAATTAGCGATGATAGGTGGAAATTACCTTCTGCTATGAGGTAATTAAAGGTTACAACTTCTTGGTTTTGAGCGCCAAGCGCCAAAGCAATCAGAAATAGAGCCAATGCTAATGCAATTTTTAGGATTCTCACTCAAATATCCTTTTACAACAAGAAACATCTCTCGATTATGCAGGAAATCCCCCCATGACACCATGAAAATATTATCCTCCATTTGCAAGAATGTTACGCCTATCCAAACCCACTAAGTTACGGTTTTATATATACAAAAAAGCGACACTATTACAGTATCGCTTTGTTATTAAAACAGGGAATTACAGACCGAGGTTTACTCTTTCACGAAGTTCTTTACCCGGTTTAAAGTGAGGAACGTATTTGCCCTCTAATTCAACCTGGTCGCCCGTCTTAGGGTTTCGGCCCACTCTCGGTTCACGATAGTGCAAAGAGAAGCTGCCAAAGCCTCGTATTTCGATGCGTTCACCACTTTCAAGGGTCTCTGCCATGTGTTCTATAATATCTTTTACTGCGTCTTCAATCTCTTTAGCAGATAGATGTGTTTGTTCTGCACACAGTCTCTCTATTAATTCAGATTTAGTCATAGTGTCCCTCTTTTAATAATAAAAAAAGGGAGCCTAACGGCTCCCTCTTAGCGATTACTTAATGAATAAGTAATTATTCGCCTTTCGCAGCCTTGAATGCATCAGCCATTGCAGAACCGAACGAAGACTCATCTTGCTTGTTCAGTGAAGCCATAGCTTCTTGCTCTTCCGCTTGATCTTTAGCTTTGATAGATAGGTTGATTACGCGGTTCTTACGGTCTACACCGGTGAACTTAGCTTCAACGCTATCGCCAACGCTTAGGATTAGAGACGCATCTTCAATACGGTCACGAGATACTTCAGAAGCACGGATGTAACCTTCAACGCCGTCTACAAGTTCAATTGTAGCACCTTTTGCGTCTACTGCAGAAACAGTACCGTTAACTAGAGTACCTTTCTTGTTATCAGCTAAGTAGTTGTTGAACGGGTCGTTTTCCATTTGCTTAACGCCAAGAGAAATACGCTCACGCTCTGCATCTACTGCTAGAACTACTGCAGAGATTTCGTCGCCTTTCTTGAATTCGCGAACTGCTTCTTCACCAGTAACATTCCAAGAAATGTCAGATAGGTGAACTAGACCGTCGATGCCGCCTTCAAGACCGATGAAGATACCGAAGTCAGTGATAGACTTGATCTTACCAGTTACTTTATCGCCTTTAGCTTGCGCTTCAGCGAATGACTGCCAAGGGTTAGCTTTACACTGTTTCAGACCTAGAGAGATACGACGACGTTCTTCGTCAATCTCAAGAACCATAACCTCAACTTCGTCGCCTACATTAACAACTTTAGAAGGGTGGATGTTCTTGTTAGTCCAATCCATTTCAGAAACGTGTACTAGACCTTCAACGCCTTCTTCGATTTCTACGAAGCAGCCGTAATCAGTTAGGTTAGTAACGCGACCAGTCAGTTTGTGACCTTCTGGGTAACGCTTAGCGATAGCTACCCATGGATCTTCGCCAAGTTGCTTAAGACCTAGAGATACGCGAGTACGCTCACGATCGAACTTAAGAACTTTAACTTGGATCTCGTCACCAACGTTTACGATCTCAGATGGGTGCTTAACACGCTTCCAAGCCATATCAGTGATGTGAAGTAGGCCGTCTACGCCACCAAGGTCAACGAATGCACCGTAGTCAGTAAGGTTCTTAACGATACCTTTAACTTCGCTACCTTCTTGCAGAGTTTCAAGAAGCTCATCACGCTCAACACTGTTTTCAGATTCGATAACAGCACGACGAGAAACAACAACGTTGTTACGCTTCTGGTCTAGCTTGATAACTTTGAACTCTAGCTCTTTGTTTTCAAGGTGAGCAGTGTCACGGATAGGACGTACGTCTACAAGAGAACCAGGTAGGAACGCACGGATACCGTTTAGTTCTACAGTGAAGCCGCCTTTAACTTTACCGTTGATGATACCAACAACAGTTTCAGCTTCTTCGTAAGCTTTCTCAAGTACAATCCAAGCTTCGTGACGCTTAGCTTTCTCACGAGAAAGTTGAGTTTCACCGAAACCATCTTCAACAGCGTCTAGCGCTACGTCTACTTCAGCGCCTACTTCAAGTTCGCCAGCAGCGTTCTTGAATTGCTCTGCAGGGATCGCAGATTCAGACTTAAGGCCAGCATCAACAAGAACGAAACCGTTCTCGATAGCTACTACAGTACCTTTAACGATACTACCTTGTTGGAATTCAGTTTCGTTTAGAAACTCTTCAAAGAGTTGAGCAAAAGATTCAGTCATTATTAGATCTTCAATAATTTAACGTCCACGGGTATCCTACCGCATGGGGGTTGATAAAATCGCCAGTCATCATCCTTGCGACCAACGTTCCATATGCCTCAAGTCACCTTAAAATAGGACTCAAGACAATTTAGATTCAATATATTTTAGTGCCTGTTCTACCACTTCCTCAATTGAAAGTTGCGTAGAATCTAGCACTAGAGCGTCATCCGCGGGACGTAAAGGAGCAACAGCACGGTTGCGATCTCTATCGTCTCTTTCTTGGATCTCGCTCAAAAGGTGGTCAATACTAACCTCTAAACCCTTGTCTTGCAACTGCTTAAAGCGTCTTTTCGCTCGCTCCTGCGCACTTGCATCTAGAAATATTTTTGCGGCTGCAGTTGGGAAAACAACCGTTCCCATATCACGGCCATCGGCAACCAGGCCCGGTGCCATGTTAAATGCACGCTGACGACGTAACAACGCCTCACGAACACGTGGTAAAGCGGCAACTTTAGATGCGGCCATACCCGTTTCTTCTTTACGAAGCTCAGCCGAGACATCTTCACCTTCTAGGACAACCTGGACCAAGTCGCCTTTAGCGATGAACTGTACATCAAGGTGTGTTGCTAACGGAACCAACGCATCTTCTGACTCAATGTCAACGCCATGATGAATCGCAGCTAACGCTAACACGCGGTAAATCGCGCCAGAGTCGAGTAATTGATAACCAAGCTTTTCAGCCAACATCATACATAAAGTGCCTTTACCTGCCCCACTTGGGCCATCTACGGTAACGACAGGAGATTCTGAGGACATACTTACTCCAGATTTTATTTATATACCCACTTTTGTAGGTCTGTGCCCAGACTGCTGGGCCTATCCTTTCGACAATCGAAGGATATCGGTGTCACGTCACTGTGAGCGCGCCTATTATAGAGATAAACAGTAGGTTTCGCGAGAAAAAGGACGCATAAAATTCATCCTGGCAGCGGGTTATTTTGCTCAGTTAGGCTTCTCTAAATATGCCTTTAACACCTGTTGATGAGATATCACTCAATTTATCGACTGGAATCATCACCATAAACCTAAATGCAGCGTAATTTGAGTGAGTAAATAACAAAATACGGGCAGATGATCACTCAATAATCACTGCCCGTTACACATATATATGCTATAGACCCGCTTCAACTCAAATACGGGTTACGCCTTGGCCCTAAACAATAGGTCGTTGTCCACGTTGCACCCATTTTAGCAACACGCTATCAGCAGCTTCTGCAGCTGATTTACCAAAGCGCTCTGCCAGTTTTTTCTTCTGTACATAATGCACCGCTAACACGGTTTTATCTTTGCATGCCTCGATAACCAAATCATCGGAGGTTTTCACTTCATCGATAAGCCCAAGCTCGATAGCTTGTGAGCCATACCAATGCTCACCTGTGGCGACTTTTTCAAGCTCAAGTTCAGGGCGGCGTTGAGCAATAAAGTCTTTGAATAGCACATGAGTCTCTTCAAGTTCTTGTTTGAACTTCTCGCGGGCTTTATCGGTATTTTCGCCAAACATAGTTAAGGTACGCTTATACTCACCCGCGGTAAGTTGTTCAAATTCAATATTATTCTTTTTAAGAACCTTATTAAAATTTGGGATTTGCGCAATAACACCAATTGAGCCGACAATGGCAAATGGTGCGCTAACAATTTTGTCTGCTACACAAGCCATCATATATCCGCCACTGGCCGCGACCTTGTCGACTGCAATAGTAAGTGGAATATTGGCCGATTTAAGGCGGTCTAACTGAGAAGCTGCCAAGCCGTAGCCATGCACCATGCCACCACCAGATTCAAGACGAACTAACACCTCATCGCCTTGTTTTGTGCACGCAAGTATCGCAGTGATTTCTTCACGTAGATTTGTGACTTCTTTGGCATCAATACTACCCACAAAATCAACAACAAATAGATGCGGCTTACGCTGACTATCTAGCGTGCCCTCTTTTGCAGCTTGCTTGATCTGTTTATCACGCTGCTTTGTCTCTTGTTTTTGCTTTTTCTTTTCTGCTTTATCACGCGCTTTAATAAAAGCCTCGTCATGCAGATGATGTTCCATTAATTCAATATTTTGTTGGTGTTGCTCTGAAAGGTTGGTGACCTCAAGCGTACCTTTTGCTGAAGATTTCGCCGATGCTGATTTAGTGATCACTAATACAACAATAATTGCCGCGACAAAAGTAACAATTTTGGCCAAAAATAGCCCGTAATCTAACAAAAATTCCAATGTCTTCTCCCTGAAATAGTTTATTGAGGTATTGTACTCTGCATAAAGAAACTGATAAATCAAAAACCGCACAACAAGGAATTAAACAGTGGATTATTCGATTGCTAAACACGCACTGACCAACAAAACCATTCTCGTTACCGGCGCCGGTGATGGCATTGGTAAGCAAGCCGCACTGTCATTTGCTGAGCATGGTGCTCAGGTTCTTTTGTTGGGCCGTACCGTGACAAAGCTTGAACAAACTTATGACGAAATCATTCAAGCCGGCGGCGTACAACCGGCCATTATTCCTCTTGATATGATGGGCGCCACTAAACAACATTATGTGGATATGGCGGAAACCATTGAAGGGCAATATGGCAAGCTCGATGGTGTGCTCCACAACGCAGGATTGCTTGGTATATTGAGCCAGTTTGACCAAATAGAAGAAGACACCTTTGATGAAGTGATGCAAGTCAATGTTAAAGCGCAGTTTTTAATGACTCAGGCGCTTCTTCCTATAATAAAAAAAGCCGATAAAGGGCGCATTATTTTTACCTCTTCCACCGTGGGTCACCATGGACGTGCACTTTGGGGTAGCTATGCAATTTCCAAGTTTGCTACCGAAGGCATGATGCAGTTACTTGCCGATGAGCTTAGCAACAGCACAGTGAGGGTTAACGCTATTAACCCCGGTGCGACTCGCACTACTATGCGAGCAAGTGCCTACCCTGCAGAAGATGCTGAGCAATTAAAAACCCCGCTAGATATCATGCCTCTATATCTATATTTGATAAGCGAGCAATCACAAGATCTCAACGGCTTATGCATCGATGCTCAACCGAAATAACAGCGTAAGTTGCTAAGATCCGCTGAACAAACCGATGCTAACGCTTTGGCGCAGCCTTTGTTCCTCGAGAGCCCCTAGTTTGGGGCTTTGATTTAGCCCCTTTTTTGAATTTTCGAAACGGTTTTTTGTCTACCTTAGGTAGCGATTTCAATGATTCTGGGACTGGACCATTTTTCACCTCTGAGATCAAGCCGTTCAATTGGGATTGTAGCTGCTGCATGAACGGTGAATACGCTTGACGCTTTTCACTCATATCCAACAATTGCCTCTCCCAATGAGCAGTCATATCTGGGTAGGTCGCAATGTCGGGTAAGGCATCAACCAATCCTTTACCTGCGCTAGTACTTAACACCGCTTTACCACTTTTACTTAGTAAGCCGCGTTTAAATAACGTATCCAAGATGCCAGCTCGAGTTGCTTCGGTTCCTAAACCATCGGTCTCTTTTAGAATTTTCTTAAGGCTGTCATCGCGAACAAAGCGCGCAATACCCGTCATCGCCTGCAACAAGGTCGCTTCAGTAAAATGCTTAGGAGGCTCGGTTTTTTTATCCGTAATCACGCCCTCACGGCATACTAAACTCTGCCCTTTATTTAGAGCAGGCACAAAGGGAATATCCCCTTGTTTTTTATTTGATGATTTAACCAAAACTCGCCAACCAGCAGCTACGAGTTCACGCCCTGAAGCAACAAACTTGCCCCCAGCCATCTCAAACTCGAGTTTAGATTCTGCATATACCGCCGCTGGAAAAAACTGCATCAAATACTGAGTCGCAATTAATTGGTAGACCTTGGCTTCATTGGCTGATAATGAAGCTGAGCTTTTTGCCGTTGGGATGATTGCATGGTGAGCTTCTACCTTGTTGTCATTCCACGCTTTACCTTTTATTCCAAGATCTGCCTGATTAACGGCTTGAGCTAACTCCGGAATTACATGTTGAATAGCCTGAGTTACCGAGGTGGCTTCTTTAAAATGATCTTTGGGTAAGTAGCGACAATCAGAACGTGGATAGGTAATCAGTTTATGCTTTTCATATAAAGATTGGCAGGTATCTAATACCATCTGTGCACTCATATTAAAACGCTTTGATGCGTCAATCTGAAGCGCACTCAGGGAGTATGGCAAGGGTGCATTTTGCTTGGTTTGTTTTTGCTGAGAATCTTTAACTTCAGCAGGTTGAGCTTTAATTCGATTGGCCACATTTTCAGCCAAAGCTCGGCTCAGTACGCGTCCATCTTCATCTTGCCATTTTTGACACGCCTCACTTGGCACCCAGCGAGCAATAATATCCTGCGCCAAATCCTGCTGTTGATATGGGATTAATGCCTCTAAAACATAAAAGTCTCGCGGTACAAAGGCTTCAATTTCTCTATCACGGCGAACCACCAACCCAAGGATTGGGGTCTGCACTCGGCCAACTGACAACACGCCGTTATAACCAGCCTGCTTACCAAGTAATGTATAAGCTCGAGACATGTTCATTCCATACAACCAATCCGCTCTTGAACGCGCAAGGGCCGAAACTGATAACGGAATAAATCCAGAATTGGATTGCATCTGAGTTAATGATTTTTTTACTGCTGATAGGTTAAGGTCACTAACTAAAAGGCGTTGCATCGCCTGCTTTGTTTGCTTTGAAACCTTACAATAATCAATCACCTCATCGACTAGGAGCTGCCCCTCCCTATCAGGGTCACCGGCATGGATAAGCTGTTGGTGTTGTTTGGTAAGTTTTTTTACCACCGTAAGCTGCTTTGAAGCGGATTTTCTAGGCTTGAGTTTCCACGTATCCGGAACGATAGGCAGATGGTCCATAGACCAGCTCTTATAGCGTTCATCATATTCTTCAGGCATTACCTGCTCTAGCAGGTGCCCGATACACCAAGTCACAACGTCACCGTTACCACATTCTATAAACCCTTGTTGGTTTTTATGTGGCTTGGGAAGACCTGCCGCAATCGCACGGCCTAAACTTGGTTTTTCAGCGATGAAGAGTCTGGACATAGTAATAAAAAATGGACACTGTCAATTTATACAGTATCCATGATCCACTACAAATATTCAACGAACTTTGAAATATCCCGCTCCGGAACCTTAGCTGGGGTACATTGTGCAGTCCCTAAATACAAGAAACCGACGATTTTATCATTACCTTGCAACCCAAATGCTTGCTCGACATTGTGATCAAACATCCAGTTACCGGAGCGCCAAAATCCCTGATAGCCCTGTGCAACAGCCGCCATCTGCATCGCCTGTACCGCGCAACCAGCAGATAGGTGCTGCTCAAACTCAGGCACTTTAGGATGCACCTTAGTTTTTGCAATGACAGTGATCACCATAGGTGCTCTAAATGGCGCCGTAGATAGTTTATCAACCACTGCCTTTTCGGCATCCGCTTGTTGCGCAGCATTTACCAAGATATCGGCAAGTTTAACTAAACCTCGACCTTCGCTAATTACAAATCGCCAAGGGGTAAGTCCACCATGATCTGGGGCGCGCAATCCCGCTTTTATTATATTTTCCAGAGCTAAACCACTCGGCGCCGGTCCTGAGAGCTTAGCGATTGAGCGACGGTTTAGTAATAGGTCTAGGGCATCCATTTACAATCCTTAGAATCTCATACAACTTTTAAACAAATTCTATATGCAAATGATTCTCAAATCTCTTAAATCTGAGTTGCGATCTCAAAACCTTGCTGTATCGCACGTACTGCATCGAGTTCTCCAGCGTGATCTGCTCCACCGATCACATGCACCTTATGTTCTTGCCATGATGACTCAAACGGGCGTTGTGAGACCTGACCTGCGCAAATAACAACGCTGTCCACATCAAGGATCTGTGGCGTACCATTAACCGTAATGTGCAATCCTTGACCGTCAATTTTGTCATAACTGACACCTGAACAAAGGTGAACGCCTCTTTTATTTAGGGTTGCTTTGTGAATCCAGCCTGTGGTTTTTCCAGGGCCTTTACCCACCACGCCAGGTTTACGTTTTAATAACCATACCTCGGTTAGCGATCTTATCTCAGGGAAAGGGTATAAACCGCCGGCATGTTGGTACTCTTTATCTATGCCCCATTCATGTAACCACGCCTCTAACGAGTGCTCGCTCGGCTCGGTAAGCATTGATGCGAGATCTACCCCGACGCCACCAGCACCTATAATGGCAACTTTTTCGCCTAGATAGGTTTTATCGCGAATTACGGTTTGATAGTCATAGACTTTCGGGCCCTGACCATCATTGTCAATGTTGACCTCACGCGGCAGTACGCCACTTGCCATCACCACCTCATCATACTCATCTAGGATCTGCTCATTGGCTTCCATATTCAGCAGTACATTTACACCATGTTCTGAGAGTTGATTAGCAAAGTAGCGGATAGTTTCTCTAAATTCTTCTTTACCCGGGATTTGTAACGCAAGGCGGAACTGTCCACCAATTCGGTCACTTTTCTCAATAAGGTCGACCTTGTGTCCACGTTTAGCACAATACAATGCGGCGCTTAATCCTGCAGGCCCTGCCCCCACTACCGCCACACGCTTACTCTGCTCTGCTGGCGTAATAACACGCTCGGTTTCATAGCAAGCCTGAGGATTTACCATACAACTGGCTCTAAGACCTCGAAACGCATTATCTAAACAGGCCTGATTACATCCAACACAGGTATTGATCAGGTGCGCTTGGTCATTTTGCGACTTAATTATAAAATCAGGATCAGCTAAAAACGGGCGAGCCATCGATACCATATCAGCCTTGCCTGACGAGATAATCTCGTTTGCCTGCTGCGGGTTATTGATCCGATTGGTGGTCACCACGGGGATATTCACGTGAGGCTTCACCTTTTCAGTAACCCAGGTAAACGCGCCTCTAGGAACGGAAGTCGCTATAGTTGGAATGCGCGCTTCGTGCCAACCAATGCCAGTATTTATAATTGTCACACCGGCTTGCTCAAGGTCTTTGGCAAGATCAATGACCTCATCTAAGGTACTGCCTTCTTCCACCAGATCCAGCATTGATAGGCGGAAGATAATAATAAAATCGCTACCCACTCTTTCTCGCACGGCATTCACAACTGCCACAGCAAAGCGCTTACGGTTTTGATAATCTCCACCCCATTCATCATCACGTTGATTGGTGCGCTGGCATATAAACTGATTGATCAAATACCCCTCTGACCCCATCAATTCCACACCATCGTATCCTGCCTGCTTAGCTAACTCAGCACTGTTAGCGAAGTCTTTGATGGTACTTAATACCTGTTTAGAGCTCATTTCACTAGGAGCAAAGCGCGCAATTGGCGCCTTAGCTGGCGTCGAACTTTGGGCTAACGGGTGATATCCATAGCGCCCCGCATGTAATAATTGCAGACATATTTTGGAGTCATATTTATGTACTGCATGGGTAATTATCTTGTGCGATTGGGCATGTTTAGTGCGACTGAATTGGGCTGCAGTTGGATATAAACGTCCTCTTAGATTGGGAGAGAATCCACCGGTAACAATCAATCCTACCCCTCCTTTAGCTCGCGCCTCATAGAAAGCAGCAAGTTTAGCTAGGCCGGTGGGGCTGTCTTCAAGACCGGTATGCATAGAGCCCATCAATACGCGATTGCGTAATTGTGTAAATCCTAGATCTAAAGGCTGTAGTAAATGAGAGTACATAGAATTTCCCTTCCTATATCCAATTCTGGTCAGACCACAATAAATGCACGCGCACAATATGGCAACTCGATTTTTACATCAATGCAACAAGGGTCATTACTTCCTATCGATAAAATATTGTGCAGATAAGTTGTAGGAGCTTAGGTATAGACCTATGATTTTATTGAACTCTTTTGTAATGCGCCGCTGTGCAATACAATGGGCGGCTTGGGGTTCCTCGTACCGCAACACATAGGCGTTATACCCATAGCCTAGTCTGGGCCAGTTTGGCTGAGTCGAAATTTGGGTTTATTGAGCTCTAAAAGGAACATGACGGGTAAATTATGAAGACAGTATTTCGCTTTATTGGCAAAATATTCAAGGGCATTTGGAAGACAATCACATTCATCCGTCTCGCTCTCACCAATTTGCTGTTTTTCGCAGCCATTGCCATTTTATATTTCAGCTTCTCCACTGGAGACACGCCAGAACCAACACCTGAAACAAAGGTGCCAGAAGCACTAGTACTTAACCTATCGGGGCCAATCGTTGAACAACGTAGCTTTGAAAACCCAATGGATTCACTAACAGAATCGCTATTGGGCCAAGAAAAACGTCGTGAAAACGTGTTATTCGATATCGTTGATGCGCTAAGACACGCCACTACCGATGACAATGTATCTGGTTTAGTACTTAGCCTTAAGAATATGCCGGAAACTAATCTGACTAAACTCAGATACATCGCAAAGGCTATCAATGAGTTTAAGGCATCGGGTAAACCCGTTATTGCGGTAGGCGATTCCTATAATCAAAGTCAATATTATCTAGCAAGTTATGCGGACAAGGTATACCTGTCACCAGATGGCGGTGTCATGCTGCGTGGCTACAGCTCATACTCGCTATATTACAAAGAGTTGTTAGATAATTTAGATATCAACACCCATGTCTTTAAAGTAGGTACTTACAAATCAGCGGTTGAGCCTTTTACCCGTAATGACATGTCGGCACCCGCTAAAGAAGCTGCCACTGTATGGCTCAAGCAGCTTTGGGGCGCGTATGTGAGCGACGTTGCGCAAAACAGAGAGATTGACAGCAAGGTATTAAACCCTACTGCTGACTCTTTTATTCAAGACTTCAAAAAGGCCGATGGCAGCCTTTCTAAACTGGCACTTCAGTTAGGGCTAGTCGATACTTTAGCCAGCCGATATCAAGTCAATCAAGCCTTAATTGAGAAGTTTGGTGGCAGTGATAAAAAAGGCTACAACGCGGTTAGCTACTACGAGTATCGTGATGAAGTCATTACGCCCCCTTCAACTGCGCAAGATCAAATTGCGGTAGTGGTTGCAAGTGGCGCTATCATGGATGGTAAACAGCAGGGTAAAAACGTCGGTGGAGATACTACCGCAGCGCTGATTCGTAAAGCGCGTTTAAACGATAAGGTGAAAGCCTTGGTACTTCGTGTTGACAGCCCTGGGGGAAGTGCATTTGCGTCTGAGGTCATTCGTGAAGAGCTGCTGGCATTCAAGAAAACTGACCGCCCTGTAGTAGTCTCAATGTCTAGCCTTGCGGCATCGGGTGGCTACTGGATCTCTGCATCAGCGGATCAGATATATGCCCAACCGACGACTCTAACTGGCTCGATAGGAATATTCAGCGTAGTAACTACCTTTGAAAAAGGCCTTAACAAATACGGTGTGCATGCTGATGGAATTGGTACCTCTCCGTTTTCTGGTGTCGGTGGCATGAGCGGTCTAAACGATGTTACCAAGCAAGCGATGCAACTGGGTATTGAAAACGGTTATCATCGCTTTACAGGCTTAGTAGCAAGCAGCCGTGGACTTGAACCGCAACAGGTAGAAAAAGTTGCTGAAGGACGAGTCTGGACTGGTAAAGACGCTTTAGAAAGGGGTTTAGTTGATAAAATCGGTGACTTTGATGACGCCATCAATGGCGCAGCATCATTAGCTAAGATTGATGACTACCAACTCAACTGGCTACAAAAACCGCTGACTCCTGCGCAACGCTTACTGCGTGATTTTAGCAAGCGTTTAGTGGTTAGCGCTGGATTAGATATGCAAAGCCTTGTGCCTCAATCTTTAATGCCAATTGCCACTCAAATGCATGAAGACATGAGCTTGGTCAGTCAGTTTAATGATCCGAATGGGTACTACACTCTCTGCCTACCTTGTCAGGTGGAATGATCACCTTCAACTATTAATAACTATGCCCAGCCATTGGCTGGGCTTTTTTGTACTAACTCATAGAACAATCAATCATCATTTATCCGAGGTTAAGTTAGGTATATACTGCGGCACAAATTCTTTTCCGTAATATATCTATGCCCGCACAACAGCCACGTAAACACATCTACATCGCCTATACCGGCGGTACTATTGGCATGCAGAAGTCAGACCATGGCTATGTACCTGTTGCTGGGTTCATGGAATCACAGTTAGCTGCCATGCCTGAGTTTAATCGCCCAGAAATGCCACAGTACACTATCCATGAATATGCACCGCTGATCGATTCTTCAGATATGTCTCCTGCGGACTGGCAACAAATTGCCGATGATATCAAAGCCAATTATGACCTATACGATGGCTTTGTTATTTTGCACGGCACCGATACCATGGCTTATACCGCTTCAGCGTTATCATTCATGTTTGAAAACCTGAGTAAGCCTGTAATTGTGACCGGCTCACAGATCCCATTGGCAGAATTGCGCTCAGATGGCCAAGCCAACCTGCTTAATGCGCTGCACATTGCGGCAAACTACCCTATCAATGAAGTGACCCTGTTTTTCAACAATCAACTGATGCGCGGCAACCGCAGTACTAAATCACACGCCGATGGGTTTTCCGCCTTTACCTCCCCAAACCTTCCTCCATTGTTAGAAGCTGGCATCAACATCCAAGTTAGCTCAATTGCAGAGGTGAATAAAAAACCTGCTGGGGAGTTTAAGGTTCACCCTATTACGCCACAACCTATTGGTGTAATTACCATGTACCCGGGGATCTCACACGAGGTGATTCGCAATACATTGCGTCAACCCGTCAATGCGATGATCTTATTGACCTTTGGCGTTGGAAATGCCCCGCAAAATCCAGAGTTACTGGCTCACCTAAAAGAAGCTTCAGAACGCGGTGTTATCGTTGTTAACTTGACGCAATGCCTTGCGGGTAAGGTTAACATGGGGGGGTATGCTACCGGATGTGCGCTAGCTGATTCCGGAGTAATAAGTGGCTATGACATGACTCACGAGGCGGCACTGGCCAAGCTTCATCATCTATTGAGTAAACAGCTTAGTTATGAAGAAATAAAAGCTGAAATGCAACAGGTTCTACGCGGTGAAATGAGCTTGTAGTTGACAGTTGAAGTTGATGGTTCAGTAACACAGATATTGGTTGTCCCGGAATGTGCAAAGTCGCTATCCGGGATAATTTGTGTAGCTTACGCGCATCACCCTGTAACGAGAGTTTAGGGTATTTACACCTTCATTTTGGTTATCGGCGTTTCTATAAACTGGCGCTTTAACTCTGACTTGGATTTAAAAGCAATTTCACCTTGCGTATCAATGGTCATATGTTGTGCATCATGGTTATGTTTTTGTTGATATAACATTACTGCTTGCTGACAGTATGCTCGCTGCTGCTCAGGCACCACCTCTCCCTCAGGCCAACGTCCAGTTTCCACAACATAGAGCAATCGCTCATAAGCTACTGGAGTAATCGCTTTTACCATATCATCTATATTTGCTAACTTTTGATTCATTTCACATCTCTCTATGAGGGTTTGTAATTAAATAACGTAAGACTTTTACCCTTGCTTACAAATTTTCTCATTGTTGAATTTTAATGAAATGGAGTTAACACAATAGCGCTCCCCCGTAGACTGTGGACCGTCTGAGAAAACATGCCCAAGGTGACTCTCACAGTTGGCACACCTTATCTCAATTCGTTGCATTCCATGTGAATGGTCTTCGACGTATTTAATCGCATCTTTATTGATCGGCGCATCAAAGCTAGGCCAGCCACAGCCTGAATCATATTTACTATCAGAGTTAAACAATAATGCATTGCAACAAGTGCATCGATAGTCGCCGGTTTCCCTGTTATGCAAGAGCTGGCCACTAAAAGGGGCTTCCGTACCCTGCTCACGACATACACGATACTGCTCCGCAGATAACTGTTCTTTCCATTGCGAATCGCTTTTTATTTTATTGTTCATAACCGTTTTATTTAGATGACCTATGATTGCTGATTTTGTGCTTGCCTAGTGTCTGGTTGTAGCACATACTTTGTCGCACTTATATGAAGCTGCTACAAGTTTGCGAAGCAAGTTATAGAAATTTGTTGCGCAATATGTATGTGGTGAATATTTCACCTTGAAAGCGCATATAATTCATCCGATTGGTATTCATTAACGATTTTTTTTTGACATTGAACAAAATAATCACGATTATCTATTGCGGTTGGAAACTGGGTTTTGTAACTTTACTACCAGTTTATAATTAATCTAAAATAAGTTGTGGAGCAACTATAATGACTATCAAAGTAGGTATTAACGGTTTTGGCCGTATCGGCCGTTTCGTATTCCGTGCAGCTCAAGAACGTAACGACATCGAAGTAGTAGGTATTAACGACCTAATCGACGTAGATTACATGGCTTACATGCTAAAATACGATTCAACTCACGGTCGTTTCAACGGCACTGTTGAAGTTAAAGACGGTAACCTAATCGTAAATGGTAACACTGTACGCGTTACTGCTGAGCGTAACCCTGAAGATCTTAAATGGGATGCTATCGGTGTTGACGTAGTAGCTGAAGCAACTGGTCTTTTCCTAACTGACGAGACTGCACGTAAGCACATCACTGCTGGTGCTAAGAAAGTTGTTCTTACTGGTCCTTCTAAAGACGCAACTCCAATGTTCGTTAACGGCGTAAACTTCGACACTTACGCTGGTCAAGATATCGTTTCTAACGCTTCTTGTACTACTAACTGCCTTGCGCCAATCGCTAAAGTTCTTAACGACAAGTTCGGTATCGAAACTGGTCTTATGACTACAGTTCACGCTACTACAGCAACTCAAAAAACTGTTGATGGTCCTTCTGCTAAAGACTGGCGCGGTGGCCGTGGTGCTTCTCAAAACATCATCCCATCTTCAACTGGTGCTGCTAAAGCTGTAGGCGTTGTACTTCCAGAAGTAAACGGCAAACTAACTGGTATGGCTTTCCGCGTACCAACTGCTAACGTTTCTGTTGTTGACCTAACTGTTAACCTAGTTAACGGTGCTTCTTACGAAGCTATCTGTGCTGCAATGAAAGAAGCTTCTGAAGGCGAAATGGCTGGCGTTCTTGGTTACACTGAAGACGCAGTTGTTTCTCAAGACTTCATCGGCGAAACTTGCACTTCAGTATTCGATGCTAAAGCTGGTATCGCACTGAACGACAAATTCGTTAAAGTTGTATCTTGGTACGACAACGAAATCGGTTACTCAAACAAAGTTCTAGACCTAATCTCACACATCTCTAAGTAAGTATTAGTTTAAAGAATACAAAAGGCAGCCTTCGAGCTGCCTTTTTTAGCTTTATATAAAGGTGAAATAATGGATTTGTATCAATTACCTGCTGTTACCGCCCTATCTGACTGCGTTACTACGACTCAAAAAGACAACCTAAAGATTGTTCGAGTAATGCACCCTAAAGCCAAATGCGCTGTATCACTATTTGGTGGTCACGTGCTCTCTTTCATCCCACAAGGAAAGCCAGAAGCTATCTGGATGAGTGATGAGGCCAAATTCGATGGTAAAACAGCTCTTCGAGGTGGTATACCTGTTTGCTGGCCTTGGTTTGCTCGAATGGCAAACCCAGCCCACGGCTTTTGCCGCACTAGCGAATGGGAGCTGGTTGAACACAGAGAAAACGAAACTGGCGTGATGCTTCGTCTAGCTCTCACCACTACCGAACAAACGTTCAAGATATGGCCACACCACTTCGAATTGTTTTTAGATATTGAGGTTGGTGACGAATTAAAAGTCTCACTCAAGATGCACAACCTTGATGAGCAAGCGTGGAAGTTCTCTGGTGCACTTCATACCTATCTTAATGTTTCCGATATCCATAATACTGAAACTATCGGTATGGGTGATGAGTATATCGATAGCTTAAATAGTGGTGCATTAACCCAAGGCGGTGACGTACTGACTCTAAGCGATACTATTGATCGAGTTTATACCAAACCATCAGATTGCATCACACTCTTAGATAAGGGCTTTGAGCGCCAGCTAAACGTGAAAAATCACGGCGCTAACTCAGCAGTGTTGTGGAATCCATGGGCACAAGGTGCGCAAGCTATGGGTGACATGCCTGATGACGGCTACAAGGGTATGCTATGCATCGAAGCGTGCCAATGGGCGCCCGACCTTGAATCTGGTACTGAGATAGTACCCGGTGGTACCTATACACTATCAACGACTATCTCCGCTGGTTAATAGCCCTAGAACCGATAATAGATTGCCAAGCGTTTAACTATGCTTGGCAAATCCGTATACTAGGCGCATTGTAACTATAAGAGTTTGCTATGCACTACATCTGCCCTATCTGCGCTGCCCCTTTGACTCTAACTGAGCGTACTTATAGCTGTGACAATCGACATAGTTTCGATCTCGCCAAAGAAGGCTATGTAAACCTCCTCCCTGCTAATCATAAACACTCAAAGAATCCCGGTGATAGCAAGGAAATGATGCAAGCTCGCCGTGAATTCTTAGGCACTGACCATTATCAAAATTTAGCATTAGAGTTGGCCAAAGTGGCTTGTGAATTAACCGCTGATGATGAGCCTACCGTACTACTTGATCTGGGTTGTGGCGAAGGCTACTACACCGATCAGATCCGTGCAAAAATGGCTACACACACCACTGTATATGGTTTAGATATCTCTAAGGTGGCAGTGCGATATGCGGCTAAACGATACCCTCAAGCGCAATTTAGCGTCGCTTCTAGCTATCGCCTCCCTTTTGCTGATAACAGCCTGGATATCATTGTTAAGGTTTATGCACCATGCAGTGAACAAGAGATACTGCGTTGCCTAAAACCAGGTGGCAAATTAGTCTCTGTAACCCCAAGCGAAAGGCATTTATATCAACTCAGAGAACGCATCTACGATGAGGTTCGCCCCCATAAAGATGAAACTGAAAAATTCCATACCTTATCCTTGTCACAACAAAGTACATTGCATTACACCATGGATCTAAGCGGTGCTGAGGCGCTATCACTGCTTCAGATGACCCCTTTTGCATGGAAAGCAAACGACGAACTGCGCCAGCAGCTTGCTGATATGCCCGAGTTTAAATGTGAAGCCGATTTCATCATTTCGTGTTATCACAACGCCTTAAGTGAGTGAACTACCCAGCTATAGCAATACTCACATTGGGTTTATCAAACATGACGATAAACCAAACTTCACATCACATCGTACTATGCTTATAACCATCTGACAGCTCGTAGCCATTACTTTGGGTTTGGGGAAAGTACGATGAAAAAACGAATACTCACGATATTAAGTTGGAGCTGCTGCTCAATATCAGTGGCAAAGCCTGTAACTTACTTTGAGTATCAGCTATTTTCACCGGCAGGGACGCCCGTAGAGCTAAGCACAGTGGTAGATGCAAGCGCGCAATCCAACACCATCCTAGTCGGTGAATGGCACTCACACTCTGCGGTGCATCGTTTTCAGTCAGATATCTATCAAGCATTGCTCGCCCACTACCCTAATACCGATTTATCAATGGAGCAGTTCAGCCGGCCTGCTCAAAACACCCTAAATCAATACCTAAATGGGGAAATTGGTGAGCGAGCATTGATCGCTCATGCCAAAGCGTGGCCAAACTACACCAGTGATTATCGTGCTTTAGTTGAGCAAGCAAAGTCAGCTAAGCGTGCAATTATTGCCGCTAATGCTCCAAGGGAAATTGTGCGTTGTATTGGACAAAAAGGGGTGAGTTACCTAGAAACATTACCACCGATAGACAGGTCTCACGTTGCTCAACAATTAGATACCTCAGACAGGGCCTATAAGAGACAGTTTTTCACTGCAATGCAGGGGATGCCGCAATCACGTCTAGAAAACTTTTACGCCGCTCAAGTTGCGTGGGATGAAACCATGGCGGAAAGTATTGCAAGACACTTAAAAGCGAACTCAAACTCACGGGTGATGCATATTGCGGGCAAGTTTCATATTGATAATGGCGATGGCATCGCCTATGCACTTAAAGCGCGAGCACCGCGCAGCCGCATTATTATAATTACCCCAGTGACTAAAGTGAGCGACCGCAGTAACGCACCCTTTCCTGAGTACCAATTGCTCGTATTACCGCTGCCAGTGCAAACTATGAGTGGTGTATCAGATAACGCCACATACAGCCATACTGGCACGCACGCCCAACAACAGTGTGATTAATTATCTGGTTGTAGTCTATCCGGTAGGTTTAGGATATAACCCTATAAAGCACGCTCACCCACAACCTTTTATATCAATAACTTAAAAAGTAATAAGCCATTGATGCTGGTAGAGTCACCACGGCACAACAAAAAGATAGTTTTAGAACGCACATATCACTCGAAATAGATATGTAACTCTCCTTGAACCTGTTCTGAACGGACAACGCCAGTATATTCAGTATCCGTGAGGTAAAAATGAACCTTAGAAAACCCTTGCTGCCGAAGATACGGCTGAACCTGACGCAAACCAAACATATTAATACCTTCAATACCATAAGGTCGTTCATTATTGTCGAAGAAGAATTTGTCTTCTTCACTTTTATTCCAATGAACATAAACTTCACCATCAGCTCTGTCAAAGTTTTGACTAATATCTTCAAATCTATGAGCCACCGAAGATGTCACTTCTTTAAACCAATTTACCTTATGAAAGTTAATTACTATTAAAATTAAAGTGCATGATATCAATGACAGTTTCCTATACGGCGATTCTAAAAAAAGAAATATCAAAAATAGAGAGACAAAAGAAGTTAATAAGCTTCGATGGCTTATGGATATTCCGTGGTAAACAGTACTAAAATAAAAAGATGAAAAAACAATGGCAGACCAAAGATAAACATATAGGGGTATTTTCTTCTTAGAAAATACGATTGCAATCATTAGAACAACAATAACATAACGTAACTCACTATATACAATATCATGAATGATCCTAGAAAATATAGTTAGCAAATTATCATTTAAACCAGAAATTGAGTCTATTGGTGATGGGTTCCTCCACTCCTCCATTTGAATAAAACTGGCACTCTCAAGGGTAATATATGTATACACATAAACAAATAGATTAGAAATTATATAACCGATTATAAAAGAAGATATCCATATAACAATAAACTTTACATTAAAGTGAAGGCTTGACCCAATCAACCTTTTTATAAACAACAGAGGAATAAGGAAGTGAATATTAGAATAAGTAGCAAAAGATAATACACCACTTAGTAATAATGTATATTTGTAATCAATCTTCATACTGTAATGTACTAGCACTAGCAATACAACTGCTGACAGCATAGGTGTTACTGGCCAAAACAATAGGCTATAAATTGTTGGCGCATTAATACATAGTAATGAAAAAAATACAGAGTCGCTATGATTTCTATTAATATTAAACGACACTTTATAGAAAAAAATCGACAACGAAATCAAATAAACTGATATGTTAACAATAGGAGGTAACTGTTTGATAAAGTCAAAATACAGAAAAATAATCCACCGCCCCTCTGTGATGAATTTCCATATATAATTGCTTATATAATACCCTGAATCATGCCTATAAAATTCCATGAATGACATCATGTATACGTTATTCAATGTCAATAGCATCAGAGACAGTATTATTAAGTTTATCAGCGCATCTTCGCGTTTTAAACTACTTAGATTAATATTCATTCTCAATAATATACTTCGGTCTTTGTTTAACTTCTAAATACAACCTGCCAATATACTCACCTAAAATACCCAGAACAATTAACTGCACCCCACCTAGGAATAGTATAGTTGCCATTATTGACGCATAACCTGGGGTATCCACTCCAAAAAAAACTGTTTTAAATATAATAATTGATCCATAAACAAAGGAAATAGATGCTATTAACAATCCTATGTAAAACCATATCCGAATAGGGAATGTGCTAAAGCTAGTCAAACCATCAAGAGCGAGTCTCCATAATTTTCGGCAATTGAATCCACTAATGCCTACCACTCTTTCACATCGTTCGTACTCTAAAGTCGTCGTTTTAAACCCAACCCATGAAAATATTCCCTTCATAAACCTTTGATTTTCAGGCATAGCACATACAGCATCTATAACCCGACGAGACATCAGCCTATAATCACCTACATTTTCTGGAATTTTAACTTCTGATACCAAATTATGGGTTTTGTAATATAAATAAGCAGTTATCTTTTTAAAAAAACCATCACCCTCTCGGTTTTTTCTTTTAGCTAATACAACATCAAAGCCTTTATTCCATTCTTTTATTAAATCAATAATCAACTCTGGGGGATCTTGTAGATCAACATCTATAGGTATAACCGCATCTCCATTACAGCTATCTATACCAGCGGTCAACGCTGACTCCTTACCAAAATTTCTAGATAAATTTATAAATCGAACTCTGGGCTCAACAGATGATAACTTGTATAGCACTTCAAAAGTTGTATCAGTGCTCCCATCATTTACAAAAACGACCTCAAATTCATGTTCGGATCTGCTCATTACTTTACGTAACGCACTCATAAACTTAGGTATAGCAGCCTCTTCGTTGTAACACGGACATACTATGGAGATTAGAGACATTTCCTTATGCTCCTCTTCCTTAAAATTTGAAACTAAGTTAATAGCTTAGTTTCCTTTTTCTTCTATTTTCAAGATAAACTGCAAAAGACTGAGTTCGACATGTTAGGTACAGCACAAATTAGGGTATTTAGCGCAACCATATTTATGGTATTACTAGGCTTTGAGACTTCAGCGACTACCTCAAACTTAACCTATTACGACTTTTGATTGCGAGCCCACACCAGAACACCATCCAATATCTATCAACTCTTTTCCTACACAAATCCTTAAAAAATCTGATTGAAGAGCTAATAGTGACGGCTGTAAATGGACCAAGAAATATCGCACTTCATCAAGAAAGTGTCTTTGAATTATTGGAAGGAATAGATAGAGACGCCAAGCAAAACATATATGAAGTGCAGGTTTCATGAATGAAACCATGGCGGAAAGTACGGTGATTTGCATAAACAGCCATCTGTAGCAAGCCATGCCACATACAGCTGGTAAGTTTCATATTGAGAACAGGACAGGCATAGTCTAATCAATAAATAAACGAATGCCTGACCTTAAATAGCTTTGATAACGCCCCACAAGCCCACATGGGCACGCCCAACAACAGTGTGATTAATTATCTGGTTGTAGTCTATCGGGTAGGTTTAAAATGTGGTCTTCCCAGTTTACAACCTCTATCTCATAAACAACCTTATTACGTACACTTTCACCAGCGGCGTGCATCGCAGATTTAGAGCCTGTGATAAGAGGGTGCCATTGTGGGAGCTCTTTCCCTTCTGCCAGCAAGCGATAGGCACATGTTTCTGGTAACCAGTTGAATTCATGTATTTTATCACGAGTTAACTTTAAGCACTCTTCACCAGATTCAAAGCGGTTGGCATAGTCCTTACAGCTGCACGTTTTATTATTAAGTAAACTACAGGCAACGTTGGTGTAATAGACTTCATCGGTATCTTCATCCATCAGCTTGTGCAAACAACACTTACCACACCCATCACATAGAGCTTCCCATTCTTGTTCACTCATTTGCTCAAGGGATTTTGTTTGCCAATATGCTGAAGACATAGATATACCTAAAAAATACGTTATGGGCGCGTTTTATACCTCCTTATCGCTTAAAACGCAAGCAAGCATGGTTTGCAATAAAAGCGCAAAAATTGCTTTATTTTGTGCCCTATTTATTGATAATTCCCCCTCACTTACAAATCAGGCCCCAAATATGGAATGTCGACTCTATTGTGGTGCATGCTGTATTGCGCCGAGTATTTCTAGCTCTTTTCCTTTGCACCCTCATGGTAAAAAAGCAGGTGAACGATGCAAGCAACTGACTGATAACAATCTATGCAAGTTATTTGGGCATAAAGATCGCCCGGATGTGTGTCATGACTTTAAGGCTGAGCAATGGGTCTGTGGCGACAATTCGACACAAGCTATTAAGATCCTAACCGACCTCGAAACTCTAACCATTTAAAGAACTTAGTTGTTATTTATTGCCTGTTTATTCAAAAGCCGCTATTTTTAAGGCGAATAATTTGAACTGTATTGCAAAAACAGGATGTTACATGAATAAATATTTAGCAGAAATGATTGGTACGTTTTGGTTGGTGTTCGCCGGGTGTGGTAGTGCTGTGCTTGCTGCCGGGATTCCTGACCTAGGGATCGGGTTTGTTGGTGTCTCTCTCGCGTTTGGTTTAACCGTTGTTACCATGGCTTATGCTATTGGCCATATCTCAGGCTGTCACCTTAACCCAGCGGTTACGATTGGATTATGGGCCGGCGGCCGCCATGAAACCAAAGATGTTATTCCATATATCATTGCGCAAGTCATTGGTGGCATCATCGCTGGTGGTGTGTTGTATGTTATTGCTACCGGAAAATCTGGTGCTGATATCGGTGGATTCGCGACCAATGGCTACGGCCAACACTCTCCTGATGGTTATAACATGACCTCAGCACTGGTCATTGAAATCGTCCTAACTGCCGTATTCTTATTTGTCATTATGGGTGCTACGGATAAGCGTGCTCCAGCTGGGTTCGCACCGTTGGCAATTGGTCTGTGCCTAACCTTAATTCACCTAATTAGTATCCCTGTCACCAACACCTCAGTTAACCCAGCACGAAGCACCGGTGTTGCGTTATATGTAGGCGACTATGCATTAAGCCAGTTGTGGCTGTTCTGGGTCGCGCCGATCATTGGCGGCATTTTAGGCGCCATCATCTATAAAGCGGTTGCTGGTAAAGAGTAATTACTCCCATTGTTAGCATTGCTACTTAAATAAAAAAGCCGCTTACGCGGCTTTTTTTATAGCTTGTGTCGTCCCATCAGAGAGTGCGACAAGGTTGTCCCATCAACGAGGTCTAATTCCCCACCTACTGGAACACCATGGGCGATACGGGAAGCATTCACCTCACTTAACTGGCACAACTCAGCGATATATTGAGCTGTCGCTTCTCCCTCAACTGTTGGGTTAGTCGCGAGAATAACCTCATTCACGCCGCCTTGTTGCAAGCGAAAATCTAAGGTATCCAAACCAATATCACTTGGCCCAATCCCATCAAGAGGTGATAGATGCCCCATCAAGACGAAATATAAGCCCGAGTACTGTCCGGTTGCTTCAACTGCTGCAATATCTGCCGGGCTTTCAACCACACAGATTTGGCCACTTTGCTGGCGTTTAGGGTTACTGCATATATGACAGATATCGTGCTCAGTGAAAGTACGACATTCACTGCAGTGTCCGACCTCAGTCATAGCTTGACTAAGGGCTTCTGCCAATTTGATTCCACCGCTTCGGTTCCGTTGCAATAAATGAAAGGCCATACGTTGCGCCGACTTGGGACCCACCCCAGGTAGACAACGTAAGGCCTCCATCAATTGCTCCAGCATATTACTGGTGCGCATTTATAAGCTCAGATTAAAATGGCATCTTCATGCCCGGTGGAAGTTGCATTCCACCAGTTACTGAAGCCATTTTCTCTTTTTGAGTTTCTTCAACACGACGTGCTGCATCGTTAAATGCCGCTGCAATTAAGTCTTCTAGCATTTCTTTGTCGTCTTCCATCAAGCTTTCATCGATGTCAACGCGACGCACATTATGGCTACCAGTAATAGTAATCTTTACTAGACCAGCACCTGACTCGCCAGTCACTTCCATCTGTGCGATCTCTTCTTGAAGCTTCGCCATACGATCTTGCATTTGTTGGGCTTGCTTCATTAGGTTGCCCATACCGCCTTTTCCAAACATGGTGTTCTCTCTTTGATATCGGTAGTGTTGGTTATTGATTATTTAATGGGGTTAACTCCCTCAATAATCAAGCCTAAATTGGACGAACGCTATCATTATCTAGCTCAGCGGCAAAGCGAGTTTGCATGAACTTTATATGTTCGTCATTTTGTAAACTTTCAAACGCCTGCGTCAGCTTTGATTGATAAAATGTATCACGCAGTTCTAATGGCGTGGTACCTTCATCACTAATTAGCACTTCAACTGGCTTAAAGTTACCTTTCACTTCTGCTATAGCATTGGCCAAATCTTGACGCGATCTTTCGCTATCTAGATGCTTTTGACCGGCTCGAAGATGAAGGGTTAATGCCTGCTCACTCTCGACTAAGTGGGAGTTTAATGCCAATTGTTGTACCAGTTTCGCTGAGTTAGTCTGATTAATCAGTGCGCTCCATGCATCGGCTTGTATCGCCTCGGATTGCAGCTTTTCAATCATCTCTGGCGTTTTTTCATGCATCAATGCCTGCCTTAACATCGCTGGTGTAATGCTTGGGGTTGTCACTTGTTCGACTTTAACCTGTGACGGTTGCCATTGATACTCTTTAGCCGTGGTCGTTTCAGGTGCCGAAGACAACACAGACTCAGAGTATTCCGTTGGCGGATGCTTTTGCGTCACACGCTCAAGTACACTCTGTTTTTTAGTCTGTGCTGTTGGGGCCTTTTTTATTGAAACGCCCTCTTGCTCACTTTGATTCGCCGCAGTACCTTGCTGACGACGAGAGCGCAATTGGTGTCGAATCCCACCAAGGCGGCTCGGTTGTACTGGCTCAGGGGCCGATATAGGCTCCGATGGCGCTTGTGGTGCTGTTGGCGTAGGTTCAGTCGCTGGATGAGAAAGCTCAGGAGCCACTTTCGGGGCACTTGGCGTAGTGACTGGTTTTGTAGCTACTGCCTTTTTGGCTTGCTCAACGGGTGATTGTCGTTCCGGCATCGCATGGGTATCAACCACAGGGATTGACGCCGCTATCGCGTTAGTCACCTGCGGAGCGTCCACACGAATAACATTTGCTGTAGCTTGGGGTGCTGGAGCAAATGCCAACATGCGCAATAAAGTCATTTCAACGCCAGCGCGCTCGGTTGGTGACAACGACAGTTCTTTACGCCCCTTTAAGGCAATCTGATAATACAGCTGCACCTCTTGTGGAGACAAAGTAGAAGCCAACAGCTGAACTCTAGCGATGTCATGTGCATCATCTAAAGTTGCCGGTAAAGCCTGATACATTGCAATCCGATGTAGCTGCATTGCAAGTTCTTGAAGCAGTCCATCCCAACTTACGCCATTACTTGCCAACTGAGTCAATGCGGTCAAAGTCGATTGAGCTTGCTTGTGAGCAATCGCTTCAAGTAGATGAAGTGCTTGTTCACCGTCGAGAGTACCCAACATGCGAGCCACGCCGTCACTTTCAACGTTACCATTCCCTAAGGCTATCGCTTGGTCAGTTAAGCTTAGAGCATCTCGCATACTGCCATCAGCTGCGTGAGAAATCAGCCCTAACGCACGCTCTTCAAAACTAAGTTGTTCTTGAGTCAATACGTGTGACAACTGCTGATGAATATCATCAACGCTAATCGGTTTTAGATGAAATTGCAGGCAGCGAGACAAGATTGTAACGGGAAGCTTTTGCGGATCAGTCGTCGCTAGCAGGAATTTAACGTATTCCGGCGGCTCTTCTAGGGTTTTTAATAGCGCATTAAAACTGTGCTTTGACAGCATATGCACTTCATCAATTAGATAAACCTTAAAGCGTCCGCGTGCGGGCTTATATTGAACGTTATCTAATAGCTCACGAGTATCTTCAACCTTAGTCCGAGACGCCGCATCAATTTCTAACAGATCAACAAAGCGACCTTGGTCTATCTCAATACAGCTCTGGCATTTTCCGCACGGTGCCGAGGTAATACCCGTTTCGCAATTCAATCCCTTGGCAAACAAGCGACCGATACTGGTTTTCCCTACCCCACGCGTGCCACTAAATAAGTACGCATGGTGGAGACGATTTTGATCGAGGGCATTCTCAAGTGCCGTTAACACATGGGCTTGTCCAACCACCTCATTGAAACGCTTGGGACGCCACTTCCTTGCTAAAGCTAAATAACTCATCAACTAACCTGTATAACTAGAACCTAGTGACCGTCAAAATCACACAAGCTAAACACTTCAATGCCTAACCCTTCAATGCGCTTATCACCACCGATCTCAGGTAGATTAATTACAAATGCAGCATGCTCAACCACACCACCAAGCTTACGAATAAGCTTTGCTGTTGCCTCAATAGTACCGCCAGTTGCGAGTAAGTCGTCAACCATCAAAACCTTATCACCTTCGACAATCGCATCAGTATGAATCTCTAATGTGTCTGTGCCGTATTCCAGTTCATAAGGTTGCGCGATAGTCGCGCGCGGCAATTTACCTGGTTTACGTACCGGTATAAAACCTACACCCAACTCTAGTGCTAAAGGTGCACCAAACAAGAAGCCACGAGCTTCTGTGCCGACGATTTTAGTAAAGCCCATACCTTGATACTTCTCAACGAGAAGCTCAATAGTGGCTTTATAGGCCGCTGCATCTTCCATTAGACTGGTCACGTCTCGGAATAAAATGCCCGGCTTTGGATAATCTTGAATTGATTTAATACTTGCTTTGATCAGCGCTAGTTTTTCGCTATGCATAATGATTTCTTATCTGGGTAAACACTGCCAATGAACGTTGAGCGACATAATAACATTATGAGAAAAAGTTTGCGGTACAAAGTTTGGCATCACGAACAATTACTCGGCACTCGAACAAACCACACCATTAAGATCACAAAGATAATCCCTAATAAGGCTTTTACCCACGCAATTGGAGCCAGTGCAATTGATATTCCAAAGCTTGCAACAATAAAAATGTAAGCCTTGTTCTTAACTCGTTTGTCTATGCTGCGTGAGGTTTGCCAATCTGAAATGATAGGTCCCATAACCTTATGAGCTAGCAGACGTTGATGCAGGCGTTCGGAGCCACGCATAAAGCAGGCACTGGCCAGTAGAATAAAAGGAGTAGTAGGAAGTAATGGCAACACAATACCAAGGATACCTAAGCCTAAGCTTATGCAACCGGCAGTCACCCATAGTGCTTTAATCAAAGTTGATACCCTTTAGCCTGTATATGCACTGCAATCTAGCGAAGCGATACCATCAGGTAAAGGGTACAAGGGTTAGGGTTAGAGCAAGCGCACTAAATCTGTCTGTTTTGAATAATAAGCTGGCAAGTACTGGAGTCTAAACCGGTCAGTTTTAAGCTGTTGCTATGCTCACGACTCATATTACAGACTGTGGTTTCTCTATCTTGGTTAACACCAAGACACTTAGGCGTATTAACAGTGGTTGTGTTAGTGCCATTGTGCCAATGTGCCGATACCCCCGCCGAATGCAGTTCAATACTTTGAGATGGGAAATCGACTAAACCGACCGCAGCGTTAAGTGGAGCGGCACACTCAGCAACGTTAATCGCCTTTGACAGGTTTATGAGTAACTCTTCTAGATGAAAAAGCTGCCCATCGTGGTTTCGAATATAATCATCAAATAGAGCTCGTACTAGCAGCGTTGACGAAACGGCTAGATCTTGGGCAACATTTGAATCCACGATATAAAACAAAAACTGACCATTGATATTCCATGCATAATCAAACACCAGCGGTACCCGTTCTGGATTCTGTAGAACCCTAAAATTTAACGTCCAATCTCCTTGCTGAGTGCGAGGCTCAGGTAAAAGAGCCTGTAGCAACTCCCTAGATACATCTGGATGCTGATGTAGATAATCAAGATGCCAATGTAGCTCTTGATCTTCAGGAAGCTCACCCTGCTCATTTAGGCGAAACCATTGACTTGAAAAGTCACGGCTCATTAACATAGAATCCTGCGACTCTTTTAGCGTACTAGAAACCGTATCAAGCAGGTGTACTGGGTCAGCAATAGGTTTGGTCACAAAATCCTTAATTCCAAATTTTAACGCTTTCGCCACCACTGACATTTTACCTGTGCCAGATACAACAATCATGGGTAGCGATGGATATTGATGGCTGACCTCTTCAACAAATTCAATACCATTTAGTAATGGCATCTCTATATCGCAGATGACAAGATCGGGAACGGCGGTAGTCAAGCTTTGTAAACCGGTAAGGCCGTTATCACCTTCTGTTACTTGATATCCTTGGGACTCCAATAGCGAACGAACTAAAGCTCGAAAGACGGGATCATCATCCAACACCAAGACCTGCTTTGCATTTACTTGTTGCTTCATTGGTATTTCTGCCTCAGCGCTCATTTGTTGCACAATTTACCCCTAAAATTTACATGTTCAGCTATAACATTAGATGTCAGACAATAGAATCTCAAAGATAATTCCTTTAAATTAGCGACAAATATGCAAAACTAATTGATAATAAAAACATATTTATCCGATCCATATGGGATCAATTGATTAACCAAGTGAGCGTATTTCAAGATCATGAAAGATACTATGAAACTCGATGACCTAAACTTGTTCCGCCAAGTAGTAGAGCACGGAAGCTATACAGCGACCTCTAGAGCAACGCGTATTCCGGTTGCTACCATCACGCGTAGAATCCAAGCCTTAGAAGATGCTATCGATCTAAGACTATTAAACCGACACGCTCGCAAGCTAACCTTGACCGAAGCTGGACAACGCTTCTATCAAGAATGCGGTCCCCTTCTAAAGCAAATTTCTTCTGCTGCAGTAGAACTTGGTGAAGAGTGTCGTGGTGCTGCGGGTCGCTTGCGTATATCAACACCAGCTAACCTCACAAAGCGTATGTTGATGCCGATGTTTGAAAAGTTCATGAAAACCTATCCAGATATCCACTTGGATCTTTCAATGACTAACCGCGCAGATGAATTGGACCCAACTGAGTGGGATATGATATTCCGCGTTGGTCCACAGCGTGACTCAAACCTAATTGCACGCAAGCTAACTGAAGTGAAAGATATCTTGGTGGCAAGCCCAGAGTATCTTCAAAACTCATCAGCATCACTGCAACACGCCGAAGACCTGGCTAACCATGCCCTATTGAAAGGCTTGCCTTTAACGCATTGGTCACTGGTTAACACTCATGGTGAAACCGTAGTCAATAAAGCTAAAGGACGCCTTGAGGCTTCTGATCTCAATGTGGTACGTCACGCATGTTCTGCAAGTTTGGGTATAGGTCTCGTTCCTGATGTTAT